>JALLOG010000170.1 GCA_027717645.1 Desulfobacterota bacterium AH_259_B03_O07
TATCGCAGTAACTAAAATTGGCTTTAAGAAATTAGAAGCGTTGTTATAGACCTTTGAAATTAATCGGGATGAGATCTACGCTAAGGGACGTCGCAGGAGCCAAGTGGAAGCAAGGAGTCTGTTGTGTTACTGGGCTGTACGTTTACTGGGGCTTACAGCAACGGATTTGGCCAATCGTTTGTCAATGACGCAACCGGCTATTGGTTATGCAGTCAGCCGTGGCGAACAGCTTGCAAAAAATATGGATTACAGGCTCACATAATGAGTTTTTTACTTATTTATGGACGTCCCTATTCGTGAGAAAAGTAAAACTATTTCCAGAAAAGCCTAATAAGTTAAGAGTTGTTTCTGATGGAGAATTTCAAAAGGTCTATAACAACGCTTCTAATTTCTTAAAGCCAATTTTAGTTACTGCGATAAACACAGGAATGAGAAAGGGTGAGATATTGAATCTTAAGTGGGAAGACGTGAATTTAATTGATGGTTATATTGCAATCAGGGACAGTAAAAACAATGACTCAAGAATGATACCCATCAACAAAGTATTGATGCAGACATTGAAATCAGTTAAAGGTAATGATTCAGGTGAATATATATTTTCCCACAATAATGGGGATGACTCTGTTAAAACCTTTAAAACAGCCTTTAATTCAGCTATAAGAAGATCGGGAGTAGAGAAGTTCAGGTTTCACGACTTACGGCATACCTTTGCTAGTAATTTAGTAATGAAAGGCGTTGATATAGTTACAGTTCAAGAACTCATGCGGCATAAGAGTATTAACATGACAAAGAGATATTCTCACCCTACCCCTGAGCATAAAAACGGGCCGTAGAAAGGCTAAATTCTGGAACTATGGACACCTATTTGGACACTAGCTATACTAATAAAGGTAGCAAAGAAGTTGTAACTATCCGTAATTATTAGAAGGCGCCCATAGCTCAGCTGGATAGAGCAACGGCCTTCTAAGCCGTGGGTCGGGGGTTCGAATCCCTCTGGGCGCGCACTACTAAACCCCTTTATTTTCAGGGGCTTTTTGCTTTTCAACCATTTTCGCTTATAATACCTTTCTAACAATATTCTAACATTAGGAGCAGCTATGGCATCATTAGCGCAAAAAAAGAAAACATGGTATGGGGTTTTTAGGATAGATGGAAGGCAAAAGTGGGTAAAGCTTGGAAAAGTATAACGAAAAGATTCAAATTCTATTTTTTGAACTAAATCAGTTTAAATCCATTGTAGCTTGGGCTATTCCTTCATCATACATCCGGTTGATCTTAAACCCAAGCTTCTTACATAGTCTTATCATTCCTTCATTCTCGGCCATGATGTCTCCCCAAAGCTTTGATACGCCTTTTTCTTTTGCGATCTCTATACAAAATAGAAGAAGCTTTTTCCCTAGTCCTTTTCCTTGCCAATGATCTCCTACAACTACTGACAACTCAGATGCCTCTAAGTTTGGATGGTAACTGAGTCTCCCCACACCAAGAATCCGTTCCGTTTCCGATCCCTCATCTACAGCAACTATTGCCATATCGCGGTCATAATCTATTTGTGTATAGCGAACAATCTGTTCATGAGGCATTGATTTTAATAACTCGAAAAACCGAAACTGAATTGTTCTCTTAGAAAAAGTGTTAAAAAGCTCTAACATCATGCCTTCATCCTCGGGCTTAATTGGACGAAACAGAATAGGGATTTCATCCTTGGTCTTCCAATGTGTTTCGTAGCGATGTGGATAAGGGCATATTACCATGTGCTCAGGAGACCTAATATTGGATGGTTTGATTATTACTCTGGCATCCAATGCGAAAATAGAGTTTTCATTTACGTATAATGGATTTATATCGATTTCTGTGATCTCAGGGAAATCTGTTACCAAATGTGAAAGGCGCAGTAAAATCTCTTCTAATAAATCCAAATTCACTGGAGGTCTATTTCGAAAACCACTTATCAACTTATAAACTTTTGTCTCTTCCATGAGGCGTTTTGCAAGTGTGGAGTTTAATGGTGGGATTCCTATAGCCTTATCCCCGATAACCTCTGTCATTATTCCACCCATTCCAAAGAGAATCACAGGGCCAAATAAGGGATCATATTTACTTCCTAAAATTATCTCATATCCCATTTCCTTAATCATTCGTTGCACAGTTGCCCCATCAATTCTTGCTTTTGGATTATAAGCCCTTGCATTTTCTACTATCTTTTTAAAAGCCACTTCTACTTCTTTTTTTGAATTCAGGTCTAATATAACCCCACCTGCATCTGTTTTATGAGTGATATCTGGAGAATGGATTTTAAGGACTGCGGGAAATCCAATATCGGTAGCAAGCTCAGCCGCTTGTTCAGGTGAATTTGATATTAATGTCCTATTTATAGGTATCCCATAGTTCTCCAAGAGCTCCTTGGACTCAACTTCAGAGAGAAGATTAACCTTGTTACATAAAGACTTTTTAATGGTCTTTTGGACTTTCTCTCGATTTAAATTTAACTCTGTATGAAGCTCTCTTGGAGTCTCTTGAAGTAATTTAAGATTGTAGCTGTAAGAGTACATATGCATAAATATATTTACCGCATCTTCAGGCGTATCGTAGGTTGGTATGCCAGCCTTGTTTAAGACTGAGATACCTTCTTCAACCTCCTCTCCACCCATCCAAACAGCAAAAATCGGTTTCAATTGTCCTTTTGCTGATTCTGAAATTCGACTTGCAACATCTGTTGGATTCGTTACTGCCTGTGGGGTGAAAATCACAAGAAGTCCATCAATTTCATTTGTGTTGAGACAAATACTAACAGCATCCAGGTAACGCCCAGGGGTAGCATCCCCGATAATATCGACTGGGTTTCTTTTACTCCAATGGGGGGGTAAAACAGAGTTAAGACGTTCAATCGTCTTTTCACTCAATATAGCTGGCTCATGTCCAAACTCCTCAAGTTTATCGGCAGCCATGACTCCCGGCCCTCCTGCATTTGTAACTATACCTAAACGTGGACCACGGGGCCTTGGTTGTTTTGCTAGGCTCTCAGCACAGTTGAAAAGCTCATTTATTGTAAGAACTCTAACAACTCCAGCTCGCTTAAAGGCTGCATCGTAAACTTCGTCTTCACCAGCCATAGCTCCTGTATGAGAGGCCGCAGCCTGAGCCCCTGCTTGACTCCTTCCAGCCTTTAAAGCAATTATAGGTTTAACCCTGGAGACAGCACGAGCTGCACTCATAAATTTTTTAGTATTAGTAAGGGATTCTATATAGAGTATGATGCTGGTTACCTCTTCACAACCTCCCAGGTAATCGATTAGGTCTCCAAAATCAACATCCGCCATCGAACCAATACTTATAAAGTGACTAAAACCAATGTTTTCTTTAAATGACCTGTCTAGGATTGCAGTGCAAAGAGCACCGCTTTGAGAAATGAAGGCTAAATTTCCAGACAGAGCCATTCTATGCGAGAAGCTTGCATTTAGATTTAGGCTTGGATGGATAATACCTAGGCAATTGGGACCTATTATTCTTATATCACCTTGAGCTGCTTCTAGGAGGATTTTTTCTTCAATTATTTTCCCTTGTTCTCCAATCTCTTTTCCTCCTGCTGAAATAATAATAGTCCCCAAAATTTTTTTTCTAACACATTCCTTTATTACCTCAGGTACTACTTCGATAGGGGTTACTATAATAGCAAGGTCTACTTCGTCCTTAATCTCGATGACTGAATTAAAAGAATCTTTACCATTAACAGTTCTGTACTTCGGATTTACAGGGAAAATAGGACCTTTAAAGCCACCCTCAATTAAGTTTCGAAACAATATGTTTCCAAGTTTGCCTACTGTTTTACTTGCCCCAATTAATGCAATTGACTGTGGCTTGAAAATCTTATCAAGGTTTCTAGTGCTCATATTATTATAAGGATATAATTAATCGTCTTTATGACCTTCGTATAAACCCTGAGTAGGTGAAATTATATCATCTATATTGGAGCGTATCTCCACATGTCGTATCTTGCCACCAAGGTTTGCTGTCCAGGCAATTAGCCCTCCGCTAATTATGAGAGCAACCAGGGTTAAAAGAGTCAGCCTCTGTCCAAGTCTTTTAAAATACAATCTAGAAAACAAGGTTATGATGGCTAGAAGTCCAGTAGCCTCTATAAATATAAAAGCTATCTCTGCCTGTTCCTCATGCTTCTCTATAATCTCTTCCGAGATAGAAGGCATGTCTTCAACCACTTCCTCGGCAGGCTCTCCCGTTAGATAGACGGGTATTGCCCATAATGAAACTAAAATTACAAAAATTAAAGATATGTTAATTAGTTCATCCCAATTAATGCATACATTAATTCAATTTATGATTTATATTTTCTGGAAGAATAATGAAATATTGATATTCTCCAATCACTTTTTATTATATATAAACTCCGGAATTACCGGATCGAAATATTTATCAATTTGCTTTATGAGTTCAACTTTAGTACGCTGAAATTTTTCCCATTCACTATCTTCTATACTGTACAGCATACTATTCAACAATCGATCAATTTTCGTTTGTTTTCTTGGATCATATTTTGATAGTTCTGGTTCAAGTAATAATGAAAAATAATTCCTGCCCGCCCAGAATGTTTCTATCAGGGTATCTGAACTATATTGACCATTATCATAATTTTCTTGGATGAAATTGAATTTTTCTATCATCAACAGAAATGCTATAGTCTGTAGTGTCTTTTTTAGGGCTAACGTATTCCTATTCACTACTGAATCATTGAGATCATATTTGAGGGATGTCCCAAATTTTTTATCAACTATGATTAACCTTTGATATAATCCGTCTTGATCAAGGTTGTTTATACCGTACGCTTTCTGAACTATTGAAAAAGCTTCTTCATCTTTTCCTGAAGCCAATAAAGTAAGAGCGTCTTTCATTTGGGCCATTAATGGTGTTATTTCTCCTATTATTTTATGAGAATACGAGGGTATCTTTAAGCAGAAAACGAGAAATAAAAAAAGAAAGAATGCAGAGATTCTCTTAATTATCACCACCACCTATTAACATACTTAAATATATATCAGTTAGGCGGGGATCACCCGCCTCTAAATATTAAAATTGAAAACTGAGTCCAGCACTAATTCCCCAATCAACGTTATCATCATCATTGGTTGATCCAATTGGGACTCCACATTTCACTGAAATGATGGGTTTTTCAAAAGGTATTGCTATAAACTCTGGAACCAAAATTACTTCATTGTTTGTTATGCCGTCTTTAATAAAATCGTGTCCGGAATTAAGCTCAGCTCCAATGAGTAGCCTTTCAGGAATTACACGTAAGAAAAGAGCGAGATTATAAAAGAAAGTGTTAGTCCATTTTGTTCTCCCTCCCACCCCTTCATCATTTGTTTCTAACTCCATTTCTGCTATGCCTTCTATTCCTTCCTCCTCTTCCTCTTCGTCTTCCTCGTCCACATTCTGGAGTTCGTAGCCCACATTTACGTGAA
>JALLOG010000171.1 GCA_027717645.1 Desulfobacterota bacterium AH_259_B03_O07
TCTAATATCTTCTTTATCTTTCCCTGAACCATATGATGCTCATTTTAATTTTAGCCGAACCCTTTTTTCTCCTTGCCAATGCAACACAATCAATAATTTATATTAAATATTGGGCGAGAGAAATACAAATTGGGGTTGAATTTTAGTGGAATCTTAAATTAAGACAATGATGGGAAAATAGGATATAGGAATTACCAGCGGGTAAAATAAACCTCCTATTTCCACCACAAATGCCTAGAAACGGAGTTCTGGTATGACAACCCTATGTTTTGAATTAATTTAAATATGTGAGCTTTGAAAAACAGGTAGCGTCGACACCCCTATGGTTGTTAATTTTGTGTTTAATGGTTTCAAATTAACAAAATTACAGCCAGCAGGATGTAAACGCTACATTGTAGCTAATCTATAACTAAATCTCGATTATACTCTAAAAGCGTTGAGATAATAGTCAAAAAGGGAAAAAGCTTTCTCGATGTTCTTGTGTGTGAGTTCTCTGGTTTCCTTTGTTAACTTATCAGAAATACTTCTTATTGTATTAACATATTCTTTCTGAAAAGCTACTATGCGATCAACTCCCCCTTCGATTACCTTTGAGTTCCCATTTCCAATCGGACCAAATTCCTTTGGGAGCTTGGAAGAGAATTCTTTTACTGTTTTAGCGTATTCCTTTTCAGCATTAAGCAAATAATCAACTTGATTGTTTAATGCCTTTACATTTTCTTCCCAAAGTGAAAGGGCGAAGTCAAAGCCGTTTAAGTAATTTTCCTTTGCCAGCCCACTGAGCTCTTCTACCGGTTCGGTGAAATCACTTACCTTCTGTGTCTCTTTCTTTTCAGCCATTTTTGTAGCCTCCTTATAATTAAGATGACTATAATATAGTGTCTTTTAATGAATTGTCAAGAGTATTTCTTCGCAAATGCAAGATAATTGTCTCTCATATTACCCTAATATTATTCATTAATTCAATAATCATATCAAATATCTACGCATATGCAAATAATTTAGGGAGCTTCGGAATTCCAATTAATTCCATGAAATTTCAATTTCTGGAGTAATACGAGGAGTAAAATTTATGACATAAAATAGGGACAGACAGTATTTATCTGTCGACAAAATTGGTATAAGGTAAAGCAATGACCCCAACCGTTGTTTCTGAATCATGAACCATGAATCCTACATCCTGAATCCTATCATGAGTATTAAATGTTAAGATATTACCGCTGATATACTTTAGAAGAGATGATCAGATCTAAGGGTGCTCAAATTCTTTACCTTTTTTTATTTTCTATTCTGGTTCTTCAGGGGTGTAACCGTGAAACACCACCGGTTGAAAACGATCAAGTAACCATTGTCTTCAAACACGGAAAGCTAGCAGGTGACCCTGAAGCATTTGAAACACTGATTGAGAAATTCGAAGAGCGGAATCCAGATATAAAGGTAAAAGGTGAAGTCCTTCCGTCCCTGTCAGACGAACAACACCAATTCTATGTCATCAATCTGGAGGGAAAATCATCGGATTTTGATGTCTTTGCTATGGACGTGATCTGGGTGCCCGAGTTCGCAAGGGCTGGCTGGCTCAGAGACGTCAGCAATATTCTGCCTACCGATAAGAGAGCTGCGTTCTTTAAAGCGCCTATCGAGGCAGCCGTTTTTCAGGGCAAAATATATGCGGCGCCCTGGTACATCGATGCAGGAGTTCTTTACTACCGGAAGGATCTTCTAGAGAAATACGGATTCACTCCCCCGGGAACATGGGAAGACCTTGTCTACATTGCCTCTGAAATTACGCGTAGGGAGCCGGGGCTTTACGGATTCATCTGGCAGGGAAAACAATATGAAGGCCTTGTCTGTAATGCCCTTGAGTACATGCACAGTCACGGTGGAGACATCCTAAAGGACGGCCGGATAGTTTTTGACAGCATTGATAACCGCCAGGCGCTTGAATTTATGGAGGACCTTATATATAAATACCGTGTTACGCCCGAGCTGGTAACAACAGCCGTCGAAGAAACCACAAGGCATATCTTCGGCACCGGTAAAGCGATCTTTATGAGAAACTGGCCTTACGCCTGGAACATTTTTGAGCGGGATGGCTCCATTGTGAAAGGAAAGGTAGGTGTTTCACTGCTGCCCAGTTTCCCTGGTTATCAATCTTCACCTACGCTGGGGGGATGGCATTTGGGTATCAATAAATATTCCGATCATCCGAAAGAGGCTGAAAGGTTCATCGAATTTATGACCTCCTACGAGGCGCAAAAGACGCTTTCCCTGACCGTTGGCTATAAACCAACAAGAAGAAAACTGTATAGAGATTCCGATTTGATAAGGGCGCAGCCTTTTACAGCCAAACTCTATGATGCCTTCGAACAGGCTATACCTAGACCGATTACCCCTTATTATATGATGATCTCTCAGATACTGCAGCCCGAGTTCAGCGCAATTATATCTAGAATACGGAAACCCCAAGAGGCACTTGAGTCCGGAAGCAAACAGATAGAATTCATTTTGCAATTGGAGGATTGATTCTTTAATGTCGAGGCGACCCCACGTCCTATTCCTGGCCCCTGCGATGGCTGTTTTGGCCGCAGTAACGATCTATCCCATTATTTATGTACTTTGGTTGAGTCTCCACCGGCGTCTTCTTATCTTTAATATTTCGAAATTTACCGGACTCGACAACTACGGATTTTTATTGAGGGATGACAGATTCTGGAATGCTTTTTACAATACAGCATATTTTACTGTCTTATCCGTATCTTTAGAGCTCGTGCTCGGTATTGCGATTGCCGTCCTGCTCGACAGGGCTTTTAAGGGGAAAGGGACTATGCGCTCCATAGTACTAATTCCATGGGCTATCCCGACGGTGGTATCCGCAAAGATGTGGGAGTGGATGTATAACTCGGACTTCGGAATTCTAAATTACCTTTTGGGAGCTAATATAAACTGGCTCGGCAGCCCCATCTGGGCAATAAACGCCGCTGTATTTATGGACGTATGGAAAACGACACCCTTCGTTGCACTGCTCGTCATGGCGGGACTCGAGATCATCCCCAGGGATTTGTACAATTCGGCCAAGGTTGACGGAGCATCCAGATGGTATATATTCACACGCATAACGCTACCTCTCCTAAAACCCGTAATTCTAATAGTACTAATCTTTAGAACGCTGGATGCATTCAGGGTATTCGATGCGATATATGTACTCACGGGCGGTGGCCCTGCCAATACGACGGAAACATTATCCATATATGCCTATAATATGCTTTTTCAAACGCTTCAATTCGGCTATGGGTCTACGATATCGGTAACGGTGTTTTTCTGTGTAGGTATAATCACTATTCTTTATGTAAGACTATTGAGAAGAGAAATCGAATGAGACGATTCACATTTTACATTCTTTTATTCGTTGTCGCGTTTTATTGCCTCGGTCCGCTTCTCTGGCAGTTCATTACATCTCTGAAGCTAGGCGCTGAGCTGACGAGATTGCCTCCTATTCTGCCCGATGCACCCACGGTCGAGAATTACATCTCGATCTTTAAGGCCTATCCCTTTTTAAGGGTGATCATCAATAGTTTTGTGGTCGCGGTCTCAACTACTGTTCTTTCGCTTGTATTGGGTTCCCTGGCGGCCTTTGCTCTCGCAAAGCTCGACGTGGGGAGGAAAGGGCTGATCCTAGCGTTTGTGCTTTCGGCCTCAATGTTTCCTCCTATTGCGACGGTAAGCCCTCTCTATATCATTATAACAGCGCTCGAATTACGGAACACGCTCACGGCGCTGATTATCACGTATACGACCTTTTCGCTTCCTCTCACAATCTGGGTGCTGACTAGCTTTTTTAGAAAAATCCCAAATGAAATTTATCTCGCGGCTCGGGTGGATGGTTGTACGGTTTTCCAGTCCTTTTATAAGATAATACTTCCTCTGTCTGCCCCCGGACTTTTTGCTACGGCCATCCTGGTATTTATTTTTTCGTGGAATGAGTTTCTGTTTGCACTAACCTTTACCGCGACCATTAAATCTAGGACAATCCCCGTCGAGATCGCTCTTTTTCCGGGTATCCACGAAGTGCCGTGGGGAGATATTGCGGCGGCTTCTGTGGTCGTAACAATTCCTCTTATTATTCTCGTCTTTGCACTCCAGAGGAGAATTATAGAGGGACTAACCGTGGGAGCGGTCAAGGGATAGAAAGTGGCAAAGATAAAGTTTCAAGGAGTCGAGAAAAGATTTGGTGATGTGGTCGTTGTCGAAGATCTCGATTTCACGATTGCGGACAGGGAATTTTTTACGTTTGTTGGACCCAGTGGTTGCGGCAAGTCGACCATACTGAACATGATCGCGGGTCTGGCGGATCTGAGTAAGGGAACCATATATTTCGACGAAACGCCAGTCAACGGTTTATCGCCCGGTGAGCGTGACATTTCTATGGTTTTCCAAAGCTACGCCCTCTATCCTCACATGTCCATTTATGAAAATATTGCCTTTCCCCTGCGAGTGAAAAAGCAGTCGGCAGAGGTGATCGATGCTGAGATTAAGAAGCTAGCTACCCTCTTGGGCCTGGAAACCCTTTTACAGAGAAAACCAAGAGAACTATCCGGAGGGCAAAGACAGCGCGTAGCTTTGGGGAGGGCCATCATCAGGAGACCCAGGGTGTTCCTGATGGATGAGCCCCTTTCTAACCTGGACGCTCGATTGAGAATAGAAATGAGGGCAGAGCTTAAAAAACTCCATGAAAATCTCCAGATAACTACTGTTTATGTCACCCACGACCAGGAAGAGGCAATGGTACTTTCAGACAGGATAGCGGTTGTTTACCAGGGTAAGATTCAACAATGCGGTCATCCTATGGAGGTTTACGCAAGGCCAATGAATCTCTTTGTTGCCAATTTTATCGGCAGTCCCCAAATAAATGTAATAGATGGGTCTCTGTTAAAGGGTCTGCCAGCCTTTGATCATGTCCTCAAACGTTTCGAATATGTCGATGTTGTTTGCGGTATGAGGCCTACCGATTTAATCTTCAGCGCTCAAAATGATGGAGCAACTCTGGAGGGAGAAGTTCTTTTGTTGGAAGAAACAGGGAGCGATACCTGGGTGGATATGTTGTGGAAAGGGGTAAAGATTAAGGGGAGGGCCCGCTCCGGGGAAGAGATTGTTCCCGGAGGAAGAGCCTTCTTTGATATTCCCATCGACAAGGTACATCTCTTTGATAAAGACAACAAGCAAAGGCTCTCCTTTTAAGCATTACGAGAAAGGCTCTTGAAGAGAAAGAGCCTTCCTTAAAAATAGGGACAGGCACTATTTATCTGTCGACAAGATTGGTATAAGGTAAAGCAATGACCCCAACCGTATTCTTGCCATATAGAAAGTTTATAGAAAAGTAAGTGTTATGTCTATTGTCAACGGGCTGTTGCCCAAATCCTCCTGTGATAAAAAAAATTGACACAAGAAAGCTCA
>JALLOG010000172.1 GCA_027717645.1 Desulfobacterota bacterium AH_259_B03_O07
TTTTCCGTGGCAAATTGCCGTTCAAATTCCATGAGATTTCGTGGGTAAGATTCCATACCTGCCTATACTATATGTTGTGGTAACTTCAGTCAAGTGCATAGCCCTAATAAGTTATTAATTATGTGGGCAAGGGGGAGAAAATATGGGGAAGTGAAAATTGACGCAGAAACTGATTAACCTAAATAGTTGTTTATTATTTAACCACCTACTTAAATACTGAGTTGTTAAAAACCCAAACTCGATTCTCGGTGTGCAGTTCCCTCTTGGTACTCAATATTAGGAGGTTTATAGTCACGAGATCAATAAAGGGATATTCGGTGATTTTATTCTCTTTCATTCTTCTTTTGATTTTTTAAAAAAATAAGCTAATTATCCAAGGTGTTCATTCAGGGATTCGTAGAGTGGGATTAGATCTAATGCGTCAAATCCCGAAATATTAGCAATGTCTCCGGAAGAGATTCGACCCCCATCTTTCCACAAAGTACGTAGAAAATTTCCTGTCTCTATATTCCTCCACCACTGTTCATCAAAATTCTCTCTTAAATAAGATCTAAAACTGGATTCAATAAAACTTGCTTTTAAATAAATAGCAGAAGATAAAAAGGGTTCAATCTCTATTAAATAATCTGTTTCACTAAATTCCGCTAAGGTAGCTTCCTTCAGTGATTGCTTAAAATTTTCAGAATTGTTTTGATGGTCTTCTATAAAATGAATTGAGTTTTCATAGATGAATTTCCCACAATAATATCTTAGTATCATCAGGTGCCTTAAATATAGAAATTCTTTAAAATCTCTACCAGTGTCTAATCTTAAATATTTTTTTAACCATTTAGGTTGAAGCATAAGATTTCTGAATAAGTGCCCAAAAGTCTCCAATACAGAAAGTTCTCTCAGTCGTCTGAACTCGAAATCGTCATCTCTTTCCGAAAATCCGAAGCAAAATGCGGTTCCGAGTCCATACAAGAAGGACTCATAGTCATGTACACCTACAATTGGATAATATGAAAATATGACGTTATTAGGAACCTCTATCGGTGTGCAAAATGGTTTTGTAACTTTGCCTATCCTTTTTTCCGAGTCCACTTTTATGTTTTCTCCAATTTCCAAGTTCATTTCATGAAGAAACTTTTTCGCCAGTGAAAGTAGATCAATTTTAGGGAAATCGGACTTTAATTCAAAGGAGTTGAATAGGTAATAAAGATCGTGACTTTTGGCATCTTCGATTTTAATTTCCATCCTTTTTAATAGGAACCACTTTAGTAAGTCTCTATAAATATACTCTGTGTCAGTAAGAATGATTTTTGCTTTTTCTTCTAACTTACTTGTTTCTAAGTGTTCTAATTCATCAAGTGGGATTTGATATGTTGAATAACCCAGCCGTTCAGATACATTCTGGTAAATATCCAGGATTTTTAATATTAGAGGATTTAGTTTAAGAACTATCTCTCTTCTCTTTAGATCCATTTCTTCTCTTTTTATTCTGTTGGGTTCATTCTTAATTGCAGCTAAGCATGCTCTATAAGGAATTGTTTTTTGCTCAATCTGAATTTTACCCCTTGTCTCGGCAGTCAGAATCTCATCTCTTATATGAGCAGTTTGGCTTTCTAAGACAGTTCGAGATAAAAAGCTTTTAAGGAGCCTTAATCCTTTTTCCTCCTCGTCAGTACTAGACGATGTGTCTTTTAGAGTAAGGAACAAATCCGGATCATTTAAAGAAGGGTGTGATCTATAAATAGGGCCAAGAGCACTATCTTTCTTTAAACCAGACAGATTACGGTAAATCTCCGAGTTTAGAGGTCTTAGTAATTTTTCACTCTCTTCCCGGATCTCTATGATTGCTTCATCACTCATGGATGCCTAAAATATACCCTTTAAATTGAATTGTTGGCGCTACTTGATTGGTCCTTAGCCAATTATCCGCCCAAAGATCCATAGTTAACATCAAGAGAAGTATGACTAGGGTGAAATGGTAGCGATATCGTGGACTTCTTTCTGTTTTCTTTTCGGAGCCTTCACTAAAAAGGTAAGGGAAGCCGCAATATAGCAAAAAAGGATAGAAATTAGGAAAGGATAAAGATAGCTTCCTGTTATATCATGGATATACCCTGCTATTAATGGCCCTCCTATTGCTGCTAATGAGTATGAACTGCCAAAAAAACCGTATATGGTGCCCAATGCAGATAGTCCAAAATACCTTGCGAGTAAGGCCGGAAAGATTGGTACAGTCCCACTGTAGAAAAATCCAAAAAGAAGGCCAAAAAGGTAAAATGCCCAGGTTTGCTCGATACCTATGAGTAGAAAAATCGAGCTACCTTGAAGTAAAAAGCAATATAGGAGGACTTTTCTACTTTCTAGAATTTTTGTAACGATTGCCGTAAGCATAACCCTTCCAACTAAGCTTCCAACACCAATCGCAGCCGGTGCTCCAGAGGCTACAATAGGGAGAATTCCTAAATCTGTTGCAAAGTTAAAAAGGTGAATAACTACTATTAAAAATGTAGTAAATCCAAAGAAATACATTGCATATAATAACCAGAACGTGGTTGTACCTATGGCCTCCAGTGCCTTCCAATCACCATTACCTTGCGATCTATTATTTAAAGGTTCTTTTTTGTTACTATTTGAATCATCTTCGCCATATGGCTTTAAGTTCTTCTCTTCAGGATAACCTCTTAAAACAAAAGCAGATAAAATAGCTATCATAATAATTCCGGCTAAGGCAAAAAACGCATTTCTTACCCCAAAAGAAGAAATAAGCCAAGCAGTTAGGGGATTCGCAATAAGTCCACTGAGGGGAATTCCTGTCGTAATAATTCCAATTACAAGTGTTCGTTTTTTTATAAACCATCTACTTACTAAAGCCACACCTGTAATATAGAGTACTCCGTCTCCAAGTCCGACCATGAATCCATAAAACAAGTAAAGCTGCCACGCCTCTGTAGCCAATCCCGACAGCAATACACCAAGAGCTGTAATAACTCCTCCTGAAAAGACGACGACTCTCGGGTCGTATTTATCTACAAGTCTCCCTGCAAGAGTTAAAGAGAATGCCAGAACGAGTGATCTAAATGAAAATATTGAGGAACCCATAGCAAGCGAAAAGCCGAATTCCTCATTCAAGTATGGTAGAAATACACCAAAAGAATAAAGCAGAAGCCCATCCATGATAATTAAAACTAGGGCTGCTCCTACTATGTACCAGCCATAAAATATTTTCTTTCGGAACACTTTAATTGTCCATATTAATTGCTTAGTGGATTAAATGCGGAATTAACACTTATCGTATGAATTCAAGGAAGTAAATCATACCTGAATAAATTTATTAGTAATGTTCGCAAATTATGTTAGTTGATTAATTCCAAAAATTTGATAAAGAAAACACTTGATAATATGGTATATTTGGTTAAAAAGATATTAGGTCTAGATTGACTTCAATAAACTGTAAGGAGTGATGTATGGCTGAATTAACCGATACTTCCGATATATTGACTAAATTAAGGCAAGGTATTAATAAAGGTATAAGGCTAGTAAACATAAGATCCAAACAAGCCTATGAAACCGTGAGAATTAAAAATCAACTACAAAAACTCAGGAGAAAAAGAAGAAGTACCATAGAAGATATGGGGAATTCAGTTTACAGGATGTTTAAGCATAACAATAACTTCAATCAGGAAAGCATTAGGCTCAAATGTATGGATATTTCGAGAATAGAGGAAGAGATCAAGGAGCGTGAGGAAGAATTAAGGTTGGTTCACCTTAATGCTCAAAAAGAGCTTGGGAAATTAAAACCATTAGCGAAACCAATGGTAGTTGGCAAATGTGAATGTGGTTCAGAAATTTATCAAGGTGCAGAATTCTGTCCAAAGTGTTTTAAGAAAATAGAGTCAAATTAGAGTATGTAAATGGAGGTATATATGGATGAAATACATAATGTTTTTTTTAATTAGTATTTTAGTGGTTACGGTTAATATGAGAAGCGTACAAGCTGATCCGAGTATGGCAGTAGCTGAGTTGATAAATGGGGATGGCAAGCCTGTTGGTCTGGCAACCTTTGTTGAAGGACCTGATGGAGTGGATATTGCAATTCAAGTACAGGATCTACCTCCGGGATTACACGGGTTTCATATACACACTGTGGGCGAGTGTGAGAAACCGAAATTTAAGTCTGCAGGTGGACACTTTAATCCCTATGGAAAAAAGCATGGTCTAAAAAATCCAGAAGGGCCGCATGTTGGTGACATGCCCAATCTTCTTGTTGGGCCTGATGGAACTGCGTCGGCGGTAGTGTTTGCTCCTCTTGCAACTCTAGGTCCGGGAAAGAACTCCTTATTTCATCCTGATGGTACTGCTCTCATGATACATGCAGGAAGAGATGATCAAATCACAGATCCTAGCGGAGATGCGGGTGCTCGCATTGCGTGTGGGGTAATAAAAGAAGCGAATTGATTTGGGGTAACCATGTACCTGAATTAAATTATGAATTTTTTTCTGGTTCGCCATGGCGAAGCAAAAAGTGAAATAGAAGATTTCGATCGACCGCTTTCGGATACTGGTAAACAAGATGTAGAAAAAGTCGCTTCCTACATTTCTAAATTAAGAATTCGTCCCGACGAAATTCACCATAGTGGTAAATTAAGGGCCGAGCAGACGGCTCGTATTATCGCAAAAGCTTTATCACTTAGCGATAGAGTGAAGGCTGTTCAAGGCCTGGCTCCCAATGATGATGTACATATTGCGGCAGAAACATTATGTGTTGAAGAACGGGCCCTGATGCTAATAGGGCATTTGCCCTTCCTTTCCAGGCTGTTAAGTCTACTAATTATGGGTGATCCAGAACGTTCGTTGGTCAATTTTCAAGCAGGTTCTATCGTTTGTTTATATAGAGATGATTCAATTAAACTTCCTACCCCCGGTAATGGCTGGATTATTGAGTGGTACTTATCACCCGGGGTTATCAGTTGAATTTTAAAAAGAGGCGATCTTAATTAATTGAACTACTTTAACTTGATAATTCCCGGTAGCTTGCTCCAACGGTTACCACAGTAATTGCGACCCGCGATATGATCGTGCCAAGGCTTGCCCTGAACTTGTTTCAGGGATGGCGCTCCTAAAGCTGGCACTTTTTGTGAAGTAGGGGCAGCTTCTAGCTGCGGTTATTATGGCGACCTTAAGGTCGCCGCTACATTCCCTTTTTATGAGTAACGGAGGACTTTAGTCCTCCACATAGATTCTGAAACGAGTTCATAATGACAAACTGATCTTGTGTCATCTCGAACGAATGACATTTTAATAACATTGTCATCCCCGAATGGTTTTATCGGGGATCCACAAAAAGATTCTTCTTTTTCTTTGTCTTGATACAAAGAAACAACCCTTCGACGGTGCTCAGATACCGTCTTAAAAGTCAAGATGTTTTTACACAATAATCTGGATCAAATGG
>JALLOG010000173.1 GCA_027717645.1 Desulfobacterota bacterium AH_259_B03_O07
GCCTTGATTTTTGTTTCTTTGTATCAAGACAAAGAAAAAAATAAACATTGTGGATACCCGATCAAGATCTTGTCCCCTCATGTCTAAAGTGGGGAAGGTTCGGGGATGACAAATGTATTGTTGAGCTTCCGGTCTTAAAAGAACCGGTTTTGTCATAATCGGTTTCGAATCTCAGTAATAACTTCCAATGCAGGTGTGCCTGGATCACCACTAAGTTGGTAAGCTTTCAACCGATCATCAAGTTCTTTTCTCTGCTCTGGAGTTAACGGAAGAACTTCCTGTTCGTCAGCAATACTATCCCAAATGTCTTCCACAAGCTTTAAACGTTCTGATAAGCTTAGGTCATGAATTTTCATATGAGTACCCCTTAAGGCCGTTTTACTTTTATCATTGACGAATCCGACGTCGCATCTCTTCGTTTTATATTGTGCGACCCTCATCGGAATCTTTAAGACCTCGATGAACCATTAAACTAAATAAAGTGCACAAACTATTTCATTATAGGAAATATCATCAGGCCACTGTTCAAGTATTTCAGCTATTTGTTCCTTAGCCGTTACCACCATTCTCTCCAAATCTTGTCTAAATATCCAAATTCGTAACATTTAGGGCGTTCTTCTCGATGAATTCCTTTCTGGGTTCAACCTGATCGCCCATCAGCACAGTGAAAATTTCATCTGCTTGAAATGTATCTTCAACCTTGATTTGCTTTAGGATGCGCGTTTCTGGATTCATCGTCGTTTCCCAAAGCTGGTCAGGATTCATCTCTCCAAGGCCCTTATATCTCTGTATAAACATCCCTTTCTTCGCAAGTGATAGTATATATTCAGTAAGTTCTCTTAGGGTCCCCACCTCAACATCTTTTCCGTTTTGTGAAATTTTATATGGTGGTTGGCCTAACTGATTTATAGACTCAACAAAGTTTCTTAGCTCTGAAAAGTCGGGGGAATTCAAAAAGTCAAAGTCTATTACAGTCCTTCCAGTTCTCCCATTTTCTTTAAAACCATAAAGGATCTTTGACGAATTATGCTCTTCATCTTCAGCCAATTCCCAATCAAGTGACTGTATTTCGGGATGACGCCTATCAATCCATTTCATAACTTCTTGCAAATGAACATCGAGCTTCGCTTCATTTTCTACTTTGAGATAACTCTTTCTAAAACCCTCCCTGTTTGAGAATGCGTCGACAATCCTTTTATCTCTACCCCACTTTCCCAACCTTTCGAGTATTTTCCCGTAGGAAATAGATTTTTTTATTATTTCAAGCAGACGGTTTCCTTTAATGTCTTTCAAGTTTCCGTTTTCTCGAACCTTTACTACAACCCCTTCAGTTCCAATCTTAAGAAGATAATTTTCAAATTCAGGCTCGTCTATAAGATACCTCTCCACTTTCCCATGTTTTACCCTATAAAGTGGAGGTTGAGCAACATAGAGATGACCTCTTTCTATAACCTCGGTGACCTGCCTGTAAAAGAAGGTAAGAATGAGTGTTGTTATATGGGATCCATCGACATCGGCATCACTCATTAGTATTATCTTGTGATATCGAAGTTTCGAAATATCAAAATCCTCACTACCAATTCCAGTGCCAAGCACGGTAATCATTGTCCTGATTTCTTCATTGCTTAGCATCTTATCGAAACGTGCTTTTTCAACATTTAGAATCTTCCCCCTTAGAGGTAAAACAGCTTGATTATATCTCGACCTTGCCTGCTTAGCAGATCCCCCCGCAGACTCACCTTCAACGATAAAAAGCTCACACATGCTAGGATCGCGCTCCTGACAGTCAGCCAGCTTTCCAGGAAGTGTGCCAGACTCTAATGCGCTTTTTCTCCTAGTAAGCTCTCGAGCCTTCCTTGCGGCTTCTCTAGCCCTCGCAGACTCTATTGTCTTTTCAATGATTCTTCTTGCAACGGAAGGGTTTTCTTCAAAAAAGGAACCGAGTTTCTGGTTAAGAAGTGTCTCGACTATCCCTTTTACTTCAGTGTTACCAAGTTTTGTCTTTGTTTGTCCTTCGAACTTCGGGTCCGGAAGCTTTACGCTTATAACAGCTATTAATCCCTCTCTGGCATCTTCACCGCTAAGTGAAACTTTTGCATTCTTAAGCAGTCCTTTATCTTCTGCATACTTATTAACGGTTCTTGTAAGTGCACCTCTAAATCCTGTAAGATGTGTCCCGCCTTCAATATTGTTTATGTTGTTTGCATAACAAAAAATGGTCTCAGCATAACTATCATTGTATTGTAAGGCCACTTCAACAATAGTGTCCTCTTTTTTACCCGATACAAATATGGTTTTTGGGTGAAGTGTTCTTTTATTTTTGCTCAGCTCTTCAACAAAGGCAACTATTCCGCCTTTATAATAGAATTCCTGCTCCCTGCCATCCCGCTCATCTGTTAGCTTTATTTTTAAACCCCTGTTTAGAAAGGCAAGTTCTCTAATTCTGTGTGCAAGTATGTCATAATTAAAATCCTCCACCTCAAATATTGTGGGGTCAGGCTTGAATCTAATCTTCGTACCACTTCTGTTGGTCTTGCCAGACTTTTTTAGATCATCTAGAGATTTTCCGCGCTCATACTTCTGATACCAGACATGACTATCTCTTCTTATCTCAAGGATCAAATATTCGGAAAGCGCATTTACAACAGTAACACCAACCCCGTGAAGTCCTCCGGCTACTTTATAAACCTTTCCTTCAAACTTGCCCCCTGCGTGGAGCTTAGTCATTACCACTTCAGCGGCGGACTTGCCAGTTTCCTTGTGTTTACCAACAGGTATGCCCCTGCCGTTGTCCTCAATGGTAAGACTCCCATCGACATGTATAATTACATTAATTTGATCGCAATACCCGGCAAGAGCCTCATCGACACTGTTATCGAGTACTTCAAATGCCAGATGATGAAACCCCCTTGTGCTGGTGTCGCCTATATACATATCTGGGCGTTTTCTTATGGCTTCAAGACCCGGTAGAACCTTGATTGACTCGGCGGTATATTGAGAATCTTTTATATCAATTGCCTTGTTTGTCTGGGATTTTGACAATTCCAATTAAGTTTCCTTAATACGATAGAAGAAAGCGAAGTTATTATACCATGAGACCCTCTAAAAGTACATAAAATCAGGGCATTTCACGATATTTTTTAGGCGATTTCTAACAATGAAATTTGAAGAATAATTATGAATTTTATGGAATCAAATATAACCTACTATATTTACTAAAGTTTCGGCGGTGTTATTCCAATCTGCTTCTGATACTTTCCTTTTTTATCGGCGTAAGACACCTCACAAACCTCGTCGGCTTCAAAGAATATAACCTGTGCAATTCCCTCATTCGCATATATTTTGGCAGGGAGTGGCGTAGTGTTTGAGATCTCTAGGGTTACAAAACCTTCCCACTCGGGTTCAAAGGGTGTGACGTTCACGATTATCCCACATCTTGCATATGTCGACTTCCCCACGCAAAGTGTGATAGTACTCCTAGGTACCCTAAAATACTCAACTGTTCTGGCGAGGGCAAAAGAATTTGGAGGAATCATACAAACATCGGATTTAAGTGATACGAATGATTTTTCATCAAAGGCCTTAGGATCGACAACAGAATTAAAGACATTGGTAAAAACCTTAAATTCATCGCTTACCCTTATGTCATAGCCATAGGCCGACAAGCCAAAAGAAATAACTCCCTTTGACATCTGTTCTTCGACAAATGGTTCAATCATCTTATGCTCTAAGGCCATTTTCCTTATCCAGTGATCGGGTTTAACTCCCATATTTGGTAATCCTTAAACAAGAAGATTTAGAAATTGATGGATACTACCATAGTTAGTTTTGTTACTCAACGTAGGGTGGAATTATAATAAGATTACCAAGTGGAGCATTAAAGTGATATTCGGATTGATGAAAGGGTACGCAATCCTCTTTCCAACAATGGAGGACTGAAGTCCTCCGCTACAGAACGTAAAATTATCGTCATAGGTAATGATATTAAATAAGATCGATAGTCGGGGATTAATCTCAATTACAATATTAAAGAGATTATGAATTGTTTAGATTTGCTTTCATTGTCACGACTCTATTTCAATAAATTCTCTGACAACGCTTCTTTGATGAAGTCTTTTATTCACGTGTGGCCGTCTTTCCAAAAGAATATCCATTGCTTCTAGTGGCTTAATTTTCTTTGCCTTAACCAACCAGCACAATATGACAGTCGCACTCCTACCGCGTCCTGCCTTACAATGGACATATACTTTATTACCTTGAGCAACATGATATTCGATAAACTCAACCCCCCGTTTTACCGTTTCCAGACTAGGAGACGCATAATCAATCGTAGGTAACCTTAGTTGCACTAATCCCGCTTCTCGGTAAACCTCTTCGGGACCTGAATACTCATCACACAAGTTCAGGACCGCACTAACACCGATCTTCTTAAGCTCGGAGACATCCTTTCTAGATGGGAGCGCACCGAGTATTACATACTCGTCAACCTGGTCATACCAATTTCTAGTGCGGACAACTTTAACCAAGAACATATTTAAGATTAGGGTGGGGTAAAACAAGAATCGCGCACAGATCCAACCGAAAGTGCTAGGCAATTTAGACGTCTCAGGCTTTGACAAAACGTAACCTCGTTTCAATTCAAATTTTATGCGTCAAGTTATCGAATTTGAAAACAAACTTTCTATTCACCATACTCATCTAGATAATCCTCCATTGCCGCATTAACAACCTTGAATGCATGATCGCGATCATAAACGCTTTCTATAGATTGATTTAACTCCTTACCAATTATGTACTTATACGTGCTAAAATAATGCCTCAATCTCTCCACAACTATATCCGGTATATCGGATAACTTCTCTGCAGCACCCATTTCATAGTCATTTTCCAGTACCGCAATTATCTTGTCATCGGCCTTTCCTTCATCTACCATTTGGAGACCTCCAATGACTTTCGAATGAACAATAATTTCAGCACGATTCACCGGTCTTTCGCTTATGACACAAATGTCCAAGGGGTCACCATCACCAGCTTTAGATTTTGGTGACAATTTAGCTACTCTTTCTCCACAATAAGTTCTGGGAATAAAACCGTAAAGTGAAGGAGGTTGTGAGGAAGTTCTCTGTGGCCTGTCAACCCTCAAGTAGCCAGTCACCTTATCAACTTCATACTTTACGGAATCGAAAGGAGTTATTTCAATATAGACACTAACGATCCGTGGAGGATCAAGTCCTGGCTCCAGACCATGCCAAGGATGAGGCCTCCATTTGAAGAATGGTTTTGGAAATGACATGTTTATCCCCCTTTATAAATTAATAGGATTTTAAATTTAATCGGGGAATTCCCG
>JALLOG010000174.1 GCA_027717645.1 Desulfobacterota bacterium AH_259_B03_O07
GTCGAAGGGTTGTTACCCGTTTCATGCTGAGTTTATCGAAGTATGTATCAAGACAAAGAAAATAAAATATTAAACGATGGATCCCCGATTAAACTTGTCCTCGAAGTTTTAATCGGGGAACATTCGAGGATGACGGATGAGTAAAGTTCGAGGAAATTTATTATTTTTTTGGATTCTGTCCTCGAATTACGTGACATGTAGAATTTCGAGCATAGCGAGAAATCTATTATTTTGCTTAAGTGGTTAGGATCTCTCACAAATGTTCAAGATGACAAAAGTATATATGCTCACGAATGTAGTAATCGGGATTCCATAATTGTCATTCTGAATTCTGGCCCAACGCTAGGACAGGCATATTTCAATATATGTATGAAGTAGTCTAAGGCTTAAATACTTTTAATTTCAAATCTTTTATAGGTCTGAAATGCTTGGCGTTACTTGTGGCAAGAAACATGTTGTTTTCAGTAGCAGTGGCCGCGATTATAGCATCTCCGGCACGCAAATTGGAAACTAGTGTGTATTCTTCTATATAGATAGAAGCTC
The DNA here is from genome assembly GCA_027717645.1 of Desulfobacterota bacterium AH_259_B03_O07. GTDB lineage: Bacteria > Desulfobacterota_D > UBA1144 > Nemesobacterales > CSP1-2 > JALLOG01. The sequence goes on from JALLOG010000174.1 coordinate 544, forward strand.
GATGGCCTATATTTTCAGTAAACGGAAGGATGTAGAAGCCAAAGGACGAGATAAAGTCTTTTGTATGCTTTATTTGAGTTTTATTCTTTGCACCTTGAAGAAGCTCCTTATAAGTTTGAATAGAAAGAAATCTAACAGAGGTTTTTTGTACTAAGTCTGCCGCTTTCTCATTTCCTCTTTGAATCCGGATGAAGATGTCCGTATCAAATATCATTGAACCGGGGTTTTCTTAAACGTTTCATTTTCTCTGAAACGGAAATTTTCTTATCTTTGGACATTGCGAAAAAGGGATGTTGTTTTACTTCTATTTTTTCCTTTTTTTGGGTGGGCATAATAACTCCTTTAACTTGGCCATGATACAATATTGTGACCTTCTCTTTCCGGTCTAAAGCCTTTAAAACATCTTTCATTTTATATCTTAAATCGACTACTGAAGCCTTCATCTCTACCTCCAAGTATGTATAATCATCTTATACATTTTATATTTGTAGGGTCAACGTTGAGCTATCGTATATTTGATTCCATGCTCCTCGCACCATTCCTTTGCGATCTCAACGAGGGCATCGTATCTATAGGCATACCATTCTTCCTGGATTCCGTGGCGATGAATCGCATCCTTGAAACGACGGAACGCTCCTCGACCCCTAATCAAATCACAGAGTGTTTCTGATAAGTCTCTATCAGGATGATTTAGGCAAAAGCTCTCGATGATGCTGTATTCGTGAATATCAAAAGTTGTGGGTAGGGATAGGAACCTCGCTTGTGTATCTTCCAACACAAGGCGAGCCTGTAGGATAGGTTCCCGCTGCCATTCTGGATAATTTTCAAGAGGTTCATCACCTTCGGCTGCACTTAATTCCTCTTCGGAGAGTAGGATCACCTTACCTGTATTCGTATCAAAGTAGTACGAATGCATATCTGATTGCATCTCAAGTGCATCCACAACGTCTCCTAACCTGCATTGCTTCACGATATCTTCCGAATCTAATTGATTACTAATCATTATGAATTATTTTTCAAATACAAAGAAATCGCTTTCTTGGAGCTTTATTATCAAAATCTTAAACTTACCCACCCTCACTCGGTGTTCCCCGGGGGAGTGGTAATTGGCGAAAATAAAATTAGCAATAGCGTCTTCATCAATTCCAGTCGTATACTCCAGTTGAACTTGATGACCAGGAACGAACTCTTTATTGAATACGAATATCTTAGCTTCAAATTGAAGTATATAATTATTTTTAGATTGGAACCATTCAGAAGCTGTAACGGTCTCAAGAGTATCTACCACCTGCTTATCATACGCTGAGACGAAGTCAATTGTGACAGGTGTTCCATCGTTAGCGTTATTTTCAGCATCAACTTCAACAAGATATACTTTGCCCTTGGGTCTACCTTTTGAATCTTTTGAAGCACAGCCGGCAATTACTATTAACGTCGCTAAAAAAGGCCATAAAATGAATATTTTGATTAACACGCTACCCTTAGATATAGACATTTGGATCCTCCTTAAAGTGTTCTGAAAGGACCAGTTTAAATGATATCTTTTGCCATCAAAAAAGCTTCGCGTGTATGATGAATTAGTTTGTAAATGACCCTTTGTTATTGGATTGACTTGAATTTTCTGTGGCGCTTCAAATACTCAATATAGGTCCTCCGCGAATTGATAATATATAATTTAATCAACATTATGACAATTTAGTAGGTAAAAATTAATGACTTGGGTGTTTATTTTCATTAACTCCAGTGATAGGCTTGTTGCATTTAGTGGTCAAATCGGTAAGTTATCCTTCCTGAGATATGAGATACACTGACTTTTTTGTCCCAACTTTTAAAGAAGATCCCGCCGATGCTGAGGTTGTTAGTCAAAAGCTCATGGTTCGGGCTGGAATGATTAGGAAGCTTGCAGCGGGCATCTACAATTATCTCCCTTTAGGACTTCGTTCTATAAGAAAAGTAGAAAACATAGTGAGAGAAGAGATGAATCGAGCGGGTGCTATTGAATTGCTGATGCCCTTTGTTCTACCATCAGAACTTTGGAAGGAAAGCGGAAGGTGGGATAAATATGGAAAGGAGCTCTTGAGATTTAAGGATAGAGCAGATAGAGAATTTTGCATCGGTCCCACCCATGAGGAGATTATTACTGATATTGTCCGGAAAGAATTCAGGTCCTATAAACGGCTCCCAGTAAATTTATATCAGATTCAGACAAAGTTCAGGGACGAGATACGACCTAGATTTGGGGTTATGAGGGCTAGAGAATTCATAATGAAGGATGCCTACAGCTTTGATATAGACGACGAAGGAGCTGAAAAGTCTTACTGGGCGATGTATGAAGCCTATAACAGGATTTTTGAAAGATGCGGCCTAGAATTTCGAGCCGTACTTGCAGATACCGGTAATATCGGTGGTAACTTTTCTCATGAATTTATGGTATTAGCTCCGACGGGCGAAGACGTGATAATGAGCTGCAATAAGTGCGATTATGCCGCAAATCTAGACCTTGCGGAAATAGATGCTGGTGAAAATAAACAGAAAAAGAATATAGAAGAAAAGAAAACGATTTCAGAGGTCCATACTCCTAATTTAAAAACTGTTGATGAAGTTGCATCTTTCTTAAAAGTTAATCCTAATAATCTTATAAAAACAATGATAGTTGAGACTGAAGGGAGACCTGTTGCAGCTCTTGTAAGGGGAGATCATGAGCTTAGTTTAACGAAATTAAAAAGAACAATTGGAGCAGACCAAGTGGAGCTTGCATCGGAGAAGACCATTAAAGATGTTACAGGTGGACCTCTTGGTTTTAGTGGTCCTGTAGAGATTAAGCTTAAAATCATTGCTGATAGAGCAATTGAGAAAATGATTAATGGAGTTACAGGGGCGAATAAAGAGGATTTTCACCTGACGAATGTGAATCCAAATAGGGATTTTAATGTGGATAAATTCGCAGATATTCGCGTAGCTTCTAATGATGATCCTTGTCCGAAATGTAAAAATGGCGTTCTCAATTCCAGCCGTGGAATTGAGGTGGGTCATGTATTTAAATTAGGTACTAAATATAGTGAAGCAATGAATGCAACTTTTGTAGACGCGGCTGGCCGAGAAAGATTTTTCATAATGGGATGTTACGGGATAGGTATCGGGCGGACTGTCGCTGCTGCAATAGAACAGAATTATGATGATAACGGAATAGTGCTGCCAATTTCAATAGCACCTTATGAAGTAGTTATTCTTCCACTTAATATGAGTCAGATGCAAGTGGTTAACATTTCTGAAGATATATATAAAAAGTTAAAAAAGGCTGGTACTCAGGTAGTGATTGATGATAGAGAAGAAAGCGCTGGGATAAAGTTTAAGGATGCTGATCTTATTGGAATTCCCATTCAGATTGTTGTAGGACCAAGAACAATTAAAGAAGATTCGATTGAGATCAAGCTGAGGAAGGGTGGGATATCCAATAAGGTCAAGATTGAAGAAGTTGAAAGAGAAGTCGAATCTATGTTAAATGAGACCACAAATTCCAAACGTTAGCCATTTAGACACTAAGTCACAAAGAATTCAGGAGTCAGGAGACAGAAGTCTAAATTCTTTTTCCTTTCTTCGGGATTCTGAATTCTGACTCCTACATTCACATATTCGATGTTATTTTGAATTTGTGATTTGGAGTTTGCAGTCGGGAACATGTCCAAACTAATTCTCAAACCCGAAGAGCGAATTATTCTAGCCTTGGATTTCCCAGTGTTAAAAGAAGCAAAAACCTGGGTTGAGAGGCTAGGGGGAAAGGTTAAGACTTACAAGGTCGGCCCAATTCTTTTTCTTAACTCTGGACCAAGGGGAATAAAGGACCTTTCAAATTATGGGGCTGATATTTTCCTTGATCTCAAATTCCATGACATCCCTTCAACAGTTGAAAAAGCTGCCAAACAAGTCGTCGGTCATGGTATTAAGATGTTTACGATACACGCTCTCGGCGGATTTGAAATGATGAGGGTAGTAGCAGAGGGTGTCAGAACCGAATCGGAGAGATTGTCCAGGCCGAAACCTCTCGTACTTGCCGTGACCGTACTAACCAGCCACAGCGATGAAAGTTTAAGTGAGTTGGGAATCGAGGGTACTTCAAAGAATTCGGTTCTTAGACTTGCTGAAATTGCAGAAAGGGCAGGGGTAGATGGACTCGTATGTTCAGGATTTGAGGTTGAGTCATTGGGAAAAGAATTCGGCGATCGATTTACACTTGTGGTCCCGGGTGTCCGGCTGGGGGATAAAACGCAGGATCAAAAAAGAGTTACGACCCCTGTGGAAGCAGTTTCTAGAGGAGCGGATTATCTTGTAATAGGAAGGGCAATTACCGAGGCGGATAATCCAGGGGCTGCGCTTGATGAGATTATCCTTTCTATATCTTAGTTAATGATTTCAGCTTGAACTAGCGAATTGCCTGTAGCTTGCTACAGGGTTACCTCTTGCCTGTAATCGCTGTAGATGTTAGATATTTTAGGGACAGAATCAGTGCATTATTACCAAGGACTTCCTACTCTTTCTCTGTGTCTTAAGAAGTCTTCGATATGTTAAGCTTTAAAACATATTCATGCATAAAATAAAGATTCCACTCGAATGTTTCAATCGAGCGACATACGAGAACACGATATTGATCTTGTATCCATTATTTATTTTTTTCCTTTCTTTGTCTTGATACAAA
>JALLOG010000175.1 GCA_027717645.1 Desulfobacterota bacterium AH_259_B03_O07
TACTAAAAAGGTGAACGAACAACTCCTTTCACGGGACTTTAACCCGCTAGTTAAACAGCCGTTGACGGCATACGGTCAAATCTTTTGTTGACAAGTTTATTAATAAATAAATCGCAAAAGGCATACGCAAACCATTTTATAAGTCAGGAACTATCTCCATTTTCTAAAGTATGTTAGAAAACTCCCTAGATAAAAATGCAAGCTCAAGATCAACTTTTGTAGTTGCTGGTTTTTTGACCTTCTGTGCAATCTCTCATTATAAAAGGGATGAAATAGTGATATACAATTTTTATTGACGCATTGAAAAGAAACACTATAAAATCACTAAAGTGCTTAGACCAGTGAGAATCTTAGTGCCCTGTTACCACTGAGAGTTCAAACTCAAGGGTCTGATCTAAAATTCTTTTTCCTTTTTGGCCTGAAATAATGACTCTGCTTTTTAATGGGTAATTGCCCTGCTTATCAGGGGGTAAAACTAGCAAATTAACTTTAGAGGGTTGATCAACATCAATGGCTGAAGGAAACTTCATTACGGTTGAATTCTTGTCCTTTAATTTAAAGTTTGTTGGTAAGATAGTATTAACATAAACGTCCCCATTATCTTAGTTAGTGGTATTAGAGTCCAACTCAAAGGGTTTGTCAACAAAGAATTTGACGCGTCTCATTATTGACAAGACCTTAACTTAGCAAGAAAATAGGAACACGATAGGTTTACACATAAAATCGGTTAATATTTAATCATGTTATTAAATTATAGGCAGAGAAGGTGTGATAATTAGTTAATTTGATTCTATATTTTCAATAAACATAAAAGTAAACATGATCCTTAAACAATATTACCTTGGGTGTCTTTCACATGCGTCTTATTTGATTGGAGATGAGGAGAGTAAGACAGCGGCAATTGTTGATCCTCAACGTGACATAGACCAGTATCTTGAAGATGCTAAACTTCATGGACTGAATATTCGCCATGTTTTTTTAACCCATTTCCACGCTGACTTTGTTGCAGGTCATCTCGAGCTTAAGGAACGTGTCTCTTCCACCATATATCTCGGGGCTCGAGCTGAAGCCGAATATGAGTTCACCCCATTAAAAGATGGAGATGTAATTGAGTTTGGCAAGGTTCGCCTTGAAATCCTTGAGACGCCCGGGCATTCCCCTGAATCTATATCGATACTCGCCTATGATCTTACAAAAGATCTAAATGATCCTTATGCTGTCCTCACTGGCGACACACTTTTTATAGGAGATGTCGGACGCCCCGATCTCAGGGCATCTCTTGGCTGGTCTGCCACGGAACTTGGAAGCATGCTATACGATTCTCTACGTAATAAGATTCTTGGTCTTCCGGACAAAACTCTTGTTTATCCTACACATGGTGCAGGGTCTATGTGCGGCAAGAATTTGAGCAAGGAGACTGTATCAACAATCGGTATTCAGAGGAAATACAACTATGCTCTCCAACCGATGAGTAAGGAGGAGTTTGTTAAGATTGTTACCGCTGACCAACCTGAAGCGCCTGAATACTTCACTTATGATGCGATACTAAACACCAAAGAGCACCAAACACTCAGGGAAACAATGAAAGAAGCTCTTCGGCCTCAAACTTTGGACGAGGTTATTAAACTAGAAGGAGAGGGTGCCCAAATTTTGGATGTTAGAGATCCGGTGGATTTTGAAGGCGCACACCTTGGAGGAAGTATTAACATAGGACTGGGAGGGAAGTATGCTACTTGGGCAGGCACTATACTTGAAAGAGATAAACCGATTTTAATTATCGCTGAGGCCGGGCGCGAGGAAGAAGCCATCATGAGGCTTGGCCGAATAGGGTTTGATCATATTGCGGGTTACCTTGATGGTGGGATGGAATCGCTCCTAACACGGCCTGATCTGTTAAAGAGAACAGAAAGAATAACTGCCCTGACACTAGCTGAGCAGATCTCCTCAAGAAAACGTCCCGTAATACTTGACGTAAGAACTGAAAATGAATGGAAATTTAATCGGATTGAAGGGAGTGTTAATATACCCTTGAACCAATTAAAAGACCGGATTAATGAGATACCTCGGGATCAACGAATAGTTGTACACTGTGCCAGCGGCTACCGTTCATCAATTTCTTTGGGCCTCCTTGAAAAGTATAAATTCCCGTATACCTCCGACTTGGTTGGCGGAATTTCTGCCTGGGAAGCGGCCAAGCTTCAAACAAAACATTAAGTTGTCAAATTTTAGAGGTTAGCTAAAAAAAAGTTTTGCTCCCCTAGTTACTGGCAAATCTTGCATTTTATCAATTATGCTGTTTGTATCTCCAATTGCATGAGATTTCTCCTCTTATTTAAAGGATACGCAAAATTTTAAATTATTGGCGTTTATTAGTTTTGTTCCTCGGGTTCTGATCATATATGATAGGTTAGATCGACTCTTATTAAAATTTTTGATGCTTCCTTTCAACATATCGAATTTAATATGTTTATAAGATAATCACATATCGCCAGCGAGGGTTGGAGAGAATCGATGATCGGGGGACAATGAGTCTTAGATGTCAGTCAAGTGTCTTTCAATATACGTCATCCTGTTATTAGTTTTCCATATTGGTTGTCAGGCCTCCAGAAGGAATGTAACGAATCAAATCCACACCGCAAACACCAGGAATGAACAAAAAACAGATGCAGCATCAAAGAATAATTCAGTTACCCCAGGAGACAATTTGGAGGGTAGTATAGTCGAGCCTACCTTAGGGGCAGACGATGTAAATGAGGAAGTAGAAGAACCGGCAGATCATAGGAAGGAGTGGTATTCGATAATAGCAGGGGCTTTTTTTTTAATTGCGACAGCTGCAATATTTGTTCTAGCTAATAGCAGTGGCGATTAAAAATGATAAAAGCTCCTTTCGAATAACAAAAAGACAAAAGGCCGGCCCACCTATCTACTCAGTTAAGAACACTGTATCCCCTGCCAAACATGCAGTTCCTATATATCTGCTCATAAACCCTTTCGCCTTTAGCAACACCGCCCAACAAACCAGCTATACCACCTATCACAGCACCATAGGCAGTCCCCCTTCCAGCAGAACCACTAATCGCACCAAGTAACGCTCCAGTTCCGGCTCCAACTCCCCCACCAACTACCGTGCCCTTAGCCGCCTCCTTTGCCGTACTCGTATTCGCCTTTGCTAAAGCCTTGCATTCCGCTATATCCCTGTAGTACCCGTCATCGTCACTGACGGATGCAGGGTCAACTACTGGACGATAAGTCGCACATGAAGCGGAAATGAGTAGGAAAGCAAGTAATATAAATCTCATCATATTACCTCTTGGCTCTTAAGATAATCCTGGTAATTCCAAATAATGGAGTATTTATAGAACGACCAGACTAGCTAAAAGGATTTTTCTTTACGGGGCTTGGAATCGGGCTTCCTACCACACGACTTCACCCCAAGGGTCTGATTGATTCAGCGGTATGGTAGACTGATATCTAGGTAAACCATTATCATTGTACCTTTCAATTTTATTACCCTTTGGTTGGGTCTGCTCTGGAGTCGGCGGCGGTACTACAATAATCTGAACCTCCCCGTCTTTACCTTCACCTACTTTTACTGTCTTCCCTGCAGGAATTGATACTATCTGCTCTTTCCCATCCTTATCTTTAACTATTATCTGGTAAGTGCCCGACTGTTCTTGTGGAACAGCTTGCGTCTTTGGTGTCTGTGTCTGTGGTGAAATAATAACTTGCTGACTTACTGATCTCGGATAGGTTGGATAATATACGGGTCTCTGATACTGATAATAGGATAGAGCACCAAATACTAACGGTGGAATGAAATATGACCAATAATAACCATAGGGTCTGTAATAACCATAGGGCCTGTAATAGGGCCTGTAATAACCATGGCGATAATGGCTTTTATAGGGATGGCCCCCACGATGTCCGCCATAGCCACGATGGCCCCCACGATGTCCGCCATAGGCACGATGGCCCCCACGATGTCCGCCATAGCCACGATGGCCCCCACGATAACCACTATGGCTTCCACCGCCACGATGCCCTACTCCTCCATGTCCACCCTGACCTCCACGACCACCACGTTGAGCCATACTAGGTGTGGTAGCTAGAACTAATGCGAATATCGTAAGAAACGCTATTATCAGACACCTAAGCCCACTCATTCATTTTACCTCCTGCTTCCTACATATATAAGAACCTTGTTAGAAACTTTTAGTTTCAGTATCAGTACAGAAACTTTCATTCTATGAAGCCGTTCAAGTAATTATGTTCCCTTTAATGATGCTTATGGAAATTATATCCCATATCGAGATAATGCTCAATACATTTAAGCTGCAGAGAAAAAAGGGTTAGAGTGGAGACCAGCAAACTCCTGCCCGCCCTCATCAAACCGTACGAAGAGAAAAAGAGGGCACGCACCCTTCTTATAACAGCTGCAGGGTATCAAAATATAAACCGAAAGCCTCAGCTATCATTTGGACCTCTTGCTGAACAAGAGCCACGCGGACAGCAATGTTTATGAACGACTCTCCCATTATTATACGGTCCAGGAGCTTGAGGCGCTAACCCTATGGATCCGCCTGGACCAGCGGGTGATCGACCTCGGTCTCTCGTGTGGCGGGCCGTGACTTTCGCATTAGAATATAACTACGTTGCAACCTTACAGCGCCATATGACAAGCCTTAGCACTAAAGGTAATAGTGGATGCATCTCCCACGGGCTGTTGCCCAAATCCCTCAGAAATGACTAATTTTATGGGGTCGTAACTCAAAGGGGTGGTGAGGTAATGCCAGGTGTCTGAATAAATTATTGATCCACATTACAACTTCTTTTGAATCGAGGACATACGTGTTTCTACTTCCAAATTAGGTACTATTTCTGGCCATACATAATCTTTGCAACGCAAGACCCCAAACACAGCCTGTTTTTTTGCTCGATCTACAAGAGCTTCTGGAGCGCGGTTTTCTGGTCCGGGTAAATATCCACGATCGTCTCAAAACCGCTAACCTGGAATACCTCTTGGACTTTGTCCTTAAGACAGCATATGG
>JALLOG010000176.1 GCA_027717645.1 Desulfobacterota bacterium AH_259_B03_O07
AGTATTTTGTTCCCATTGGCACATAACTTGCATCTCTTTCCACTTATAAAGAACCCTCCAATATCGGAACTTAAGGATTTTATATTGTAAGGAAATAAATAAAATTGGAGAACACAAAGCTGGCTTCAAAGAAAGAAACAATAAATGGAATCGCCTTCAAAGAGACAGTAGGAGGTATTGCAGGATTAGCGATGGATAATTATCTGAATGGTGTGAAATTCTCCATATCTATGTGGGAAGATTATTCAAAAGTTTTCAACTCCCAGGTTGATCATTTACTTAATCTCCAGCAGGAATACATCAAGGCCGGAAAAGGTTTCTATGAAAAGTTTCCAGCACCAACACTTTGGAATGGAATCCCGAGTGCTTTAGATAATCATGTTGATAGCTCTGTTGATTCTCAGAAAGACTATGTTGAGTCAGTTAGAAGCGCTTCGGATAAATTTGCCAAGGAAACTCTCAAACTCACACAGAAGAATGTTAAGGAAGCTTTTTCCCTCTTCGACTATTATGTCAACTTGTTAAAGTTATAGGTTGTTTATTTATTTTTATTAGAATTTATCAACTGAGGGGAAGAAAAAGCCTGTGATACTGCGTATAAGCAATGAAAAGCAAAGTTCAGTAAATGACCTTGAGGCTATATGTATATTTATAACTACATATAAATTAGAAGCGCCGGATGAAAAAGAAATAGGAAAGGCAGTAGATGAACTCCTTTATGAATTTAGGTTTATTAGAACCTTAAATCCATTAGTCTGGGTTTTTTTAGGTAGGTGGAGAACTGAGATAACCAAGAAGAGCAATGATAGAATCACCAGGCTAGTTGATAATCTGAAAGCAGTTGAGGGTATTTGTTCGGTAACACCGTCCTATACATGGACTAGTGTTATAAAGCAACATGAGCTTACATGGAAAGCTTGGAGAGAAGTAATTTACTGATACCGAAAAAAATCTGATCTTACCTATTCTTTTAAAATCAGTATTAATAAAAGTACGACTAAAAGGACGATGATTAGCAATCTGAGTCTCAGTGGCACAAATCCCTCCTCTTACAAAGCGAATAAAGAATTAGATAATTTTTATATTAAACCCTTGTAGGTTCAAGGTTTATCGCCTCGCTTTCTTTCAACGCCTATTGTGTACCTTAACTCTCCATAGTGCTCTTATGTTACTAGTGTCTATTCTCTATCCAGCATAAAGCGTTTAGCCTCATTATAGCAAGGGTCTTATTTAGATAGATGGAGCAGTATATTTACATCAACATAGTTATTTCAAAAGGAAAGAAATCTAAATTATCATATAAAGCTTAAATAAAATGCTGTGGCAAGATGTTGTAATTGTTTTTGCAAACATAATATTCTTTGCTTCATTAGTCCCGCAAGTGTATTACGGATTCAAGGAGAAAAAAGGATTTATAACATTAGCAACATCTGGTCCTATTTTTATTGGGCTTTATGCAATATCAATATCTTTTTATACTCTAAATTTATATTTTTCTTCAATAATTTTGTTTGTTACAGGAACTCTCTGGTTAGTTCTTTTTTTTCAAAGGTTAATGTATAGAAAAGCATAAAACAGATATTTGGAAATTGAACATAACTCATTTTAAAAAAAACCTGTTTAGTACTTTGATGTTTATCACTTCCCACCCTTCTTAATAACCCCTTCCTTCTTCAACTTATCCACTATAAGATCTCTTACAAAAGGCGAATGTTAAGTCCTTTCTTAATACAATTCTAATCAAAACTTAGAGAATTTTTTCGGTAGTTTTTTATATACAAAAATATACTCATTATCACAATGACCGAAACAACTTTTGAAAAGCAAGTATTGAAAATGCTTTCCCATATGGAAGAAGGTATAAATGCTATGAAGCAAGAAATAGATTTGATTAAAGAAAGAGTAGTTGATGATTCTATTCTATCAGATGATGATAGAGAAGATTTACATGAAGCTCTTAAAGAAAAAAAGGAAGGCAAACTTTTAACTAAAGACCAAGTATTTGGTTAAAATGGTTCTTTTCCAAGCCGAGTTCTCAACTAGAGCAAACAAGCATATTAAAAAACTAGATAAGTTAATGAAGACGAGAATCAAGGATAAGATTGACAAGCTTGAAGAAGACCCTTTTCCGAAGGAAGTTGAAAAAGTCCAAGATTTTGTGCATGGAAAAGCTTTCAGAGTCAGAGTAGGAAATCACAGAATTCTTTATATTGTAGAATATAATCCTAATAGGCTCATTATTGCCAAGGTTGATAAAAGACCAAGAATTTATGATTAAATAATTAATATAAGAATAATAGTTTGTTAGTATTTTTCACTTCCCACCCCTCTTAATCACTTCCCCTTATCCTTATAATACTTCTCCCTTTTCAACTTCTCCAAAATCAATTCTTTAATAAAAGAAGAGTGCTTTATTTCCTTGTCAAAACAACTATTTCTGAATCAACATATTAGTCATAAGGTTCATGTACAAAAATTTTAGTCAGCGGTGCAGCTATTATTTTAGGTATTTCTTTACTCTCTTGTACCCATTCTTCCGTGTCAAAACCCCAATCTTTAGCTCCAACAACTCTTAATGAACCTTGCTCACCTACTTCTATATCACCATAACATTTAATAACATCACGTATTTTAGAACCTATACCCATACCAGATGGCAGTCTTCCTTTGTACCCTTTCGAAACTCCAATAAAGGTTACACGCTCCTTTTCAATAACTACCCAAATACTATCAAAAATTAGTTTATAACCTTCGTAAAGTTCCTCAACTGATTTGGGCTCAGGTAAGGCAGCTAAAACTGTCTTCTCAGAAGAACCTATATTAATTCCTGCTGCTGTTTTTCCAGGTATTATTGGAGCTTCTAAATTAATTTTTGGTTTTCTTCCCTTAATAGACACTGGTTCTTATAAATTCGTTAAGCCTTTTCCTTGTAATACTTCTCTTTCCTCAATTTATCTAATAACCGCTCTTTAATAAAAGAAGAGTGCCTTATTTCTTTATCGAAACAATATTTTCTTAAAGCCTGACATTATTATCTCTTGCCATGCTTCCCGCTATGTCCTTTATGGTGTGAACTCCTTAGCCTATGATGCCCCTGCTTATGTAAACGCTTTAACTTATGCTGCAGTCGTTTATGCGAATGATGAGACATAGAAGGATTGCTACGATGTGCTTTTAGATGGAATTTCTTAAGGTGCTTATGAAGCTTATGGTGTCCATGTTTATGCTTATGATGGATATGGTGATGCTTAGGATATGGGTAATAATAGCCAGGATATAAGTGATAGCCTGAATACGGATAGTATCCCCTATCTGAATATTCATAAGGAAGGTATCTTGCACATGAGATTGTAATAGAAGAAGCTATTATAAGTATAAGGGATAATAGCCACTGCATATCAACCCCTCCATTAAAAGCCTCATCCCCTGCTTAGATACCTTAAAAGAATTTTATCAAAATAAAAGTTGGATTATAATAGGATCAATAGACAACTTAGTATATTTATTATAGAGTCAATTTAGGCTTTTTTGTCTTAATGAATTTTTTTAAAGAATCGTTGACTATAGGAACAGCTCCTAAAACTTGTACATACTTTGTTTTGTAACTCATTTCTCCCATCCCAATTGGCATTCCACCTCTGAGATAGGTTTTCTTGCTGTGAGGGGGGATTGTGATAGGAAGAACTCCAATTGTACTGCTTACTTGTTCTCCAGCATTACCATATGAAGTAGAGTAAAAATTGAGCTTTATTTTGATATTTTTATAAGATATATCTGCTGTGTTCTCAATCCTAACATGACTAATCATAGCAACCCTAGATGCTGCATAGTAAGACCAGTCAGTAACTTTAATATACCACTCAGGATGTAGAATCATTGAATTGGGAGTTTCTAATTCTTGGGCTTTGGCGATTGTAGAAAAGAGAACTAATAAGATAAAGAATTTTAAGGCTATATGATTCATTATTATATTCTCGGGTCTGGATATATTAATGCTTATTATTATACATTAGTCTAGAATTACCCTTTAAAACTTTTCAACTCCATTTTAAGTTTATGAAATTTCTTTATAATTTAAAATCATTTGTTAATTTTGCCTTCTGTACTGCTCCCCTTTTGTCAAGCTCGGTTTAGGTTGGAATCATGAACCCAAATTATTCAAGTTAAAAGGTCTTAGGAACCTTTTTAGAATAAAATTTATTTTCTACTTAATATATTTTCCACACTCTTCTTAATATAATTAAAACAGGAAGAAGGAGATAAAGTGGAAATACATGTGCAGAGCCTACTGATGCAACGGAACAACCCCCTCCGCTGATTGTGCCATCCGTGCCATCCAACATGACTTCATCCCCCGTAAAAACCTGGATGCGATCATTGAATGTGTCTGCTACGTTGATGTTCGGGGTCACCCATTAGCCAGTCCCTGTCAATAGGCAAAAGAAATTCTTTGCATTTTATTTTTTTCATATCATAAGTCTCTGCTAGTTTATCCAACACGCACCCGTTATTTTTGTCGTTTGGTTTAAGTATCAGCACAAGCTGATCCGCACCAGTCACCCATCTGGATCAAGACGATCAATCGTCCCTGGCTTTATCAAAAGCCCCAAAAAATCTTCGGTACCAAACCATGTCCACTATGTTTATAACAAATCTATGGCTTACCATCATTGTGGTTTCCAACCCCTCTTTGGCTCATGGCTTAGGCGTATCAGACTAAAAACCAGCATCATATTATTGTGAATGAAACGGCTTCCAATCAAATCTCGTGGTTATTAACCAACCCCTACACTGGTTCACCGTCTCATTCATACCCTTTATCCAAATGTCTTATTCTCATCAAAAGGCACCTGGTCTCTTATGATGTAATAGCATGCTCGTGCAAGTTTATGGTAGAGTAGAGAGCAGGATACAGCAACCTGAGGTCTGGCCTATCTGTTGCCGCC
>JALLOG010000177.1 GCA_027717645.1 Desulfobacterota bacterium AH_259_B03_O07
CATGAAGAGGAAAACATCAAAGAGGATACTAGAAACGCCGAGGAAGGAGAGCAAAAATATAATAAAAGGGTGAATAAAGGGGGTGCGTCACCTTTAATTTTTTCATAATCCCATTTTCCAATCTCTAAATTGTGCTTGTAAAATAGACAAAATGGTTCTATAATAGAACCAATATGAATCCAAACCTTGGAGGGATAAATGCCCGTTAATCTATCAATAAAGAATGTACCAGATCACGTTGCCGAGATGCTGCGTAAGCGGGCTTCCGAACACCACCGATCACTTCAGGGAGAACTCATGGCTATTCTGGAAGAAAGTATTGAAGACAAAAAGTTGCTAACTCCTTCAGAACTATTCTTAAAGGTTCAAGCTATCGGTTTAAAGACTCCCGAAGAATCTCTGGATTTCATCAGGAAGGACAGGGATGTCCATTCTCGTCGTTGACACATCGGCACTGGGTGCGTTGGTTTTCGGAGAACCCAAGGCTGAAAAGGTTGCTGAATTGCTATCTGAAGGAACAATTATAGCTCCCTCATTGGTATGGTTTGAATTAGCTAGTGTATGTCTAAAAAAAATAAAGGCACATCCCGAGAAAAAGAGGCTTATCCTTGAAGCATTCAATAATGCTAACAGATTAAAAATTGAAAAAGTGGAAGTGGATCATTCGGCAGTAATCGATTTAGCTCTTGATAAAGGTATTACAACCTATGATGCCAGTTATTTATGGCTTGCATGGAAGTTGAAGGCTGATCTTGTCACAATTGACGAAAAGTTGCAAATAACATATTCCAAACATTAATCAATAAGGTGTCCGGCCCTTTTTCGTCTTTACCTTTTAATTCCCTCCTTTGTAAAGGAAGGGTAGGGTGGTAAAGGCTGCCCCGGCGCAGTATTCCCATTGGTATTGCAAAAAAGGCAATCCTCCTGATTGTGATTCTTGCAGCAATAGCAGCTGCAGGAGAATACCTCCCTTCCAAATAAATAATAGGGGTACGTCCCCTTTATTTTAATACCCCAATCCTTGAAGAATTGGGATACCTGGACGAAAAGAAAGAAGAGGACAAGAAAGAGGATGTTCATGATGAGCGAAGTAAAGACAATTCAAAAACTCGCGGGGAAGAAGAAAAGTAAAACAATTGTCAATTGTGGTGTTGACCCCTTTTAGTTCTGATTAAAGAAACTGAGGAAGTTTTCCGATCATTTGTCAATTGTGAAGGGGCTGTTGCCCGAATGGGTTATTCTGACTTTCAAAGAAGAATTGTAATTCCTAACCTTTCCCAACTCATTGATTTTATTGACTTATCAAAACTATTATAAATACACTAAGGATCAAATTGTGGTTTGAGCAACAGCCCGTGAAGATACGACCCCCGACGCTACTTAAGTGTTGGCTGTTTAACACTATATATGGGTCCACAATCATAATGATGTAAAAAGGATTTATGCGAAATTCTTATTGGCAATCAAAGGGGTTTGATAATCAATTCCATAATGCTGTATTCTATTGTTTTGCTGGAACGTTTGCACAGATCCCCTTTTGTCAAGCTCGGTTTAAGTTGGACTTATAAATAGGAAGTAAATAACCCCGTGGTAGAACCACGGGGTATTCAACAGGTATTTTAATAAAATGTAAATAATCAATGTAAATAATCTCGGTATTGTTTTATAAAAAGGGACGCAACCCTTTATTCTGAGGATGTTTTGTGATTATTTGTCAATTGTGAAGACGCACGCTCTAGGATCTACTGTTAAGTTATTTACTTTTTTATGGACGTCCCCTATACTGCTACAAATACTTTATTATTTTGAGAATCACCGAAGCAATCTAATATTGTCATCCCTGAATGATTTTATCGGGGATCCAACTTTTTTGTCATCGTACTTCGACATGCCCAGTATAGACTCTACCATGGCGATCTCATGCTTATGAGTGTTTCTAAGTATTACATTTGTTGAATACTGAGTTAAGAACTATTTGTAATCAATGAACTAGAGCCTGAAAAATAATGTTTACTGATAGCGTAAATAATCGGTTATCATATGACTTTTATATAGAAGATTGTTATAATCTTGTCAGAGCGGATTATTTGATTGAAATTTAGCGAACTCGTCAGACTTTTGGAGAAGAATGGATTTAAGATTGTAAAGGAAAAAGGTTCTATCAGATATTATGGAAAACAGGGATGGGGTAAGTTGATTCGGGTAGATTACCACGGTTCAAAAGAAGTTCCTACAGGAACAAGTAACTCGATACTAAAAGCAGCGGGTATAAAAAGAAAGTAACGACTTTGGAGAAATACAAAAATGCTTGATTTGGATTATTCGTTAATAATAGAAGCGACGAAAGAGCCTGATTATTTTGGATTTTATTCTCCAGATTTAGAGGGCTTTACTGGTATAGGGCACTCTATAGAGGATTGTCTCTATAAAGCAAGATGGGGGATCAAAGAGCACATAAATCTTTTAAAAGAACAGGGGCTACCAGTGCCTCCAACGAATCCAAATCCAAAAATCATTATACAAAACGAGCAGCGCTTAGATGAGGCTGTTTGATAATCATAACAACGGATTTCGCCCCTTTTTTCTTTAAGTTCAATAACTCATAATATATAAATGAATCATACGAAATTAATTTTAATCTTGCTCTTGTTTTTGTTTGTCACAAATTCCCCGGCCGAAGACTCTTGGGATAATGAATGGGAGGGTGCCGATGATAACGAGAGTTTGAAATACAATGCCTTCGAAAATAAATGGGAGTATTCAGGTGAGAATGATTACTTACAATATAACGCTTTTGAGAATGAGTGGGAATATGCGGATGAAAACGATACATTGAAATATAGTGTATTCGAGGATACCTGGGATTACGCAGATGATGCTGACAATTTAAAATACAACCCACTTGAAGACGAATGGCAATATGCTAAATAATTATTGAGAGTTTCAATTAAACATTATTTTCCTGCCACTCTCACGACTCAAATATTCAAAATTTCTAATTTATTATGTGTGACGAAGAACTAATAGCTGCAATTCTTGAAGACTTAGGATACCTGGACGAAAAGAAAGAAGCGGACAATAAAGAGGAAGATTATGAAGAGGAAAACATCAAAGAAGATACTAGAAACAGCGAGGAAGGAGAACAAAAATAGAATTAAAGGGGTGCGTCCCCTTTAATTAAATCCATAAAGACAGTCATCAGGTTCATTTCTAGGAGGAATGCGGCAAAGTAATCTCTTCAAAAATGGATCATACCGCGGTGGCGCAATGCTGCCTTAACTTTGAGTCAGAAATGTCAAGGAAGAAAAGATTGTATAAAATGTTAAAAGAAATTGAGGATGTTTTGTGATTATTTGTTAATTGTGAAGACGCGACCCCGGAGATTTACTGTGGTTCGAACAGAGGCGCGAAGATACTCTGGGGATTTCCTGGTTACAGTCCTGAGCTAGAGAGAGATCTTAAAGAAGGACGAATAGTTCTTGGAAGTTGCATTGTCAGCGACAATGACCCCGTATGGCAATGTGTTGACTGTGATGTTGAAATCTACAAAGAGGGTCAGAATAGAAACCATTCACTCTAAGCTTGTAAACAAAAGGTTTGCCCCCGTTCGTACAATTACCGCCATTTGTCAATTGGGAAGATACGACCCCCGGCTTTCATACCAGGGCCTAACACCGCTCATTCTATTTATCTGTTGATAAATTGGTATAAGGTAAAGCAATGACCCCTAATCTTTTTTAAAATATTCATTTTTTTATAATCCTTTTTGCTTTTTCCCTTTAGTGAGCAAACAGTATCTAGAAAAATATTATTAGAATATGAGCCAGTGATTTGTATAATTGATCATCATTTTTTCTGTGGTTATTTGAGTTCAATAAGAAAACCATGAGCTTCAGTAGATCCTACGTTCTCATAAGCGTGAGTTTCTGCTTCAGAGAAAAATACCTCGCCTGCATTTGCCTCACTATCAATTGTTTTACCATCTGGCAAATACAACTTAAATTTCTCGGGGATTAATGCAAACCAAAGATAATCTGGATGTGAATGCATCGCATTTTTCTTTCCGGGTTGGACTCGATATTCCAGAACACGCACTCTGTCATTCTCCAGATACACTTTATAAGTCTCTGACGCCACTTTCGCCGCATCTAAAAAGATTTTTTTTTCCATGATTAAACCTCCTTTTTAAATTGTATTTATTAATAATTGCACTTTACAAGAATATAATCAAGCTCTTTGTTTGCCCTTAGCTATTGCAAGAGAAGGTTTTAAGGGTAAGTGGATAAATAAAGATACTGCAAGTATATTGATTACTAAAGTGTTTGATCTTTTATTTGTATTTGAAATAAAGAATGATGAAATTGGGTTGCATGGTTCGAACCAGCGACACGTACTTTATGAGAATTAATTTATTCGTTAAGTAGAATTAAAGGGTGTTAAACGAGGTACAGATGCGACCCCTATTATTTTCAACCGAGACCGCTCTCATTAATGTTATCTTAAGTTTATTCTCCCTTTAATAATTTTTCTAATATAAAGATTATATCAGATTCTCTAGACATCACCGGGTATATAAAGTAAGGTAAAATTCTATGAAATACGGAGCCTTCGGCGCAGGCAGAGCGGGCAGAGTTCATGCAAAGATAGTAGTGAAGAATAGGGACGTCCATAAAAAAGTAAATAACTTATACTGTGAAGCTGTAATCCATCTTTTTGCAAGTTTTCGCCACGGCCAAGCGCGTAACCAATGCAGAGCTGCAATAGGTTTGAGAGAGAAATATTAGGGAATATTTTAATAGATATTGATTTCAGTCAATATTCATGCCTGGCACCGAGATCGCTGGACGAAAAGAGGAAAGAGGACAAGAAACAGGATGTCCATGAAGAGGAAAACATCAAAGAGGATACTAGAAACGCCGAGGAAGGAGAGCAAAAATA
>JALLOG010000178.1 GCA_027717645.1 Desulfobacterota bacterium AH_259_B03_O07
TTCTGAAAAGTGAACCACTAGATATAGGACAACTTCAGTCAAGTGCATAGCCCTAAAAAATTAATTATTCGTATTACACTCATATCGTTAAGTTTATTAATTCCCAATATTATTATTTTTATGTCGAACGAAGCTACCGCAGAGCCTTATATGGCTGTACGTGAGGGGTATAAGTGCAGCCAATGTCATGTGAATCCCACCGGGGGTGGTATGAGAAACAGGTTTGGTAGGATATATTCCCAAATCGATCTTCCCATAAGGACGATCACACCCGAAGACTTAGCGTGGCTTAGAGGCGCTCTATTTGATCATGACGATACAAAATTGGATGACCAGCTTGAATCATGCCTTGAGGATGGCCAGCGAAACTCAGAATTGGAAAAGTTGGCAAAAGATATAATGAATTCCGAAATAGAACTTGCGAATGTCGGGAGTATTTGCGAGGATATGTCCGGCGAATACCTTGAACCTTTTTGCGAAGCAGATCAGATTGATGCGGCTTGTTCGATAGAAAGTGAGAAGTTTCAATTTGCCTGCGAGAAAGAGCCTCAGTTTAGAAATTTTTGCCAAAGGAACTTTGAGGCAAATCCTGATCCCAATTACCTGGAAGCCGAAAGCATTTTGGACCCCTCTCGTCAGACATTGAGAAATTTTTGTAATATAAGGCAAGAACAGCTGAGTTTTTATTGCAACAAGCAGGAAGATTTTCGAGCGGCTTGTAGAGATCCAGAACTGCTATCCTCTCTTTGCAAACCAAACGATCCGAACCAGTTGAAAGCTAATTGCAAAATGAACATCGAAGCAGCCGAAAAAACTCGCCAGACTGAAGTCATTGAGCTAAGGGCTAAGCAACATAAGAAGCTAAAAGATCTACAGGAAGAATGCCAAAAGGAGGCACGGTTGAGTAACCCCGTTGATTATTCAACCTTTTTCAGTCCGTCCTTAGGTAGATTTATTTCCTTCGGAGCCGACTTCAGGTTTGACAATGTCACACGAACTAGGGGAGAACAAGACAAAACGCAGAATGAATTTAGAACGCAGGAAGCAAATTTATATATGCTAGCAAATCTAATTGGGGAATATCTGCAATTTTACCTTGATGAGAGGGTTGCCCCCGGAGTTTCTAATAGGGAAATTTATGGCCTCATAAGACTTCCTATATTAAACGCCTATTTCAAGGGAGGTAATTTATTGCCACCATATGGACTCAGGATCGTAGACGATACCGCATTTATCAGACAGGTAACTGGATTTAACTACAACATTAGTAAGGAAGGGGTTGAATTAGGTCTTGAGCCAGGTCCTCTTTCTCTGAGCGTTGCTTTAACGGATGGGCTCAGTGACGATTTCCCTAGCTTATTTTCTTCTGTCGGATCCCTCATATTCAGAAATTTCAGAATAGGTGGATCATTCGCATATGACGGAGGAGATGATTCATCTCGTACCGTCTTCGGACTTTTTGGCGGTCTTCACATTGGGAAATTCACTTTTTTAGGAGAGTTTGACCATATAAGAGACAGGGATAAAGAAAACAAAATTACTACGAATCAAAACGTGATGTTTACAGAACTAAACTATCTCGCCTTCAAAGGTTTTAATTTTAAATTTATTTATGAACTTTTAGACCCTGATACTAATATAAGAAAAGATGAGACTCAGAGACTTTCATTTGGAGTGGAGCCATTTATAACGCAATTTTTTCAAGTTAGTTTATTCTATCGACACAACTTTTATAGAGCTAATGTTCCTGTACGGCGTGCCGATGAACTCATACTTCAAATGCATCTGTTTTTCTAACACTGAGGAAACCTGGAGAGCAAAATGCATAGATTTTATCTACTTATTACTGGCTTAATTGTAACGACCTTTATAATGTTTCTATGCCGCTTACCTAATCTGAATGCAACCGAACTCACAAAGGGTGAAATAACCGAGGAGTTACGTGGTCTTCTTTCAACTCTTGGGCAAGGCAATCTCTATTACAACGCCTGTGCTACCTGCCATGGTTTAAATGGAAATGGCAGGGGGCCAAGTGCATATCAGTTAAATCCTAAGCCCTTAGATTTTAGAAGAGGTCTATTCAAGTGCCGGAGTACACCCTGGGGATCACTCCCCACGGATGGGGATATATTTAGAAGCATTACAAGAGGCTTGCCAGGCACCACGATGCCTTCATGGGAGCTTCTTCTTTCTGGGGAACAGAGATGGAATTTAGTCCAGCGTGTTAAAACCTTCTCGCCAAGATGGGAAACTGAGAAACCAGAAGCTCCTATAGTTATTCCTCCGCGACCTGATGACTTGGAAACCCCTGAGTCTATAGCAATGGGTAAGGATTTATACTTAAAGAAAGCAGGGTGCGTGGTATGCCACGGGAACAATGGTAAAGGAGATGGACCTATTGCGGATGAGCTTACCGATGCTTGGGGACAGCCTATAAAACCGACAGACTTTACTAAGGGGGTTTATATATGCGGGGACTCGGCGAGGGACATATATCGTACACTTGTTACAGGCTTAAATGGAACTCCGATGCCATCTTTCGGTGTCCTACCGAGTGAAGAGCTTTGGCTCCTCGTAGCTTACGTCAAGTCACTTAAAAAAAAGAGGAATTTGTTTGATCACCTGGTTAAGGAAAATTAGGACCCTTAGTTGTCTGAATACGGTGCATTAGTTAGGTCTATGCCTATCTATAATCGTTCTCCGAAGTCTCACTTTAGTATGATAATAAGAATGATGTATCTTTTTTTAAAGAATTAACATATGTTGAGAAAAAGCGTTTTTTTCTTCCTACTTATTTATCTCTTAGTTGTTGCTTCAAGCTGTAATGAGAAAGAGAGCAAACAAGAAATGATTGGCTCAATTAGACTATACCCAGTTATTCTGAATGGCAAGGTGGGGTATATTAACGATACCGGTAAGATAGTAATTAAGCCACAATTTGATGGCGCCTCAATCTTTTCCGAAGGGCTGGCATTTGTAGAGATCAACGGCAAGGTGGGTCACATAAACAGGGCTGGTAAAATAGTCATTAAATAGCAGTTTGATGCCGCCTCGATCTTCTTCGAAGGTCTGACGCGTGTTTATATACAAAACAAGATTGGCTATATAGACAAAACTGGGAAGTACGTCTGGAATCCTACAAATTAAATAGCATTGGGCATAGTCTCAAAAGCACTCATCTTTATTGAATTGGATGCTGATCCTCCGCAATTCCGATTTTTACCGATTTGGATGCCACTTGTCCGGCCGAATCCTCCACAATCACTAGGGCGCGGAATACCCCTGCGCTATCATAAGTATGAATGGGAGTCACTTCTCCCGTCTTCGGGCTCCCATCTCCAAAGTCCCACTCAAATGTGACATCACCAAATGCGTTTTCAATCTCAATTACAAATTGGACTGTTAATGGAGCAACACCTATATCAGGAAATCCTCCCATCCTTACCTCAAGTTCTTCCTTCTCATTTTCCTCAACATTTACTAAAATAAAATCTCTTCCAGTCTTACCCTCAGCATCCGTCATGGTTAAGGTGACTATGAAAAGCCCTAATGTCTCAAAGGTGTGTCTTAAAGAGGTTACGATTTCTGCAGGTCCGGGTTCTGTCTCTCCCAGAATAGAGGTTCCATCACCAAATTCCCACTTAAATTCAAAGGGTGCGGTCCCGTTGATGGCTTCTCCCGCAAGACCAGTATTAAATGGAACGACTCCTTTCTCAGGATTTCCACCGCTCTTAACTAATAAATTATTGAATTCCATGCTTTCTTCAACATTAATATCTGCGGCTTCTACTTCATCTGCTTTTATTCGGATGTTCAGAAGTGTAATTGTACTATTTCCCTGGACACCATTAAATGTAATACTCCCTATTTCATTGCCACCGGATAAAAATATTATAGTTACTGTTCCAGGGAGTACTCCTTCCAATTCGAAGTTTCCATCATTATCAGTCGTGGCTAGTATGTCTGTATCCTTAACGGTAACGAGAACATTTCCTACTTGAGCAAAAGCCACACGAAAGGTTAAGAATTGTCCCAAATGAGTGAGCGATGTTGGAGGTGGTAAATCTTCCCCCTTTGCCGTCTCGACAATCACAATGTTGCCGCTTATAGTTGCGGTCCCAGTATTGCTACTCTTATCACTGCTACCGCTATCACAGCCTGAAAAGAAAAGTAGGGCCAAGGAAAGTAGTTGAATACATACAGCTTTACTTCTATAGGATTTAGTTTGGATTTGGTATACAATTGGTAAAGAAAAGCTCAATCTGCTTCTTTTTTCCCAACTCTCCGCCCCCTACTTTTTAAGCAGGGAGCGGTATAGTTTTAGTATAGAGTTTTTACCTTTTTACCTATGGTTCTACAGTAACAGTACCAGCCATGCCGATTCCGCCAGGTGCTCCATGAAATTGACAGAAATATGGGAATGAACCCACTGAGTTAAATGTAAATTGAAACATGGCTCCTGGTGGCATGCCGTTAGGCATTGGAAACAGATTATCGGAGTTCCAGATAGCACCCAAACCAACATCACTTGTCGTTGTATGATTATTATTACCCATATTTGTCCACTTGACAGTATCTCCTTCATTTATGGTTAGATTTTGTGGTGAAAAGAAGTTGTCTTCCATGCTCACATCTATTATCTGTGGGGCAGGTGTCGGGGTTGGACCAGGTGGGCCTCTAAACTTAGTTATGACGCACCCAAGGTCAGCGAGGTTCGTAAAGCCATCCCCATTACAGTCCCCATTGCCGGGTGCTGGAGTACCTCTGAATGCATTAATTATTACGCCCAAGTCAGCTAAATTTACAAAACCGTCCGCATTTGCATCTCCTGGTTGACATGAATCTCCACTACAGGGTCCTCCAGGTGATTGCACCCCCGCAAATGCATCTACCAGACCAAATCCCGATACATTAATAAACGATAATAAG
>JALLOG010000179.1 GCA_027717645.1 Desulfobacterota bacterium AH_259_B03_O07
CAAGGCGATGTTGAATGTTTATCCTCCGTGAACACGCACCCAAGAGATCGCCAACCAACTTTTCAAAAGGCGGGGGAGATTTGTAGGGATTTTCGCGGATTATGTCTAATAAGAATTCTGCTTTGTTTCTAAGACCTGCTTGGGAAATTTTTTTTGCGTCCTTTTGGGCTTGTTTGATAAAAACTAACCGCCAAGGACTTGTCACCATTCTGGTTCCTCAGAGCACTCCTCTACTGGTGTCTTTAGCCCTTCAATTATTGATTCCCTCATCCCTGGTATAGATAACAAATGAAGTGTTTCTTGAATCGATCGCCAATCCTCTTCAGATATAAGAACGGCATTCGAACGCTTACCGGATATATGAATCGGCTCATGAGATTCACTAGCCTCGTCGATCAATCTGTATAATTTATTTCTTGCTTCTGTTGCTTTTATGGTCTTCATTTTAGTAACCTTTATTAAAAGTGTACGTTAAGACGTACGTTCTATCAACTATTCGATCTTTCTTTAATTATAATTAAAGGGGACGCAGCCCTTTTTTCATCACTAATCCTCTGCTTTGGCCTCCCTTGTGGCCTGTAGTGTAAAACCCGACGTACCATCCCTTCCAATCCATTGATGAATTCCTCCGATCCACAAGACTGGGTATGTCAAGATTCCGTAATAAATCTATCAGAACATGAAATAAACGAATGGTGTATGAATAACACTGACAGGGGTCAACCCACACCTTTGGATTTACGTGTTTCTCCTGCGCTTAAAAAATAGTAAAGTATGGTAAAAATATGAAACCAGATCTTAATGGTAAAACGGTAATAGTAACTGGTGCCTCATCCGGAATTGGAAGAGAAGAAGCGATTATTCTTTCTATAGAAAAAGTAAATGTTGCAATTGCTGCAAGGTGCATTAACAATCCGGATAAGGTTTAAAACAGACTAAATAATTTAGCCTATACTTTTTCTTAAAAAGCTATAATATATGTCCTTCAAGATTTATATGAGGAAAAGATCTGTTCATGAGAAAGGAAAATATAAGAAACATAGCAATTATTGCCCATGTGGATCACGGTAAGACCACACTTGTAGATGCAATGCTTAAGCAAAGTGGTGTATTTCGAGAAAATCAGCAGATAGAAGAAAGGGTCATGGACTCTATGGACCTTGAGAAGGAAAGAGGGATAACAATTATGGCTAAAAACACCGCTATTCTATACAACGATGTTAAGCTCAATATAGTTGATACACCTGGCCATGCGGATTTTGGCGGTGAGGTTGAGAGGAGTTTAAATATGGTGGATGGGGCACTACTTCTTGTTGATTCAAGCGAAGGACCACTCCCGCAAACCCGCTTTGTTGTAAAAAAAGCACTGGAAAAACACCTCCCGATTATACTTGTAATTAATAAGATCGACAGGAATGACACCCGACCTGACGAAGTAGTTAATGAAGTATACGATCTCTTTATAGAGCTTGATGCAAATGAAGAGCAAATCGAGTTTCCAATAATATATACAAATGCAAAAACAGGGGTTGCTCACAAAGAGATTGGGGACGACTCCACTAATTTAAAAAATCTTTTTGATGCGATACTATCAAATATCCCGGGACCTGATGTAGACAATAATCCCACAACTCAATTTCTTATAACAAACCTTGATTATGACAACTATGTGGGAAGAATATCCATAGGCCGCCTGATGAACGGTGATCTGGGAATTAATCAGAACTACATATTGTGCGGTGATAATGATGCGTTTTCCAGGATCAGGGTTTCGGTATTATACACTTTCGAAGGACTGCAAAAAAAACAGGTGGAAAAAGTTGAAGCCGGTGATATTGCAGCAATTGCCGGTATAGAAAATGTAAAAATAGGTGATACCGTATCTAGCTATGAAAACCCAATCCCACTTGAACGAATAAATGTGGATGAACCTACCATGTCCATGATTTTTTATGTTAATAATAGCCCATTTGCCGGAAAGGAGGGAAAGTTTTTGACTGCCCGCCAAATTAAAGAAAGGCTCGAGAGAGAAGAACTGAGGAATGTAGCAATTGAGGTTTCTGAAACGGATAGAGCGGATGCGTTTAAAGTTTCGGGGAGAGGAGAACTTCAAATGGCAGTTCTAATCGAGACGATGAGAAGAGAGGGCTATGAATTCATGGTTTCAAAGCCCCATGTTATTACAAAGGAAGAGGATGGTAAGGTTACGGAACCGGTTGAAAGAATTTTCCTTGACGTTCCGGAGGAATTCATCGGTGTTACGGCAGAAATTGTTGCCAAAAGGAAAGGAGAAATGATAAACCTTCATAATTATGGGAATGGCCGGGTTGACATTGAGTTTCTTATAACATCAAGGGGACTTATAGGTTTCAGGAGTAAATTCCAGATAGAGACAAAGGGGGCAGGGGTAATGAATACGTTGTTTGAGGGTTATGAACCGTGGTACGGACCAATCCCTCAAAGAACAAGCGGCGCCCTGGTCGCAGACCGTTCAGGAAAGGTTACATATTATGCAAGCCTTTCAATGGTTGACAGGGGTGAGCTGTTCATCGATGTGGGCACTCAGGTTTACGAGGGAATGGTCATAGGTGAAAGAAATAGAAACGGGGACCTTGACGTCAATATTACCAGGGAGAAGAAACTTACTAATATGAGAAGCGCAACTGCTGAGGCAACAGTTGTGTTAAGGCCTCCAAGACCACTATCATTAGATCAGGCAATAGAGTTTATAGCAGAAGATGAACTGGTTGACGTTACACCAAATAGTTACAGGCTGCGTAAAACGGAACTGGATGCAGCTAAAAGGGCAATTCAAAGAAAGAGGGAAAAGAAAGAAATGGAAATCAGCAATCGGCATATATAATTAAAGGGGAACGCACCCCTTTTTATCTTAATTGCAGAACGCTCGCAGAGCTAATTGGAGTAAAAGCAGCAGTGAGATTTTCTGGAGGTCTTGATGACGATTTAATCACCAGGATTTCAGATGAGTATTCAGAACGAAAACTTGCTGATCATGAAAACGTTATTACACTAAAATTCGGCTTAAAATCAGATATTAGAACTATCTTACGTGAAGCTAGACTTGCACGAAACGATCTTATAGACGATCTGACACTGGGAATTGAGGTTGTCATCGAGAGTGACGAAGGCCGAGAGAACTTAGTGGAGGATCTACACAAGTTAGTACGAGAAATTGCAGAAGCTGATAGAATTATTTGCGTCTTTATGCATATTATAACGCGTGAACCTCTTCCGACTGTCCAAGTTTATCAGGAATATGTAACACGTGTCGTCGAATGGGTTTGCGATAGAGAAGAAGAGTAAATTTAAACATAATGATGAAACGTAAATGTAAAATCGAAGGTTGCCATAAAAAATATCAAACTGCGGGGTATTGTAGTATGCATTATCAAAAAAGGCGAATGTATGGTGATCCATTATATAAAAAACCACCCAAACCAATACGTTTATGTTCCGTTCCAAGTTGTGACAACAAACACGCAAGTAAAGGTTATTGTCCTAAGCATCTTACACGTTTGCAAGAACACGGCGATCCATTATATAAAAAACCAATACGTTTATGTTCCGTTCCAAGTTGTGACAACAAACACGCAAGTAAAGGTTATTGTCCTAAGCATCTTACACGTTTGCAAGAACACGGCGATCCATTATATAAAAAACCAATACGTTTATGTTCCGTTCCAAGTTGTAACAACAAACACGAAAGTAAAGGTTATTGCACAAAACATTATAAACGATTGCAAAGACGCGGCGATCCATTATATAAAAAACCAATACGTTTATGTTCCGTTCCAAGTTGTGACAACAAACACGCAAGTAAAGGTTATTGTCCTAAGCATCTTACACGTTTGCAAGAACACGGCGATCCATTATATAAAAAACCAATACGTTTATGTTCCGTTCCAAGTTGTAACAACAAACACGAAAGTAAAGGTTATTGCACAAAACATTATAAACGATTGCAAAGACGCGGCGATCCATTATATAAAAAACCAATACCTTTATGTTCCGTTCCAAGTTGTGACAACAAACACGAAAGTAAAGGTTTTTGCAGAAAACATTATGGACGATTGCAAAGACATGGTGATCCATTAATTAAAACGACAAAAAAGAAAGTAGAAAAATTGTGTTCTATACCTGGATGTTTTAACAAACACAAAGGTAAAGGTTATTGCCCCAAACATTATTATCGCTGGAAAAAACACGGCGATCCAAATACGGTTTTATGAGTTCCACATGGTCTTACTAAAGGTATTTTAAAATGCAAAGTTGAAGGATGTGATTACCCATATTAACAAAAGGGTATTGTAAAACACACTACGACAATTAAAGGGGACGCAGCCCTTTTTATCTTAATAATTAGTCTTCGTCCTATTCCTTCTCTTTTCCCTCATCCTTTTTTTCTTTGCCAGAATCGATTTCTCCTATATCTTCGAGTATTGCAGTTATCATGGCCAAATCACCCATAATTATTCTCGCTTACTCATATACCCCTCAAATCTCCGTTGTAAATCATTTTAACTAGCGAATTCCCTGTAGCTTGCTACAGGGCATACACTGTATTGTCATTGCGAGCGGAGCGAAGCAATCTCCTTTTTTGGATTGCTTCGTTGTTATACTCCTCCAAATGACTGCAAGGACTTTCTCCAAATTTGAAGAAACCCCGCAGCTTGCTGCACGGAGCTTCATTATTTTTTTTCTTTGTCTTGATACATACTTCGATAAACTCAGCATGAAACGAGAAACAAAAATCAAGGGCTGGCAAAAAATTAGGATTTATTAAATCAATTCCTACAGCTAAAAATCTTTAATTCTAC
>JALLOG010000017.1 GCA_027717645.1 Desulfobacterota bacterium AH_259_B03_O07
TCATCTGAAATCCGCAATTGTTAAAATATCATAGAGGTTACCCTATATTATACCACTCAAAATATTGTTAAATAATCCCATTTTATGCATAAACCTTTTATGTTTTTACTATCTCAAAAATTATAGCTCTTGCCAATCGTATACTACGAGTTGGGATGAGTTGGTGGGTCAGGGTTGGTACTACTCCCCTTATGTCAAGCCGCGTTTAAATGTGAAGTGTTATTCTTATAATACCCTTCTTCTGGTGTACGGTATTCAAGAGCTGAATGAAGGTAATTTGTTTTAACTGTTTTCAAGTATTTTACTATATTGGAGCTTCAGAATCGAGCATTTCCACAAGCTGAATAATCAGAACGGCAAGGGAAATGCGTATTACAATTGCTTTTGTATAATGTTTTTCAATTTAACTTTTACAGTTGAATGCCAATAGGCAAAGTGGAGCTAGTAAATTTCCGATCCTGGGATTGCTAGCTCTTCTTTTATTTTTGATTCTCATTCCTATCAAAATATTCACTTAATGCCTTCTTAAGAATTTCTGAGGTACTCATTCCTGATCTATCAATTTCCTTCTCTAGTTTCCCTAACAAATCATCTCCTATTCTCAATTGGAGTTTGGGATACCTATCTGAATGTTTCATTTTAGTTCTATCCTTTCCTATCCTTCTCATAGCTCTCAATCTTCTAGCTCTAAGGCGTCTCACTATTCTTCCTTCACGTTCCATTTTCATTTCCTATTATTTTAGTTTTAACATAAATGTAGTACACGGTCAATAGTCTATCAAAAATAGTTTCTTAAGCCCCTCTCTCTCCCTCCCCCCGAATAGTCCTTTAGAATAACCTCTTAATCTAAGAGCTCTGAGCCACTATTTCAGTACACTTTTGATACCCTTTTAGTGTACTTTCTTATTTCTACAAGGCTCTTAATGGGGAGCAGTATAAGAGATTGACCTAGATGCGGGCATATCCATGTTAGGCAGACTAAGAATGACAAGGATAGGAAGATACCGATAAATGAAACCCTGAGAGAAACTCTCGAAAATCAATTTTTAAATAATTTTGTTAGCGGTGGAAAATCAACCGAGGATAAATCCAATGAACGCAAGGGGATAGAGGATGTATACGCTGTCTTGAGGGGGCAGTGCCCGCGAGGGCGTGCGGGTTCGACTCCCGCCTTCGGCACCATATAAATACTCTTACTCTGATTGCAAGGAACTATAGTCTTCCACCTCTTTTTCATAAGACTTTTTGTATGATTCACATTTCGATGGGTCTTCACGGTTTTTCTCTAAGCAATTCTCATATTCTCTTCTTGATTTCTTAACTTTTTCTCTTGCATCTAAAAGATCTTGTCTCGATCTTGCTGAGTCAAAGGGTTTATCCACTAAAATCTCTTTACCGGTATCGTAAGCTCCGCAACTTGAAAAAAGTAGCAAGAAAGCAACTGAAAAGATAAGAAGCAAATTACTAAGCATTTAAATAATGATCCTAGAAAGTTTGATCAATAAATAACTTGAGATATAAATATAATTTCCTAATTTAACTTATTTATTTTTTGAATACTCTTCTATAGCCTTATCTGCAAACTCAGAACCGAATCTCTTAATCATTTCAGTAATATCTTTATTGTTGGTTGCTCTCTGGTATGTCTCAGCCATTTTCGTTATAGTCTGAAAGAAGTGGACATTTATTTCCTCAACTGTCATGTCCTTTGTCCATAGATCAATGCTAAGTGTGTTCTTTTTTTCATGATCCCAGATTGATATCATTACTGCACTGCACTGCTTCAACCCTTCAATGTCTGAATCTGTGGCATCCCAATCTATAGATATGGGAGTGTAGTTTTCATCCAACTTAATTCTGAAGTTAATATCAGCTTGTTTTGACATTTTTTCTCTTCACAATAAAAGTTTAAGGTCGCAATTAAGATAAACTATAATTACTGATTATAAAATATAAAAGTTTAACTTGAAAATTCGCTGTGGCTTGCAACAGGGTTTATTAGAAATTGTCGTTGCGAACGGAGTGAAGCAATCTCCAGAGATAGCGGGAGATCGCTTCGTTTGAGACTCGCGATGACAGTGTGTGGGTTGCTTCGTCGCCCTCGACATAGCTCAGGATTACTCGCAATGACGATTGTGACGTTATTATTTTAATAACATACCCTGGAGCTTGCTACAGGGTTATTGATTTGAAATGAAACAAAGATTAATGATTAATATTATTTAAATTGTTACTTGCTGTTCTATAGATCTTTTATATTGGATCTTAAATGTTATTGGAATTAAAGGGAGAAAAAAATTGAAAGTCACAGTGTTAGGTTGTGGTGTATCTGGATTAACATGTGGAATCCGACTACTCGAATTGAACTTCAGAGTAAAAATTATTGCTTACTCAATCCCGCCGAATACTACTTCCGACATTGCCGCTGCCTATTGGAGTCCCTTCAGAGTTTATCCGGAGGGTAAGGTTCTAAAGTGGGGCAAACACGCTTTCAATGTATTTATGAAATTAACTAGGATAGAAGGTACTGGCGTTTCACGTACAAAGTTGATGGAACTTTTCGATCATGATGTGGATGATGTTTGGTGGGAAAAGGCGGTACCAAATTATCGCCGAGCAAGTAAAGAAGAAATGCCACAGGGGTTTAAATACGCACATTTAGTTGAGATTCCACTAATTGAGACACCTATATACATGAAGTATCTTGTTAAGCGATTTAAAGATTTGGGCGGTAGAATCCAAAGGTTGGATAAAAAGATATCATCGATAGAGGAATTATACACAGATAATATGCTGATTATTAATTGCTCGGGACTTGGAGCTCATGAGATTTGTGGAGACAATGAGGTGTACCCAATCCGTGGTCAAATTATAAGGACAACTAACCCTGGTATCAATCGTTGCTATCATTACGAAAGTACGATTAAAGACTTAACATACATAGTTCCTCGTAGTAATGATTGCATTTTGGGGGGAACGGCAGAGGAAAATAATTGGAACACTGAAATTAATGAAGAAACAGCAAAAACTATACTTCATCATTGTCAGAAGTTAGAGCCCTCTCTGCTCGAAGCAGAGGTGTTAGAACACAAGGTAGGATTGCGACCAGGCCGAAATGAGGTACGTCTTGAGCTTGAAATCGTTAATAATAATTGCTCAGTCATACATAATTACGGCCATGGCGGGGCCGGGTTCACTCTCTCTTGGGGATGTGCTGAAGAAGTAGTGAAAACTGCAAAAACCTATGCCAATTAGGCAATTTAGTAATTGTTACCGTAAGAAGCATGAGTTATAGCTTTTTTCTTTAGTTATAGTTTTATAAATCAAATCTATCTTTAGCCCCTCTTTTTATCAGTTAATCTCAATTATTAAGTAAATATAGTTTGATGTAGTTTGTTTTCTACACTATTGTTATAAGACGTGCTTTTGTTCCTTAAAAATTACTATTAAATATCTTGATGTTAGGTAAAAGGTTAAAACACTAAAACAAGATGAATATTCCGATACTCAGTCAAATTGTGATAATTTTCGGATTATCTATTGCCGTTATTTTCATATTTTCGCGTCTTCGTGTACCAACAATTTTAGGCTTCTTGCTTACTGGAATCATAGCAGGCCCACATGCCCTTGGTTTAGTAAAGGCAGTAAATGAAGTAGAAATTCTAGCCGAAATTGGTGTGGTGATGTTGCTTTTTGCGATCGGCATTGAGTTTTCAATTAAAAATCTTTTGCAGATAAAAAGAGCTGCACTACTTGGTGGAGGCTCGCAGGTTTTACTAACTATATTTATCACATTTCTGGTACTCAAGGGGTTTGGAAGGCCTCTCGGTGAAGCGGTGTTTATTGGGTTTTTAATTTCTCTTAGCAGTACTGCTATTGTGCTCAAGCTACTTCAGGAAAGGACGGAAATTGACAGCCCTCATGGACGGACAACACTCGGAATCTTAATATTCCAAGACATCATTGTTGTGCCAATGATTTTGATAACACCCATACTTTCAGGGAGTTCCAATGACATCGGCGCCTCCATATTAATTATTCTGGTTAAGGGCGTTTTAATAATTCTACTAGTAATTGTCAGTGCGAAATGGATTGTGCCATGGCTTTTATATCAAATAACTCGAACTAGAAGTAGAGAGCTTTTTTTATTGAGTATTTTGGTTATTTGTTTAGCAGTTGCATGGCTTACTTCAAGCTTGGGTCTTTCGCTTGCAATGGGAGCCTTCTTAGCCGGTCTAACCATATCGGAGTCTGAATACAGTCATGAGGCGCTGAGCAATGTTTTACCTTTCCGAGATATCTTTACGAGTTTCTTTTTTGTCTCAATCGGTATGTTGTTGGATATCGGTTTTATTGTTCAAAAACCCTTATTAATAGCCATAATTGTATTAGGAGTGTTGGTCCTTAAGGTTTTTACGGCTTCTTCAGCAGTAATAATTAGCGGATTTCCATTACGTACGGCTATTTTAGTCGGGCTTGCGCTTTGTCAGATAGGTGAGTTTTCATTTATTTTGTCCAAGGTCGGTGTTGATTTTGAACTGCTTAACGTAGAAGTTTATCAGATGTTTTTATCAGTTACTGTTCTAACGATGGCAGCGACTCCTTTTATCATATTGTTAGCACCGAGAATTTCAGACTTTGTGGTCGGATTGCCTATGCCCGAGAGACTTAGATCGGGTCTTTATCCTCTAAAAGAGCTTGGATCTATTCAGAAAAAAGAAGCCTTAATAGACCATCTAGTCATTGTTGGACATGGAATTAATGGTAGGAATTTGGCGCGCGCTGCAAAAGTGGCGGGTATTCCATATGTAATAATTGATATGAACCCCGATACAGTGAAGGAAGAGCAAGCAAAGGGAGAGCCCATTAATTACGGTGATGCAACCCAGGAATCAGTTCTCAAATTAGTAGGAATTACAGATGCAAGGGTAATCGTAATTGCAATCTCTGACCCTGCCGCTACTAGAAGAATTGCCTCAATTGCTAGGAAGCTTCACAAAAACATACATATCATAACCCGTACTAGATTTGTGCAGGAAATGAAGCCACTTTTTGATTTAGGTGCAGATGAAGTTATACCCGAAGAATTTGAAACATCAGTTGAGATCTTCACGAGGGTACTAATGAAATATTTAATTCCGGATGATGAGATTAAAAAGTTCATCAATGAGGTAAGGTCAGACGGTTATGAGATGTTTAGAAGTCTTTCAAAATCCCGATCTTCTCTTTCAGATTTAAGTACTCATCTCTCTAACGTAGAAATCTGTACCTTAAGGGTTACTAAGGATTCATCACTTGTTAATAAGTCAATCGCAGAGATTGGTTTTAGGAAGAATTACGGAGTAACAATTCTTGCTATACGCACTGATAGCATATGGTTTCCTAATCCTGGTGGTGATCAAAAGATCTCTGCGAATGACACAATAATTCTACTGGGAACACCTGATAGAATCGTTGATGTATCGTCTAAATTTGGGCTATCTCAGTAGTCAGTATTGTAGAATCGTTTTTATAATTTCGATTCTAACTACATTTAATAGGTGCGAGATAAAGTTGTGAAATTATTAATCTCGTATTACTTTTTCTTCCGGCTTTAAACTCATGTCTTTGAATAGATGTCTTTTAATCTTTCGAGTTGTGGTTTTCGGAAACTCTTCAAATCGTATTGCAAAATTGCTTATCTTTTTATATGCTTCGAGATCTTTATTCATTTTTCTAACTTCAAGTCTTATTAGATTCCAAACATTTTCGTCAGATGTTTCTTCTCCAACCCCTCCTAACCTTTCATTTACTTCATCAATGTTTGGATAGATTAATGCCTGAATGGTCTTATCGTCCGGACTAAACACCAAAGCCTCTTCGATGAATGTTGATTTTGTTAATTTCTCTTCAACCTCTTCTGGAAATAAATTTTTTCCTCCCCTGGTAACTATCAAGAATTTCTTCCTTCCTGTTACATATAGATAACCGTCGTCGTCAAAATATCCTAAATCGCCTGTACATAACCATCCATCAGGCTGTAAGACCTCCTTTGTCGCCGTTTCATTTTTGTAATATCCCTTCATTATGTTTGGTCCTCTGACTACTATCTCACCGTTTCCATCTTCATCAATATCCCTTATTTCAACTTCGTCACTCTCTATTATCATTCCCACGCTTTGGTTTTTGGGATTCGATGGAGGATTGATGCTAATGAGGGGGGATGTTTCAGAGAGTCCATATCCCTGGATTATCGGAAATCCATACCCCTCGAGTCCACTTGACACCCAGCTCGGAAGCGCCGCACCTCCACAGATTATGAATTTTATTCTATCAAGTCCCAATTGTTTCTTTATCTTTCTACCAATGAGCTTATTAGGTAGGGTTCTTGTTATTAATCTTTTGAGCCCTTTTTGATTTGATAACTCTTTATATATTCTAATATAGAGCTTTTCGAGCAGAAGCGGAGCATTAAGCCAGACTGTTGGAGAAGCTATATATAAATCCTCAAGCATGTCTCTTGGCTTTAAACTTCTCGAGTAAAATACACTCGATCCATTGTAGAAGGGACCTACAAGTCCACAAGTACATTCATATGAGTGATGGATTGGGAGCACTGAGAACGCTCGATCTTCGGGACCAAGGTCTATGACCTTATATATGTCTTCCACGTTTGACATGATGTTCCCATGTGTAAGCATCACGCCTTTTGGATTACCAGTGGTTCCGGAAGTGAATAAAATTTGTAAAAGATCGTTCTCTGATGGAGTAACT
The DNA here is from genome assembly GCA_027717645.1 of Desulfobacterota bacterium AH_259_B03_O07. Taxonomy (GTDB): domain Bacteria; phylum Desulfobacterota_D; class UBA1144; order Nemesobacterales; family CSP1-2; genus JALLOG01. The sequence continues at coordinate 6,754 of JALLOG010000017.1, forward strand.
TTTTCAATTCCACTCGAATACATTTTAAAAATCTCATCGAAGTTTTCCATCACAACTATGTGTTGTAGTTCTTGAAGGTCATCTACAAATGATTGAAATTTTGAAAAAAATGAACTGGAGAGTATTATCGCTTTTACAGAAGAATATCTTAGAATGAATTTATGTGATTCAATGGAGGACCTAGCATCGAGTGGAACAGCTACTGCACCAATCCAGGCTACAGAAAAGTACGAGATGCCCCATTCCGGTCTATTGTCTCCAAGGATTGCTATGTTGTCACCTTTGCTGAGCCCTAGCTCGTTCAAGTGCCTGCCTAGACGAGTGACCGATTCGAAAACTTGGTTAAAGCTTAATTCGTAAAGGCTATTGTTTCTTGGTATTAAAAACGCTGTTCTATCCTTGTATAGTTGAGTGCTGTTTTCAATCATTTCAGGGATAGTTTTTATCCCTAGGGGTTCTCTGACCGTTTTTATTTTTCGTACCGGTTTGTCAAATTTCTTCATTAAAAATAGTAAAAATAGGGACAGACACTATTTATTTTTTTCTTTTCCCTTGGTCTCCTCCTAGGCAAAGCCTTTATTACCCTACCAACCTTCCTATCGATTTCTTCAAAAAACTTAGGAGTTCCCAGAGGACGTTCCAACATGGTGTGTTTTCTTATTCTGTCCAATTCGTCTTCAATCTCGTCAGACTCTAAATACTCGTCCCAACCACTTTCTCCCATATCCACCATATTCTCTACGTCTTCTAAATCCAGAAAATCTTTTGATCTGCCAGTATGATGTGCTGCACTGCCCCATTTCCGCTCCCATGCCTTTTTTACCAATCTTGCTCTAACAGGGTTATTTTCCACATACCTTAGGGCTGCCATTAAATGTACTTCGTCTAATATACAAGAATAGAAGCGGCCTTTCCACAAATGGCCTGATAATTTCCTCTTCTTATTAAAATATTGTGAATATCTCATATGTACTATGCTAAATACCCTAGATAGGGATTTTTCCTCCCCAGGGATGACTATAAAATGAACATGGTTATCCATTAAGCAATAGGCTAATAAAGCAAGGTTATGTTTTTTGCTGTATTCCTTTATCCAAGTTACGTATTTTAATCTGTCCGCTTCATCTACAAAGATATTCTGCTGATAATTTCCTCTTTGAGTAATGTGATAGGGGTAGTTTGGCACAACTATTCTTGCGGTTCTTGGCATAACCCTATAGTAGTTCCCATGTATTTAATTGTCAAGAAAATAGCGTCTGTCCCTATTTTTATTTATTTTTATTCTATTTTCTACCTATTTTCTAATTATTTGTATTGAACATATGGGACTGTTAATTTATAATCATGACACAGAACAATCATGGCTAGAAATAATGACTCTGGTCAATTTACCAGAAGAAAATTCATTGGGGTTATAACGTCTTTCTCTCTATATTCAACACTGATACCGGTATCAACTTTTTTATCATGTAGTAATGAAAAGAATGAGGACCGGATTGGCTCAAAAAATCTCGGTAATCATAAATTTAAGTTCTTTAATCCTAATCAGTCAGCGATTATTGAAGAAGTTATATCCTTAATAATCCCCACTGATGGAGGGCCGGGGGCAAGAGAAGCGGGGGTGGTTTTTGAACTTGATAATATTGTCTCGGGTAGCGATTACTTGCAGGAAATATATACAGGCGGGATAGATTGGTTGGGTTATATGGCAAGGGAGCTTTATAAAAAAAATAGTTTTCTCGATTTAACTCAAGATGAAAAGATTGAAATCCTAAATATAGCAGACCATACAAAATTCTTCACCGCTAAGGGAGATAAGCTTGCAACAGCGTATGGGAATATCCCCATTGCGATAATATTCTTTAGTAATATAAAGGACAAAACCATTGATTTGTTCTATTCAGGTGAATTAGGGTGGAGGGTTGTTGGCTATCATGGACCTCCCCAGTGGTCTGGATTTCCCGATTATTATAAGTGTTCTTAAGTAATTATGAGTAATGAAAAAGAAATTGACGTTTGTATAATAGGTTCGGGAGCAGGCGGTTCGCCTGTGGCATACGCCCTTGGTAAGGCTGGTTTTTCGGTCGTAGTTCTCGAAGCGGGTCCGCGTTATAACCCGATGGAATACCATCTGAACCAGAAGGACTGGGAACAGTACCCTTATCCTCAACCATTTATAGATCCGAAACATGGCAGGCAAAAAGATCTCTATACATACGGGACTCCAGAAAAACTAAACCCTGCTTATGGACAACTACGTTCAGAAATCAAGGATAGAGGATTCTTCAATATTACTAATAGGAGAAGACCCCCACATATCGATAGGGCAAAGGGGGTAGGGGGTACAACCCTGCATTACCAGGGAGAGGCGCATCGCTTTTCACCTTTCGGTTTTAATACCAGGTCATTGTACGGCGTAGCCGATGACTGGCCAATTAAATACGATGATCTAAAACCATATTATAAGAAAGCGGAGGATTTTCTAGGAGTTTCTGGTTTGGATGGGAACCCATTTAAACCCCCAAGGGGACCGTTCCCAAATCCTCCACATGAGCTTAGTTGCGCCAGTAAGAGGGTAAAAGTTGGTTTCGATAAACTTGGTCTCCATCTTTGGCCAAATTCGCTTAATATTGTCTCAAGGCCTTTTGAGGGCCGACCTGCCTGCAATTACTGTAATGGGTGTTTTCTAGGATGCATGATGAGGTCTAAGGGGAGTATGGACATTACGTTGATCCCAAAAGCCGAGGCTACCGGCAATGTCGAAGTCCGACCGAATTCGGTAGTGCGCGAAGTCAGTCTAGATAATAGCGGCAAAGTTGATGGGGTTATATACTATGATTCTCAGAAGTTAGAGAAGAGGCAAAAAGCCAGGATTCTCGTTGTTTCGGCAAGCGCCCTCGAATCTCCAAGGCTGCTTTTAAATTCGAAGTCGTCACTATTTCCTAACGGACTCGCAAATAGCAGTGGCTTGGTGGGAAAGAATTTTATGGAAACGATTATCTATTGTAATACGGTTCTTTTCACCGAGCAGATACATGCCTATAAGGGACTACAGATAGATAGCCGTGCCTGGGATTATAACGAGCCAAGAAAGGAAAATGGATTTATTGGTGGCGTAGTGTTTGGGGTTTCCGCTTTAGATCTATTGGGGCCAGCAAGTTATGCAAAAAGGTTAGCTCCAGGTTGGGGTAGAGAGCATAAGGAATTCATGAGAAAGTATTTTGGTCATGCGATTAATGTTTTTGCAATAGGAGAACAGTTGCCGAATGAAGGGAATCAAATAACAATTGATTCCCAGAAGAAAGACTATTATGGCATACCGGTTGCAAAGATTACGACCAAACTGAGCAGTAATGATCTTGAGATGCTGTCTTTTATGCAAAAAGAATGTTATGAGATAGTAGCGGCAGCCGGAGCGGCTGACAGTGTCAGACAATTTAGCTCCTATGATCTGAGCCTTGTCTCCCATATGGGCGGGACATGTAGAATGGGGACTAATCCTAGTAAATCCGTTTTAAATCCATATTGCCAGAGTCATGACGTCAAGAACCTTTTTGTTATTGACAGCAGTTGTTTTGTCACTCAGGGTGGAGGTGATAGTCCATCACTCACAATTCATTCAATCGCATTGAGGGCGTCAGATTATATAATAAGTGAAGCGAAGAAGGGAAATCTGTAATATTAAATTTCTCGAAAATCAGAAAAAATGGGGGCTGTATCTCCGCGGTCTGTCCCCATTTTTTCGTATCGTAAATTTCAATACGATAAAGTTATTCGGGGATGACATAGAATGGAGGACTAAAGTCCTCTGCTACAGAAGGAATCATTAAAATGTAGCGCAGACCTTAAGGTCTCCATAAAGAGGAGGGAAAATTCCTTTAATGACCCCAATTAAAGATAATTGTTTTTTTCTAAATAATTAATGATTTGGTTAGATAAAATTCATTATTAACGACTTGTATTAAATACCGATAACTTTTCTTTAAATTCCAAAACTATTTTATGTGAATAATTTCTTTGCATTAAAGATCCACTCAGCAAGAATATCTCTATCAACCAGTTCACATCCGTTCTCATTAGTTGATTCAATCGTGTCTTCAGCGAAGTAGTGTTTTGTAATGAGCATTGATTTCGTGCAACCATAGCGGTGTTTTTCCCTTTCTACTTCATTGACAGCGAGAATCGAGCCTAAATCAATATCGGGGATTATATGAACAAGAAATTTGGTCTTATTTTTTTCTGCGATTAGCCTAATTCCCCGATATATTTGTCCTTCGTCTATTGATTGTGTACTAAAGCCCTGAGCTTCCAATAATTTTATGATATATACTCTGAATTCATCTCTACTCATGTCGTCAATACCTGATTTATCAAGAGTATAAAGTAGTTTCTTCTTTCTCTTTTCAAAATATCTTGATTTTAGGTGTTTAAAAGATTTAAACTCAAATATAAATAAAATTAATAGAATTATTGAAAATATAATGTTTTCCTTCTGTTTCCTTACATTTTTCCAAAAATTCGCTATCATGGATTTATAATCCGCTCTTTCAATATCAAATTCCTCAATATCTCCTGAGTGCTCCTCAGGGATTTCTTCGGGTTTATCCGTCATATGAACTACACCATCTTTATCGACCCATTTGTAAAGTTTGGCCGCGAAAGTAAGATCGGGTAATAACAATAGATTGATTGTGAGTGCCAAATATATAATTCTTTGCATGTTCATTAATTCCGCAACATTGAACTTAAGAATTAAATAATTTAAGTTTAATTGCTATTTTTTAGTTTTGTTAGAATAATTTCATTTCTAAGTTATGAACTGATAAATTGAGAAAAGACGAAGCCGGGTTTAGAATTAGGGAATGAACCTATATGCCCTCATAATGGCTGGTGGCGAAGGGAAAAGGTTTTGGCCCCTTAGTAAAAGCGATCGGCCAAAGCAATTTCTTAAGCTGATTGGCGGAAAATCTTTTATAAGGCTGACCGTTGACAGAATTCTGCCGCTTATACCAATTGAAAAAATATTTATCGTTACCGTAGAAAGGTACGTTCGAGAAACCCGAAAGCATTTACCTGAATTACCTATGGAAAATATTATTATTGAACCCATAGGTAAAAACACTGCCCCATGTATTGCCCTTGGAACTCTAAAAATAAGTAAAATTAACCCGAAATCTACATTAGTGGTTCTTCCGGCCGACCATGCGATTGGTGACGAAAGTGAATTTAGGGAAGTAATCCTTTACGCCGAGGTCGTGGCAAACACCAAGCTGCCTAATGGAGAATATCCGCTTGTTACACTCGGTATAAGGCCGACAAGACCGGAAACGGGATATGGCTACATAAAGGAATCCCCTGAAATACTTCATTCATCAAAGAGGTTTGTTGGGAAAAGGGTCTCCAAATTTACCGAAAAGCCTAGTTTAAGGGCTGCAAAGGGTTATAAAGCTGAAGGGGGGTATTATTGGAATAGTGGAATATTCATTTGGAAATCATCAAAAATCATAAAAGAATATTCAGAAATTCTTCCGGGTTGGTTTAGATATTTTAGAGGAATCTCCAATGCAATCGAAAATCCGGATGACGACAAAGGACTTGTCGAATTCTATGAGAAGATAGAAGGCGGTTCTATAGACAAACTCATTCTCGAAAAAACTAAAAATAGTGTTGTAATCCCGACGGAGTTTTCTTGGAGTGATATTGGCAGCTGGCAGTCTCTGGATGAATTTCTAAGATCCAATGATTTCGAAAATATTAATCTTGGCAAATGTATCTCAATCGGTTCTTCTTCCTCTCTATTTATTGGTGATAAGAGGTTAATAGCTGCAGTTGGTGTTAAGGATCTGGTTGTGGTGGAAACAGATGATGCGATTTTGGTTCTCCACAAGAGTAAATGTCAAGATGTAAAAAAAGTAGTAGAGAGGTTGGAAGAGAAGGAAATTAATAAATAATTAATTGCAAATTTATTATAAGTGACCTAAAATAATATATAAAAGCTATTCTCTACACGGATTTATTGTAAGGGGAAAGTCACTAAGATTTAATTAATCTATGAGCTTAAAATAGACCTTCACAAAAATATAAATCCACACTGTTTTTTTGGACAACGTCTAGAATATTAAATGATTTGGGAGAGAGTTGTTCTTCTATAAATTCTTTCAATAAAAATATGCTAAAAGGTAATCTCTTCATAGTCTCTGGTCCGTCAGGAAGTGGCAAAACCACACTTTCTAAGAATGTTATAGAAAGACTAGATAACTTAAAGTTTGTGGTTTCTTATACTACTAGGAGGCAGAGGGAAGGTGAAATAAATGGTATTGACTACAAATTCGTTACCGATGAAGAGTTCGATCAATTAATAGAGAATGATAGCTTATCAGAATGGGCTCTTGTGCACGGATATCGATATGGTACCCCTGTTGAGTACATTGAGCTGGCAGAAAGTTCAGGTGTGGATCTAATTTTTGATATAGATGTCCAGGGTGCGAGTAGCCTTAGAACAAAATTCAGTGAGGGTATTTGCATTTTTGTCATACCATCTTCACTTGATATTTTGAAACAAAGACTCGTTGAAAGAAAAACAGAGGAATTAGCAGAAATTGATAAAAGACTGGATGATGCGAAAAAAGAGATGAACGAAATTAGAAATTATGATTATATTATAATTAATGATTCCTTAAATGAAGCTATAGAACATCTGAGTGCTATTATAGTGGCTGAGAGGTGTCGAAGAGAAAGAATCTTGAATTCTTCTAAAATAAATATTTAGCGGATAAGTTTTGATAAGATTAAACGACATTGTAGAAAAATTAAATTCTTACCTTCATCTTCCTGAAAATGATAGGGAGTATATAAAAAGAGCATATGTCTATTCGGCAAAGGTGCATGCAGGTCAAAAGAGGAGCTCGGGTGAACCATATCTCAGTCATCCACTCGAGGTAACAGGAATTATTGCGGATATGAAGCTAGATGTTTCGTCTGTAGTAACTGGTCTGTTGCACGATACAGTGGAGGATACGCTTACCTCCCTTGATGAAATTGAATCTCTTTTTGGCAAGGAAATTTCATTTCTTGTCGATGGTGTAACTAAAATTAGCCAACTTCCTTACACATCAAAGATTGATGAACAGGCAGAAAGCTTCAGAAAACTGATTCTTGCTACCGCGAAGGACATTCGAGTCGTACTCATAAAGCTTGCGGACAGGCTTCACAACATGAGAACATTAGAATTTTTGGGTGATGATCGTAGGAAGAGAATAGCTAAAGAGACATTTGAGATTTATGCTCCCTTAGCACATAGGTTTGGAATATACTGGGTTAGGACCGAACTCGAGGACTTGTCATTTCGATTCTTAAACAATGAGGAATATGAGCGTTTATTCAAACTAATAGAAAGTAAGAAAAAGGAATGGGTGAAATATGTTGATGAGGTTAAAGGCATTATTGATAAAAGGCTTGAAGAGTTTGGAATAAAGGCTGAAATCACCGGTAGATTTAAGCATATATATGGGATCTATAATAAGATGAAGGTCCAAAATCTTGAGTTTGATAAGGTATTCGATGTAATTGCATTCAGGATTATTACGAGTTCATTAAGGGATTGTTATGAGGCGTTAGGTGCTGTACATTCGACTTGGAAGCCAGTGCCTGGCAGGTTTAAAGATTTTATAGCTCTTCCAAAGGTAAATAGTTATCAAGCTCTTCACACCACTGTTATCGGTCCATATGGTGAAAGGATGGAGATACAAATTAGGACTCGTAGGATGCATGAGATTGCAGAGTATGGGGTAGCTGCCCATTGGAAATACAAGGAAGGTAAGATTGAGAGTGACGAGAGTTATAAGGTATATGGTACTCTTAGACAACTTCTTGAGTGGAAGGATATTAAGGATCCAAAAGAGTTTTTAGAGGCTATAAAAGGGGAATTGATTTCTGATGTAGTTTATGCGTTCACACCAAAGGGTGATCTGAAAGAACTTCCAATCGGAGCGACCCCTGTGGATTTTGCATACACTATACATACGGAAATTGGCAATAAATGCACGAGGGCCATGGTTAATGGTAAGCTTGTACCTCTCGATTATAAACTACGTAGCGGTGATACAGTTGAAATCATTACCACTTCAGATAAATATCCCAACCGTGATTGGCTCAAATTTGTAGCATCAACGAGAGCAAAAAACAAAATTCGTTCTTGGTTAAGAAGCGAAGAGACCAAACAGTCAAAGCTTGTAGGGAAATCAATAAGCGAGAGAAAATTTAAGCAGCACGGTCTGGATTTTCAAAAGATGCTGAAGAAACGGGAATTAGATAAAGCTCTTTCGGAACTCAAGTTTAAGGATGTTGAAGAGTTTTTTCTTGCAGTTGGTTTTGGAAAGGTCTCCGTGGTGGATCTCTTAAAACGTATAGTCCCTGAATCTGAGTTGGAGCAACCCCCAGAAAAAGAATCTAGAATTGATAAAATCATAAAAACTATAACCCGCTCGACAGAGGGTGGAGTGTTGGTTAGGGGATATGATGATGTTATGATAAAGTTTGCTCGGTGTTGTTCACCTCTGCCCGGAGAGGAGATCCTAGGTTATATAACACGAGGTCGGGGTATAACTATTCATAAAAATGACTGTCCACAACTCTTGGATGTAGATCCTTTAAGAAGAATAGAGGTGGAGTGGGATAAGAGTTATAAAGGATTTAGGCCGGCTAAAATTTTAGTCACATGTACGGACCGTCCCGGTATTTTGACAAACATTACAAGCTCAATATCAACTTCGGAGATAAATATTTCCAAGGCTGAAATGCATTCAACGGACGTTGAAAGTGCTATTGGGACATTTGATATAGTCGTTTCTGATCTCGAGCAACTTGAAAATGTAATGAAGTCTATAAAAAAGGTCGAAGGCGTATTATCGGTAGAGAGGGTAGTTGGGGGAGATGAAATATAAGGAACTGATAATTTATATAGCTGTTTTCAACAGTAGGGATGGATTGAATTTCAATTTCCTGTGTTGAAACATAACTTTTACCCATATATACTCAATGCCTTAAGATGTTAAGCTTTTGGTCAAAGGAAAATAAAGTCAAGAAAAGCGCAAAAGAGGCATTTTCTAGGACTAAGTTTCTTTTTTCAAAAAATAGGTCAAAAATTCAGCCTGAGGCAGCAGAGGTTATCAAGGAAAAGCTTGGCCAGATGGAAATAGCGCTTAGTGATGGAAATTCATCTGAGCTGATTTCAAAGACACAAGAACTTGAAAGTATTAGTAAAGATCATTTGTCTAAGTTTAGTAAATCTAAACTTAGGCAGAATGTTGAAGCACTTATTGTCGCAGTTGTTTTAGCACTTCTAATTAGGACATTTATCGTCCAGCCCTTTAAAATTCCTTCGGGTTCTATGATACCCACTCTACTGGTTGGTGATCATCTATTGGTAAGTAAATTTGCTTACGGTTCAAAAATTCCGTTTACAGATGAGATTATTTTTCCAATCAGAGACCTAAAACGAGGTGATGTGATTGTATTTGCTTATCCAAACGGTGAAAATGACCCATCAAAAATTGGCGTGCATTATATCAAACGAATAGTGGGAATACCTGGTGATAAAATAGATATTAACGGCAGAAACCTGGTTATAAATGGTGAGGAAATTCCTCTTAGCTACGAGGGTGACTTCATTGACGATAGATTTGGAAGGCAATATGATAGATATGAAGAAGATTTGTTTGGTGATCAGCATATTGTTATATATGAAAAAGATCGTGAATATACACAAAAGGGTAAACTACCTGTCGAGGTTCCTCCAGGACATGTTTTCGTGATGGGAGACAATCGTGACAATAGCCAAGATAGTAGATTTTGGGGATTTGTTCCAGTAAAAAATATTGCAGGTAAGGCCTTTATAACCCATTGGTCATGGGACTTTGATAATCAAAATATGTTAAACAAAGTTAGATGGAACAGGATTCTTTCTCTAATTGATTAAAATATATATCCAATGTTTTTGGCGAAAGAACTAAGGTGAGCGTCAAGGCCATATTTTGGTTCATAATACTTGCAGTGGTTTTATATTTAGGGTTTAAAGTGGGCCCTATATATTATAAAGGGATTATGGGTATCAGGGGTGTGTGTGAGGAGAATATTGATAAGTATCATAAGTATGGAAAGAGATGGGTTTCGATGAGGATTTCTGAAGATCTGACAAAAATTGGTATACCTAAAGCGAAGAGAAAATATTTTGTAGACGTAACAGATGAATCTGTGATAATTACGATCAACTATAGGGATCGAGCAAACTTTTTAGACAGATATACAAAGGTATTCTTTTTTTCTTATGATTGTGAAGGAGTGGTCAAGAGCGTTTACGACTGATTCATAATATGGCTGGAAAGGTTTTGATGAATTCTGAAACAATGACAGAGACTGTTACTCGAATCACGAGAGAAATACTCGAAAGAAATCCGGATGCAAATAAGCTGGTGATAGTGGGAATTAGAACGCGTGGGATTCACCTTGCAAGAAGATTGGCAGATCAGATTGAAAAGAAAACTGGAATTAAGCCTCCGCTTGGAACACTTGATATTAGCCTCTACAGGGATGATCTTGGAATAAAGGATGAGTGGCCGGAACTAAAAAAAACTGACATACCTTTTACAGTTGACAAAAAGAGCGTAATTCTTGTGGACGATGTGATCTTTACAGGAAGAACTTCTAGGGCGGCTATAGAGGCGATTATGGATTTTGGAAGGCCTTCCATTATCCAACTTGCGGTTCTTGTAGATAGGGGCCATAGGGAATTGCCTATACAGGCTGATTATACGGGGAACAGAATAGATACCAACACTGGTGAGAAGGTTAAAGTTCTTCTAAGTGAGACTGATGGGACTGATGCGGTAGTCGTAAGTCAGGAATAAACATGGTTTTTCAGCGAAAACATATACTTGGACTTGAAGAACTCGATGCCCGGGAAATTAACCTCGTTCTAGATACTGCTGCTTCGATGAAGGAAGTATCGGAGCGCGATGTTAAAAAAGTCCCTGCGCTTAAGGGTACGACTGTTGTCAATTTATTTTTTGAACCAAGCACAAGGACAAGGTCTTCTTTTGAAATTGCTGAGAAAAGGCTTAGTGCAGATGTTTTAAATTTTACCTTAAGTCAGAGTAGTGTAATAAAGGGCGAAACGCTACTTGATACTGCTAGAAACTTGGAAGCCATGGGTGCAGGAGTAATTGTAATTAGGCATTCTATGTCTGGTGCACCATGGTTGTTGGCAAAAGAGCTTCACTCCTCAATAATCAATGCAGGCGATGGTTCTCACGAGCACCCAAGCCAGGCACTACTGGATTTGTTTACAATCCGAGAAATAAAAGGGGAAATCGGTGGACTTGTAGTAGTTATAGTAGGAGATATAAGGCACAGCAGGGTTGCGAGATCAAATATCTGGGGATTTCTTAGGCTAGGTGCGGAAGTCAGAGTTGTAGGTCCCGCAACTCTTATACCCAAAGAAATCGAGTACATGGATGTAAAAGTGTTTTACACATTAGAGGAAGCCTTGAAAGACGCAGATGTTGTGATAATGCTACGTATACAAATGGAGAGACAGGGATCTGAATACTTTCCTTCACTGAGAGAGTATTCCAAGTTCTATGGCCTGAGTCGCGAGAAATTGAGGATTGCAAAGGATGATGTGAGCGTTATGCATCCGGGACCGATTAATAGAGGAGTTGAATTATCTTCTGAAGTAGCAGACGATGTTAATTCTGTTATATTAGATCAAGTTTCAAATGGTATTGCGGTAAGAATGGCCATGCTTTATCTTGTTGCGTCTGGAGGAAGAAATGTATGAAGTTACTGATAAAGTCTGGGCGCATAATTGATCCTTCCAGGAATATTGATAGAGTAGAGAACATCCTTATAGAAGAAGGGAAGATTAGTAGTTATCCTGCCGAAACTAAAAAATTAGAAAAGGATAAAAAAATCAATCTCATTGATGCTTCTGGGAAAACAGTCTCTCCAGGATTTATTGATATGCATGTCCACTTAAGGGAGCCGGGATACGAACATAAGGAAACAATTAGAACCGGGTGTGAGGCCGGGGCAGCCGGGGGTTTTACCTCGCTTGTATGTATGCCAAATACAAATCCAATAAATGACAATGCTTCTGTTACGGAATATATACTTCTTAAGGCTCGTAAAGAGGGTATTGTTAATGTTTTTCCTATAGGTGCAATTACCAAGGGTGAGAAGGGAGAAAGCCTAGCGCAGATAGGTGAGATGTTTGAGGCAGGTTGTGTGGGAATATCAGATGATGGAATGCCGGTAATGAATTCAAAGGTGATGAGGCACGCTATGGAATATGTTAGGCCTTTTAATATTCCTGTTATTTCCCATGCGGAAGATAAAAACCTTTCTGGAAACGGGGTTATGAATGAGGGATTTTTTTCAAATAAGCTTGGTCTAGGCGGTATTCCAAATGCATCTGAAGAAGTTATAGTTGCTCGAGATATTACACTTGCCGAGCTTACCGGCGTCCATTTACATATAGCCCATGTTTCTACGGCTGGTTCTGTAAGGTTAATTAGAGAAGCAAAGGCCCGTGGAATTAGAGTAACTGCCGAAGCAACACCTCATCATGTTATGTTGACGGATGAGGCCGTTCTCGGATATGATACAAATGCTAAAGTAAATCCCCCCATTAGGACGGCGGAAGACGTAGAATTTATAAGAGATGGACTTAAAGATGGCACAATAGACGCGATAGCGACCGATCACGCACCGCATAGCGAGGACGAGAAAAAGGTAGAGTTTGATCTCGCACCTTTTGGTATTTCAGGGCTAGAGACCGCACTTCCCATTTCATTAAAACTGGTTACTGAGGGTGTATTAACTCTAAACCAGCTTATCGAGAAACTAACTTTTAATCCAGCTCAAATAGTTAACATAGATCGAGGAACCCTGATGGTCGGAGCCAAGGCCGATCTCGTGATCTTCGATACTGAAAAAGCTTTTACCGTTGATAGGATGAAATTTCGATCAAAGGGAAAAAATTCTCCGTTCCATGGCTGGAAACTTACTGGACATGTTGAATATACTATAGTTGGTGGAGAAATAGTATATTCCGCTTAGATTTCATGGCTCTTAATGATAGCTCACTAGACAATTCCCTGTAGATTGCTACAAGGTTTCCTCCGTCCTATCATTGCTTTAGATGTTATGTAATTCGGGGACATAATTTGTAATTCTTAAATTATTTTACTTTGTCTTGATACAAAGTAACAAAAATCAAGGGCTGTCAAAAAATTAGGATTTATTAAATCAATTCCTACAGCTAAAAATATTTAATTCAGCCCCAACCCTAAATCTTTTTTTAACGCTTTCGGAATTGATTTTGGCAATTTTTTGAATGCCCGTTTAAACCATTTTTGCTCTAAAAGGTTTAGAGATAAGATTCATTGAAGGTCTAAGAAAGTGTCTTCGAATTATTTAACATATACAATGCGAACACTTCGATTAACTCAGTATAGACTCCGTGAAGCAATCTCCCATTTTTGTCATCGTGAGTGAAATGAAGCGATCTCCAACTTAACACAGAGATTGCTTCGTCGCGTAACCTGTGCTGAGCTTGCCGAAGTACTCCTCGCAGCAACTGAGACTTTCAGTTTATATTTTAACACCCAGCTTGGTGCAAGGAGTTTCGTCCTGTTTAATGTATTATATTATTTCGAGAGGTTCATCAATAGGCATTAGGTGATGGCTGTTGCTGCATCTTCTTCCTTGGCTACCCTAATGCCTTCTTTTTCATCCACTCGACTCAATAGGAGTCCACCTACGACGAAGAATGTACCTATAGAAAGTATGCTGAATCGACTAGTTCCTGTAAGTTGAGTAACAACCGCAAAGACCAGGGGTCCGATAAATCCACCGATTCTAGAACTCATCCCGTAAAATCCAAAGAACTCACCAGTTTTCGCCTTGTGGGTATCATTGATCCGAAAAATGACCGGCTCAATGCCTGCGTGCCCCCCTGCACGGTGCCGACCATAAAGGCTAGAATCCAAAAATGAATTGGCTTAGACATAAAATACGCACCGATAGAAATTAAAATGTAAACGAACAACCCCAAATATATACATTCTTTAGTTCTTACATGCTTAGCAAGATATCCGAAACCATATGAAAAAGGTACTCCTACTAGGACAGTCATCAGGAGAGCTCCGATCAGTGTATTTCTATCAATCCCAATTTCAGCACCATATATAGCTGCCATTTTTATTATGGTACCAATCCCGTCGTTATAAACCCAAAAAGCAAAGAGGAAAAACATTAATTGACGGTAGCGCTTTAATTCGTGGAACGTTGTGTTCAAAAGCTTGTATCCAGCTTTTAACGGGTTAGTTTCTGAAATTCCCAAGTCAGTTTTTGAAGGCTCTTTTACATTCAAGATAAGGGGGATGGTAAATACAGCCCACCAAATTGATACACTCAGGAATGCAAGACGGGATGCAAGCTCCTTATCCGACATGAATTTTATCATTGCCACATTGATAGCAAGTAGTATTCCACCTCCAAGGTAGCCCACTGCATAACCGCGCGTTGAAACTCTGTCCATATCATCGGGTTTTGAGACGTGTGGCAATAAGGAATTATGGAACTCATCTGAAAGTGAAAACCCTATGTTACCTATTATGAAGAATATTGAAGCCATTAACCAATCGCCTGTTTTTACGAAATAGAGGGTTGCCGTAAATAGAATTCCAACGGCGGCAAACACCAGAAGCAATCTTTTCCTAAGCCCGAATATGTTAGCAATGGCGCCTAGAATCGGGGCTAGTAACGCAGATATTAGCAGTGCAATAGAGTTCGTGTAGCCCCAATAGGCTGTGGCTTTATTTGCGGTTAATGTGGATGCGGCTACATGGCTGTAATAAACTGGTAATATTGCAGCCATTATTGTGGTAGCGAAGGCGTTGTTTGCCCAATGATAAAGGGCCCATGAATCAATTACTCTTGAGTATGTTGGATATTGGTTGAGAATGGTCATTTTACACTGAGTCTTGAAAGATTTTTTTCGGGGTTTTCAACCTGATCCAATTAGTCTTTAATATACATCAGGTTATCGTATATGTCATTGAAAAAGTAGTATCCGAAGTTTTTCCATCATTATAGTTGTTATGGGTAAAATACCGAGCCAAATAAATGAAACTGATATAGATGAAAACAAGTCATTACTAAACCGGAATTTTATTCTAACAACGCTTGCTGCATTTATTTTCTTCTTCAACTTTCATGCATTTATTCTTTTACCTATTAGAATCGAAGAGCTCGGGGGAGGCGCTTCAACGATAGGCTTTATAATGGGGATAACCGGGGTCAGTACTATATTTACAACACCTGCCGTTGGTGTAGTCGTAGATAGATTTGGAAAAAGGAATTTTCTAGCGGTAGGCGGTCTTTTAATGTCACTAACAACTCTTCCCTTTGCTTTTCTTGGTACTCTGAATTTTTTGTATCCACTTTTAAGGTTTGTTCAAGGAGCCGCATTTTCGTTGTGTTTTATTTCTGCCGGTACTCTTGTAGTAGACGTTAGTCCAATTTCGAAAAGGGCACAGGCACTCGGTCTTTTTGGAGTATTTACGATAATAAACTATGCACTTGCCCCATTTGCAGGGAAATTGATAGTTGAGTCATACAGTTTCAGGATCTTCTTCATATTGGTATTTATGTTTGGATTTCTATCGTTTTTGGTTTCACTTTTTATAAGGGAGCCTAGGAGGCTATCGCATACAGGTATAGAGCAGGGGAGTTTCTTAAGAACCATCTTTAGAAGGGGTGTCTTTATTGCAGTTCTGGCTACAATGATTGCGGGTTCTGGCTTTATTGCGACTGTCACCTTTATCCCTGTATTCTCGAAAGGAATTAATGTTGAATCGTTTCACTTTTTCTTTATCTCCTATACTCTTTCAGCTTTAGGAATAAGACTATTCGGTGGTTGGATACCGGACAGGTTCGGAAGAAAAAAGGCAATCATACCTTCTCTTTTCTTTTTTTCACTAAGTATTTTATGGTTAGGATATGCTTCAAACGATGGCGACTTTACCAAAATAGGTATCTTATTTGGCCTAAGTCATGGACTTTTGTATCCATCTTTTTATGCTTTGGTACTTGATCTTACACCTGTAAATGACCGAGGTAAGGCATTTTCGATTTGCAGTGTAGCGTTTACACTAGGTGGAATGTTAGGTTTGTTCATATATGGTTTGGTTGCAGAGTATTACGGTTTTCATTTTATGTTTAAAATGATTGCGATGGTATGTTTATTAGGCTTTGCAGTCTTCAGCCTTTTCGCTAGGGAGAGTCGAAGGTTATCGATGTGATCGTCAAAAACTAGAGACCGTGAATTGAAATGCATTTTGATTAGCTATCTTTCAAAATGCATAAGAATTTGAGTATTATTAATAATAAATTAGCGCTATGAGATTGAAGCTCCCCGCAGGGAGCTACGGGAAATTCTCAAGGTAAATTTAAGTAGAAGAGTTGTTAATTTTGACTGGCAAAAAGTCATCCAGAAAGAATTTTGTCGAGGAGGGTTTGCAGATAGATGTCTCCGAATTTGCTAAGCAAGCTGGTCTCATATTCCCTGTATTCGTCACACAAGCGGTGTGGGATAGGTGTATATGTTGGGAGCGGAAAGATGTGAGTATAGGTGAGAAGGAAAAAAAGAGGTTGTGGTATGTTCTCAATAATCTCGTTTATGTATTAAGGGTGCATCGTCAGTCAAGCAAATCAAATGTTATTTATTTTAATGTTCTTATTGAAAGGAGTAATGAGCGGGAAAATATTATGCTATTATCCCATGTGGGTCCCATAGATGCTTATGATCGAAAGCCCTGCATTACAGTAATGCTTTCAGAGGAATATTCAGATGAGTCTAATCCCAAATGAATTAGAGGATTAGCTAGACGATAATTAAGGATCGAATAAACAAATACGGTAGGAGCGGCTTCCAGCCGCGAATATAATGGCGACCTTAAGGTCGCCATTATATTTCATTGTGATCAGTAGCGGAGGACTTTAGTCCTCCATTCTCGTCCTGTAATAGTAGATGCTATTGTGCTATATCTTCTCCTGTTTCATTCACACGTTTCCCAATGAACTTCCCCTCGAAATTATTTATCGGGGAATCATCTGGGCATAAGCGTTATTGGGGATCTATGATAAGTTTCTTCTTTTTCTTTGTCTTGATACAAAGAAACAAAAATCAAGGCTGCCCAAAAATTTAGCTAAAAATCATCCACTCCGACTAAGAAATTTGGATTCAACCCCAATCCGCAAATTTTTTTTAACGTCTACGTGTCTGATTTTCTTAACGCAATTTTTGGAAGGCCAATAAAATCCTTTTCATTGTCTTGCAGTAGGAGCGGCTTCCAGCCGCGATTATGATGGAGACCTTAAGGGCACCGCTACATCTTCTGCGTACATTAGGTGGCAAATGAAGCTCAGCTAGATTCTCTATGAAGTTCCTAAGTCTATTATTAATCGGTTTCATATGGCATATCGTAAGAGATGCTAAGTGTTAAATTTATTTTCAAGGGTAAATTCTTTTGTATTTCAAAATGTGGTTTCCAAAGTATTATAAGTCAGCATTTTATAAACAATCGGGAAAATATCAAAGGATAGAAGAGGTTAGATTTCTATAATGTGCAGGTTTGATATGAATGAAAATAAATAAATAGGGGTGATAAACAATGAGTGAAGATAGAGAGATTAAGCTGCCATTTCCACCACCACCGATTTGGAAATTGATGGGAATTGAAGTAGTTGAGATGTCTGATGGATATTCAAAACTCGTGATGCCATTTCAAGAAAAAATTACTCAAATATATGGCTTAGTTCATGGTGGAGCCATTTTTACACTTGCCGATTCGGCAGTGGCAGTCTCGGTTGGTTCAATAGCAGAGCCCAACAGCAAATTTTTGACAATTGAGATGAAGATAAATTTTTTGGAACCAGTGAAGGAAGGGGTAATAGAAGCAAGGGCTAAGGTATTAAGGAAGGGAAGGGTAATACCTGCAGATGTTGATATCTTAAATAATGGAAGACTAGTTGCAAAAGCTATAGCAACGTATATTATAGTTGGCGAAAATAAACAATTGTAAGAACCTATTATCATTGAAACTATTGAATAAAAGATGTGCCTTGATGTATTTCGCCACATTAATTTGGAAGAATAATTCGTCATTATGGAAAATGAACTAATAGAACTACGCAAACGAAAGGTAGAAGAACTTAGAAAAATTGGGATCAATCCTTATTCTAATGATTTCAAACCCGATAATGACGCTGAAAAGCTGTTGTCTTATTATGGAAAACTTACAGGAGAAGAGTTAAAGAAAGAAACAAAAGAGTTTTCCCTCGCGGGACGTGTTGTCGCTTTAAGAGATTTCGGTAAAAGCCTTTTCTTCCATATGCTAGACAGGACTGGAAGAATTCAGGGTTATGTTCGTAGGGACATCGTTGGTGAAGAAAATTTAAAATTTTTCAAAAAGTACATTGATATTGGGGACTTTATTGGAATAAAGGGGAGTCTATTTAAGACCAAAACAGGCGAGCTAACAATAAACGTATCGGAATTCAAGCTAGTTACTAAAACACTTTGTCCACTTCCGGAGAAATGGCATGGTCTAAGGGATGTTGAGATAAGGTATAGGCAGCGTTATCTTGATTTGATATCAAACCATGAAGTAAAGGAAATATTTATTAGAAGGTCAGAAATAATAAAGGCTATTAGAGATTTCCTTGATAAGAGGGATTTTATTGAGGTTGAAACACCCATACTTCATCCAATTGCAGGCGGTGCTACAGCTCAACCTTTTGTTACATACCACAACACACTTGACATGGATCTATATTTAAGAATAGCTCCGGAGCTTTATCTAAAAAGACTTTTGGTAGGAGGAATAGAAAGGGTTTACGAAATTGGAAGAACATTTAGAAATGAGGGTGTTTCTACGCAACATAATCCAGAATTCACAATGGTTGAGCTCTATCAAGCATATGCTACATATGATGACTTTATGCTTTTGATCGAGGAACTAGTGTGCTCGGTTGCGGAAAACGTTTTTAATAAATTACAGTTTAATTATCAAGACCTGAATATAGACATGAAGCCCCCTTGGAAGCGGATAAACATTGTCGAATCACTTAAGGCAGCGCACGGTGACGAGATTTTTCAGAATGACGAAATTCTTTTTTCAAGAGCACAATCGTTGGGGATAGCCCATAAGGGGATAAGGGGTAAGGCTGTTATTGAGTTGTTTGAACACACAATTGGAAAAGACATTGCAGATCCGGCCTTTGTTTTCGGGTTTCCAATTGACGTTTCACCACTCGCTAGAAGAAATGATTCGAATCCCGACATCACCGATAGATTTGAACTGTTTATTGCGGGAAGGGAAATAGCAAATGCATTTTCAGAATTAAATGATCCTGTAGATCAAAGGCAGCGATTCATCGATCAATTAGAAATAAAGGCAAGGGGTGAGGATGAGTATCATGCGATGGATGAGGATTATATTTCCGCTCTAGAGCATGGTATGCCACCAGCCGCAGGAGCTGGAATTGGTGTTGATCGTCTCGTTATGCTTCTAACAAATTCTCCTTCGATTAGGGAAGTTATTTTCTTTCCACATCTTAGACCCTAATGAAATACGAATTTTTTATTGGACTTAGATACCTAAGGTCGAAAAAAAGACAAGCTTTCGCTTCTATTATTGGATTAATTTCCATATTGGGTGTCCTTATCGGCGTCATGGCCCTGAATGTAGTTCTTGCTGTAATGGGCGGCTTCGAGGAAGAACTAAGAGATAAGATATTGGGTGTGAGCTCCCATCTAGTGATCTTGAGTTATGATGGGCCGATAGAAAATTACAATAAGATACGTGAGGAAGTCCTTAATTCCCAGGATGTTGTAGGAGCAAGCCCTTTTATCTATGGACAGGGCATGATTGTGAGTGAGAGCAATGTTATAGGTGCCGTAATCAGGGGAATTGATACTGGGACCGCAGGCACTGTGACGAACATTGAGGAAGCCATTGGAAGAGGAATAGTTGGTAGAGACGAAAAGGTTAGGAGTACAAAACTTGCGGATGTGGGCAGGGAGTTGATAAAGAAGCTTGACAACAATGCGACATCAGGGAAGCCTCCGATAATCATTGGAAAAGAGCTTGCATCCACGATTGGAGTTACGATAGGGGATATCGTGAATCTCTTATCCCCTCTGGGGAAACTCGGTCCTCTTGGTCTTCAGCCGAAGGTTAAGAAATTTGAGGTTATAGGGATTTTTGACTACGGCATGGTTGAGTATGACTCATCAATAGCTTACATATCCCTCAATGATGCTATGAATTTTTTCGACATGGAGGAATTGGTATCTGGAATAGAAGTGAAGGTTGACGATATATATGATGCGAGAAAGATTGGGGAGAGGCTCACAGTAATCCTTGGCTTTCCTTATTTTATTAGAAATTGGGAAGAGGTTAATAGAAGCCTTTTTCGTGCCCTGCGTTTAGAGAGATTAGCCGTTGCGATATTCCTGGCGTTCATAATACTTGTTGCGGCGCTCGATATTGTAAGCACCCTAGCGATGGTTGTTATGGAAAAGGGGAAGGACATTGCCATACTTCGTGCTATGGGTGCAACACGGGGTGGTATAATGAAGATTTTCATAACAGATGGGATGATCATTGGTTTTATTGGGACATTGCTTGGTACGTTAGCTGGTCTCGGGATTTGCTATCTTTTAAAAACAAATGAGTCTATTAAGAACCTAATCCCATTTGATCCTGAAGTCTATCCTATATCGGAGTTTCCTGTTAAAATTGAACCGCTATTTTTTCTTGCCGTAGCGGGTTTCAGTTTAATTATATGTTTTCTTGCGACTTTGTATCCTTCTTATCAGGCTTCTTGTAGCGATCCCGTGGAAGCATTGAGGTACGAATGAGTTACATAATTGAGGCAAAGGGTGTTTGGAAAGTTTTTACAACAGATGGAGGCAGGGTTGAGGCTCTCAAAGGTATTAGTCTAGGTATAAAAGCGGATGAGACACTCGGGGTGGTCGGCGTTTCAGGATCGGGAAAGAGTACATTTCTTTATATACTTGGCACACTTGATCGTCCAACCGAAGGAGAAGTTCATTATAGGCGAAATGACTTCATTCGAAAGGGCGTTGATGTGCAATCGGACAATGAAAAAACCAATATTTTTATGCTCAGCGATACCGAATTGGCATTATTTAGGAATCAAGAGATAGGTTTTGTGTTTCAATTTCATTATTTGCTCTCTGAATTTAGTGCTCTAGAAAACGTGATGATGCCAGCGCTAATTCAGGGAATCGAAAAAAAACAGGCCAGTGACTTGGCGGCTGATGTTCTTCAGAAGGTGGGTCTGCAAGATAGGCTAGGGCATCGGCCAGGAGAACTATCAGGGGGAGAACAACAAAGGGTTGCAATTGCTAGGGCAGTTGTGTTAAAACCTAACGTCATATTTGCAGACGAGCCAACGGGAAATCTTGATCATGAAACAGGATTATCTGTGTTGGACTTGTTCTTAAAGCTGAATGATGAGTATGGAATTGTGTTGGTATTGGTAAGTCATAATCCTGATTTAACGATGAGACTCGGCAGAACAATCAGGCTATCTGATGGAAAAATTGTAGATGAAGACTAGCAGCTTATATTTCAACTATTTAAATCTCAAATATTTAATTCTTCTCTCGGTACTATTTTGCAGTGCCTCAGTTGCCCTGGGACAGGATGATACTAACGATGTTGCTGATATTAATGACATTATAGAAATAGATATTCAAGGGAATAAAAGGATTGAAACAAGAATCATAAAAAACAATATTTCTTCAAGGGTAGGCGAGCCATTATCACCTGATACTGTAAGAGAAGACATAAAAAATATTTTTAGGTTGGGATTTTTCGAAGATGTGTCTGCCGAGGTCGAACAAGAGCCCGAAGGAGTGGTATTGATATACAGGGTAAAGGAAAAGCCCGTTGTAGTTGACCTAAGAATACGGGGCAATAAAGAAGTAAAGAAAGATGAGATATTGGATGTTATCGACGTTAAAGAAGGGCGCATAATAGAGCTTGACAAGGTAAAAAAGAGTGCTGAGGCAATTGAGAAGCTTTATTCACAAAAGGGATTTGTCGCGAGAAAGGTAAGCTATGACATAGAACCAAAAGGTGAGGGTACGGTAAGCATTACTTTCGACATAAATGAGGGGAAGCAGGCACATATTAGAGAAGTCGATTTTGTGGGCAATGAGGCTTTAAAAACAAAGACTTTGAAAGATGGATTATTTACGAAATCTAAGGGAATGTTCTCATTCATTACGAAAAGCGGTCTATACAATCCTGAGGAGATTCAGAATGATACTCAGAGGATTAGAGCAAAATACTATAACAATGGATACCTCGATGTTAAAGTAAGCAAACCTGAGATTAATTTTAGTGAGGAAAAGGATGGGTATATTGTTACTTTCAGAATAGAAGAGGGACAACAGTATAAGATTAGTAATATCACCCTGGGTGGTGATTTGATCGTTCCCGAGGACGAATTATTTTCACTGCTTAAATTAAAGAGTGGAGAGGTATTTCGCGGGGGTGAACTAGCTGACGATATTGATACACTTACTACTTTTTATGGTGATAAGGGGTACGCTTTTGCAAATGTTGATCCGGGGGTTAAGCAGAATAAGGAAGATTTAACCGTCGATATCAACTATTTGCTTGAGAAAGGACCAGAGGTTTACATTCGGGACATAGATATTGTTGGAAATAACCGAACGAGAGACAAAGTCATAAGAAGGGAAATTCCGATTGAAGAAGAGCAGCTATACAGCACGTCCGGGGTTCAGGCAATCAGATCAAGGGTATCAAGGCTCGGCTTCTTTGATGAGAATATTGAAGTTTCTACAGACAGGGTACCCGGCACTGACAATCAACTCGACGTAAGTGTAAAGGTAAAGGAAAAGCCTACTGGTTTTTTCAGTGTCGCCGGTGGTTTCAGCTCTATTGAAACGATCATCTTTGCTGGGCAAATTCAAGAATCAAATCTATTTGGTACTGGGAAAAGGCTTACATTAAGCGCACAGATTGGAGGAGTTACTCAACTCTTTTTTATTAATTATACGGATCCTTACTTCTTAGATAGTAACTGGTTACTTGAAGCCGTCGGATTTAGAACTGGCAGACGTTTTAGAGATTTTGATAGAGAATCTTGGGGTGGCTCACTAACGTTTGGAAGAAGGCTTTTTAGCAACTTGGGGGGGAGGGCTGGTTACAGATTAGAGAACTTAAAAACTACTGGCGTGTCTATGGATGCCTTATTTGTAATAAACGAGGACTCGAGGACCATTAGTAGCTTTAACGTTGGTTTCGTATGGGATACGCTGAATAATGTATTGGATCCGTCAAGAGGTAATATATCAAGGACTAATATTGAATATGCGGGGCCATTTGGTGGTGATACTGATTTTATTAGATATACTATTTCATCGAGGCAGTTCATTCCATTTTTCTTAAATACTTATTTTTCAGTTTCAGGAAGATATGGAATAATTGATTTTAAGGATGTAGGAGAAAATTTAGTAGTTGGTGAAAGATTTTTCCTTGGAGGTCCTAACACACTAAGGGGTTTTGGATTTCGGAGGGTTGGTCCTCGAGTTCCTACACCTGATGGTGGATTTGTGATCATCGGTGGTGTACAGGAGGTTCTCTTTCAAGTGGACTATGTTTTCCCTCTAATATCTCAGGTAGGTTTAAAGGGAGTTGTATTCTTTGATATAGGAAATGCATTTAACGATGGAGAGGATTTCACCGTGAATCCAGGGGATCTTAGAAAGGATTGGGGTTTTGGACTTAGGTGGAATTCTCCTTTGGGTCCTCTCAGGCTTGAGATTGGAATCCCGATCGGGGAAAGACTTTCTGGAGAGAAATCGTACGAGATTCAGTTTACTGTGGGAACCTTATTTTAATCTAGGAGGTATGGAATGAAAATTTTATATATATCCATGGTATCAGTGCTAATCTCAACAGGGATTTCTTTTGCTCAATCTTCTGGGAAGATAGGATATATTGATCTACAAAGAGTTATACTCGAATCCAAAGCCGGAAAGACGGCTAAGGCTGCTTTCGCACGTGAATTCAATCAAAAAGCACAGGCGATAGAGCAGAGAAAGCAAGCCCTTGACCGTGACAAGGACAACTTCCTGAAACAGTCTGCAGCAATGAATGAGGACGCGAGGTTAAGAAAGGCAGAGGAGATTCAGAAACGAGAAAAGGAATTGAACAGGACAAGAGATGACTATAGAGATGAACTTCAAAAACGCGACATTGATTTTTCAAAAGAAATACTCACAAAGGTTATAGAAATAGTTAATAAAATAGGTACTTCCGAAGGATATGTAATTATAGTCGAGAAGACTGAAGGCGGTGTATTGTGCTGCAAGGGGGCTGACTTGACGGAAAGGATTATTAAAGTTTATGATGCGAAACAATAGACTTAATATACTTAAGAAATTCTCGAAGTATTAAGGAGGAGACTGTCTTGCTTCAGCCTCAACGATGTAGGTGGATGAATGATATATAACAAAGAGGAGATTAAAAAATTTCTTCCCCACCGTGAACCATTTCTGTTTGTCGATAGCGTTGTTGAGCTTGAACCTGAGGTGAGAATCCTTGCCGTTAAAAGTTTTGGTCGTGAAATCGACTTTTTTAGGGGTCATTTTCCGGCGAATCCAATCGTTCCGGGTGTAATTCTGTTAGAGGCACTAGCCCAGGCCGGGGGAATTTTGGTGGCTTCATCTTATCCTGAGAGGTTCAAAGAAAAAGGAAGTTTTAAGGTTTATCTTATGGGTGTTGATAACGTAAAATTCAGAAAACCAGTCGTACCGGGCGATAAGGTTAATTTGGATGTGAAACTATTAAATAATAGGCTTAGGGGAATGAAATTCAAGGGAGAGGCGTATGTAGGAAATAAGAAAGTAGCGGAAGCAGAGATATTGGCTGCAGTTGTATAGGCCGTATGGGGAAATAATAAGCGTGTCTAAATTATTTGATAATTTTTCGATCTATGTTGATTTAGAATCCTTCGATAAATACGTCTCTCCTATTTGTTTTCAATTAGATGAGGATATTGATATTGAATTTTTAAACGCTAGCTGGCGTAGCTCAGTGGCAGAGCAGCTGTTTTGTAATCACTTTCCACCCTTTTGTGTAAATTTGCATTAAATACTATTAGTTTGTAAAACCCCTTTATTTTCAGGGCTATTTACCATTTTCATCCTCTTTTATTTAGTGTTAATTTGTGTAGAATTATATTAAAGAGCAACCAACCTTGTAGCAATATTGTAGCAATTTTCAAATTTAGCTTATGAAAGAAAGGATATTTATAGGTAGATTTCATAAACCTAATGATGTTTCACAGTATGTTAAGAAATTGCTTAAGTATGAAGGTAATAACGGACTGGAACTATATCGCCAAGCTGACAGAGATAAAGTTAAAAATGCAATAAGGATATTCTTTGAACAAAACATTAAGTACCCTGCTTGTAAAATTCTTTTAATACTTGAACCTGAGAATGGTGCACTTGACATGAATGCATCACCTAAGGACACAATAAAACATCAAGGGCTTGTGGATCCTAAATTAAAAACCTACAAAGGTAAAACATCTGGTGGGATTGCGTTCTACTCTTACCCTATTGAAATAGTACCAGTTACACGTTATGAAATAATTCAGCAAGTAAAACTATTAATTGCTTATTATATAGCTAAGAAATTATCGGAAGATAAAAAAGATACAATAGGTGAGATATGCTCAAGAAGGTTCAACAATTATTCGCTATCACCTAGATACAATTCAAAAACAAATAAGGTAGAGTCAAGAGGGCTTCTTGAATACTGGTTACCAAAGTTTAGTTTCCGAAGATTCTCTTTGTAATTCCGAAGGGTTTCTTCGTTCCCCTCATAAGAGGAAAACCAATAATCTCTTATGAATATATTTTCTCTTACTAATGTAGATGTAGATTTAACGCCCATAATTAATTGTCGACACATTTCGAGAATTTCAAATGTTGGTTTATGAGCATTTAAATCTTCCCTATAATGATTTTTTAGTCTGACTAATAAATTAGTTCCATCTACAAAAGTCATTAATCTTCTATTTCGTGGCATTTCATAGTTACCTACTTTATAAATTAATTAATTTTAATTAATTAATTTCCTATTGCATAATAAGGCATTGAAAGTTATTTTGTCATTTTGCAGATTAGAGAATCTTCACTATGCCAAACAAAACCTTTAAAGACTTCAGAATATTGTTAAAATTGGCTGAGGATGAGTGTGAAAATTTGAGTGAGTCAGTAAATTATCAAATGTTGATGTGGAGGTATTTATCATGACACCACGGGTCAAGTGGCTTATTTTAGCCCTTGTGATTGTACTTATTTTATGGCTGATTTTTTAAGATAATCCGATAAAGGTCTAACAGTTCTCGGAGGTTGTGTATTAACCTGGAATGGTACTTATTGGGCGTAGGTTGAGTGTGATACACAACTATAGAGTATCAATATAATTGCTTGTTCAGATAAAAGGGTTATGCTTATATTACAGTTTGAGTTTCTTAAATATGCCCCAGAGCTACCTCCGGTAATGGACTCTGGGGCTTTTTTATTACTCACCAAAACCAACTCATCCCAACTCGTAGTATATTTTATTTGTAGTTCGTGTTTACACAGGGGGTATAACTTCTCTTTAGAAAGGATGGCAAATACGGGAAATTAATCTCACACTACATTATTATTTTCTTAAGCTATACTTTTAGCTAAATCAAATGATATTATCTTAATTTATGCGCATAGTGTACAAGATGTACTATCTAAAAGAATAGGGGAAGATTCATAAAAACATCTTTTAATAATCGTTGATTATTTGTCATACCTGCATACTGGCCACGAAACTGGTCAGTATCGAGTAATGGTATTTTCTGGCTAAATGATTCGTTGATTACTTCGATAAAAAGATTGGCAATAATAGCATATCCACCATTATTCGCATGAATTCCATCAAGACTAAATGCTGTATTTAATGTGTCCACTAATACAAAATCTCCAGAATATCCTTCTAGTCCATCAGTCATAAGTTGGTTATAGGCATTGAATAAATTGACAACCGGTATTTCATGTTCTGAAGCTAATTCTGAAATAATAGAATTAAATCTGCTAACGGCTTCCTGAATATTAGCCTTTTCAAAACCAGTTAGGGTGAGATTTTCAATTAACGGGATACCTGTTGGATTCAGCCCCCCCCCATCAACATTTCTGAAACTAGCATGTCTGCCTCAGTCATAGAAAAACCCATATCTACTAAAGCCTCCTGGTCTGGTATTCCTATGCCGAAAAGATAAGCAAAAATAGCCGGAAACAATAAATGAACGACATCTGGTTCCTCAGTCAACATAGGAATGAAAAGATCGACACCAAAATCAATAGGATTAAAATTTCCGTCAAATAGTACAGGTACAGGCGAATCAATTCCTAAAAGTGGGACAGTTCGAAATATTCGTTTGGAGAATGTAGAGAATGGAACTTCTGTAACATCTGGAATATTACCAATCACAATATCAGCCGAAGTATTATCAATTAATACATCTAATAATGATGTATATTCGAAATTAAAATCATCTTCGGGAGTAATGTTGTTAAGATTGCCACCACTCGTGACAGCTCCTAAAACATCATTATTGCCTATCCATAGTAAGATTAAGGAAGGATCGAGAGCAATAGTTTGATCTAATTGGGTACCTAATCCTCGCAGGATAAAATCAAAGAATAAGTTAGTATCAGAGGAGGTGGTGTTACCAAGATCAAATAACTCACCTCCAGGAATTCCTAAGTTGTTATAAGGTCCTGGAAGGGAAAAGTTAAGCAATAGAGAATTAGGATCTACATCAGGATTATTCACTACTATTTCACCATCTTCAAATGTAAGAGGTGCTGTTCCAAAACTAGGGTTAGTGCTCAATCCAGGTGAATCTATCAGGGGTTGTTCAAATTCATTTCCTTTCCCAATTTGTTGGCTGATTAAAAAAGGGAAACTATTCTCTTGAAAATCCTGTACCAAACCGTTAGATTGGACACCCGCAGTTAAGCTATCACCAACCGCTACAATTTTACTTGGACTGAGTTGTGGCCCCTTTCTGTCGGAGCCATCATCGCAGCTTAAAAAGATAAAAATTGGAGATACCAAAATTAAAGCGATTAGCATGATAAGTAACTCCTCGTTCATCCTTAACGGCTGGAAAAAAGGCTCGATAACTACAAATATGATGAACTCTATCTGAGTCCCATACTTCTTCGATGTCGTAATTAGCTAAGATATCTGGAAGAAGGTGTAAATGGTCTCGATGAGGATGACTTAGGATAACGTGATCTCATTTTATACATTAACCTTTTATGTTCCATGAATATCACAGATTATAGCTCTTGTCAATAGAAATTCTCTTTACAACTATCCATTTCCTTGGAAAGATAGGGAGTTCCATTTACAGACATTAAAGGCTTATTTCAAAGATAAGACACTTAACCAAATAACATCTAAAGATATTGATGAATTTAAACAGTTCAGGTTACAAAGTATAAAAGTTGCTTCAGTCAATCGAGAGCTTGCAACTTTGAGACATATATACAACCTAGCTAGAAGGTGGAAAAAGTTTTATGGTGAGAATCCTGTATCTGTTTCAGGTTTAATGCCTGAAGATAATAAAAGAGATAGGGTATTAAGCATAGAAGAAGAGAAAAGGCTTCTTGATAATTCAGCACTTCATTTAAGGCCTATAATTCTTACTTCTCTTCATTCAGGACTTAGAAAAGGAGAACTGTTATCTTTACAGTGGGTGAATGTTGATTTTGACAATAACATATTTATAATTAAGCCTTCGTATAACAAAAGTAAGAAGTTAAAGAAAGTACCTATTAATTCTTATCTTAGAACAATATTATTGGAACTGAAACTAAGAAATAGTAGAAAGAGCGAGTATGTGTTTTTAGGTGATGATGACAAACCGGTGAAGGATATTAAGACGGCTTTTAATAATGCATGCAAGCGAGCAAGCATTGATGACTTCAAGTTTCACGACCTGAGACATACCTCAGGGACTAGGTTGCTTGAGAGTGAGGTAGGTATTGAATTAATATCTAAAATACTAGGCCATAGTTCTGTAGAATTAACTATGAAAAGGTATTTACACCCTGAAGAAAGTTTGAAGGATTCTGTTGAAAAGTTAGTAGATTTTGAAAAAAGTTGTAGCAAAAACGGTAGCAATGAAAATTATGAGAATTGAAAATAGTTCACAAGTCATTGATAATATTGAAGAAAGCTGGCGTAGCTCAGTGGCAGAGCAGCTGATTTGTAATCAGCAGGTCGGGGGTTCAAATCCCTTCGCCAGCTCAAAAGATGGGGAGGTGGCTGAGTGGTCAAAGGCAGCAGACTGTAAATCTGCCGGCGTGAGCCTACGTAGGTTCGAATCCTGCCCTCCCCACCACAGTTTTGAATTTAATAAAAAGGAATTAGCCTCCGAGAACAGAGGGAAAAGAAATGTTTTTCATAGCTCTGTGAAATCCGTGGCTAGAAATAAAGCGGGAGTAGCTCAGTTGGCTAGAGCGTCAGCCTTCCAAGCTGAGGGTCGCGGGTTCGAGTCCCGTCTCCCGCTCATAAAATATAGGGCCCATGTAGCTCAGTCGGTAGAGCACATCCTTGGTAAGGATGAGGTCGGCGGTTCAAGTCCGCTCGTGGGCTCCACTATTTTCAATGAAAATCAAGCACTAAATCTCAAATCCGAAATTGCAAATTAAAAGGAGCGGTATTTATGTTTTGGATTTGACAATTTGAAAATGAAACTCGCTGCAGCAAGATGCGGGGTATCAAAATATAAATTGAAACTCTCGTCTGTCATTGCAAGGAACGTGGTGACGAAGCAATCTCTATGTTAGGTTGGAGATCGCCTCACTCCGTTCGCGATGACAGGATAGAGCAAACCCTGCAGCAAGATGCGAGGAATTCGCTGGTTACAATTTGTTCATTATTTGGAACTTGGTGATTGGGATTTGTCTTAATTACTAAGGAGGGTAAATACCGATGTCAAAGGAGAAGTTTGAGAGGGATAAGCCG
>JALLOG010000180.1 GCA_027717645.1 Desulfobacterota bacterium AH_259_B03_O07
TGATTTTTGTTACTTTGTATCAAGACAAAGTAAAATAATTTAAGAATTACAAATTCTGTCCCCGAATTACGTAACAGCTACAATGACCGTCAGGATTATCTTTACATATTTTGATACCCTGCAGCTTGCTGCAGGGAGTTTCATTTACCAATATTGGCATAAAAATTGCGAATCAATACTCCAGAAATCTCAACTATTCGAGCAGTAAAATTGTTATTTTCTACTTTATGTTATACTTATTAGGCAGTTCTTCACATATCTGTTACTTAATTATCATTCATTGTTCAATTATTAATTAATCGCGACTTTAAAATAGATCAATATCAGAGGAGATTTCATATTACACTAGTAAAACCTAAAGCAAAGATTATAGAAAAGGTTATTGTCACAAATGAATTAATGGTTCTGAAGATACAACCAGAAATACCATTCACATTTAAACCTGGTCAATACTGTACAATTGGCATAAATGGGTTTGAAAGACCATACTCAATTGTTTCATCACCACATGAGGATACTATAGAATTGTGTCTTGAGTTAGTAAACGATGGAGAATTAACACCGTATTTATGGGGTTTGAAAGAAGGTGATTTTGTTAGCATTAGACCAAGGGCAAAGGGTGTTTTTACCTTGGATGATAATTATAAAAACTATTTTATGATTGTAACAGTTACAGGTATTGCACCCATTATAAGTATGGTGAGGAATTATTTATATAACAACCGCAATTCACATAAGTTTTATATACTACATGGAGCTAGTTATAAGAGTGAACTCATATACAGTCACGAACTTGAATCGCTCGCAAGAGAGCGTGATGATGTTTTTTACATTCCTTCGGTAAGTAGGCCAAATGAAAAAAATAATAACGGATGGCTTGGAGAAAAAGGAAGAGTAAATGTAATTTTTGAAAAATATATCAGAAAATTTTCATTGACTCCTTCCAACACTTTAATATACGCATGCGGCCATCCAAAAATGATTAAAGATGTGAAATCTAGAGTTCATCATAAAGGTTATAGTGTAAAAGAGGAGAAATATTGGAGGGGTTAAACCAAATTTTAATTACAATATACTATAATTCTTTGATTGCGAATTGCCAGGTTTACAATTTAATGCTGTTATAATAACTAGTTAAGTGCAAAATAGAAGCATTCTGAAATAACTCAGTAGAGTAATATAATCTCCGATTTTCATCGAGCCAAAGGTATTAACACTATTTTTTTTCTGAGCGGATCAGCTTGTTGTACTTTTAAATTTATAATATCACCGACATTCATTGTCATTTCTGAGCTCTTTGGAACTTGCACCTCTAACAAGTAATCTGGGAGATAAACTGAAGCACTCGAGTCAGTTAAATAACTGATAACCCCATTAATCCCCTCATCTGTATGAGACTTTAATTGCTTTATAACCCAATACTTTTCCCTAGACTTTTCAACGATCTTCTTTTCTCGAATCCCCATTTCAACTAGGTGATAAATACTTTCAAGTTCGTCCTCCGTATATAAAAAGCCATACCCATCTAAATAACTCAATAGCTGTCGTTGTAAAACTAGGTCAAGATATCTTCGTATCGGTGAAGTTATTTGAACATAAACATCCAGTCCAAGTGCGAGATGGGGTTCTGGACTGAGACCTATCCTGGAGGGTTTTAGATATTTAACTGCCATGATCGGAAACAATGGATTCTTATGATCTAATTTCCACGCCTCATCAGATATTGTTTCGGGCTGCGAGCGGTATAATGAAGGAATCGCATTCTCCCTTAGTAGCTTTCCAGCCATACAATTCATAAGAATCATGAATTCGGTTACGACTATATGAGGAACTGTATTCATATAGTATTTTTTTATTCCAATCTCACCTTTTTCATTAACCTTAATTTTCAAATCAGGCAATTCAAGAATGAATGCACCCCGATCAACTCTCTTTTTTCGCAGCTCAAAAGCTATTTCGATCATTTTTGAGCCTAGATCGGTTTTTGATAGAAACTCCTCAGCACCGTTATAGCTAAGATTATTTTTTACAACTATTTTGGATTTTATAAATTTGGAGTTTATTATTTTAAAATTATTATCAAATGTAGCTAATAACGATATTGCGAGCTTTGGGGTTCCTTCGATAAGGCTTAATACATTACTTATCAAATCGGGAGGAAACATATGAATATTGTATTCAGGTAAATATATTGTCTCACCTCTATTTTTCGCCTCATCGTCCAGAAGGCTCCATTTTGGAATATAACACGCAACATTTGAGATATGTACCCCAACCATAAACCCTTCAGGGAGCTTGCAGATAGATAATGCATCATCAATATCCAATGAGTTTTTATCGTCTATTGAATAGGTTTCTAGACCTGTAAGGTCTTCGAATCCTGAATCATCCGTGATTCCTTGGATAATATTTATAGCCTCATCGGTGACATTTTTCGGGAAATTCACAGTAAGTCCGAGTCTCTTTATAAGTGGATCTTCATCAACCTTCCAGGTCCCCGCTTTAATAAGAAATTCAACTGCATCTTCGATGCTCTTTAATCCAATTTCTGACATAAACGACTTTGCTTCATGAGCTCTTTGAAATCTGTCTAAGTAAATGACGTATCCTTTAAGAAGATCTAAATATCTTTCAGCAATTCCATTTCTTGCACTTGTTTCCTTTACCCCTTGTATGACCTGCCTTGCCCATCTTATGATTTCGTTCCTTTCTTTTTGTTTCCTATTTTCTTTTTCTTTTCGGATAATTGAATCTTCAACCTCTCTTGATGATCTTGGCCTATAACCGCCATCATGGGTCACAAAATAAATGTCATCTTTTTCAATTGCCCAGACAAGCAATAGAATATCCTCATTTTCAATTTCATTTTCTCCAAAATAAAGCTCAATAAATTGCCGTAATGTTAAAACATCTTCGGAACTGTACACACATTCCCATAGCGTTCTTAAATCTATTGAATCCTTTTTTCTATCAAGTTCCTTCCTAATAGATCTAAGCCGTAATTTTTTTTCTGCCTGGTTGAGTCCGTTCTCAAATTTTATGCCGGTAGCAAGTATGATTTTTCCGGCCTCTAACACGAGATCTTTCCCATCTTCTGATATAACAGAAACCCTTTCTGCAACTTTCTCCTTTAAGATTCCAAATGCAGGTTCCTTTCTCTTTCTGAATACAATGACTTCATCAGTGGAAGGTAATTTATTCATCATAATCAAATGAATTGAATCGATTTATCGCGTATGGATTATCTGGATATAGGGCATTATACATTCTGCACAATAAAATTAGTTAGATAATGAAGATTTGTACTCCATAGCAACCTTAACAAAATCCCTATATAATGGGTTAGGATTAAGGGGGGTGGATTTAAACTCCGGATGAAATTGACATCCCAAAAACCAAGGGTGATTTTGTAATTCGATTATTTCCACCAATTTTCCATCAGGGGAAACACCGCTTAGTACCATCCCATTTTTCTCGAAGATATCTCTGAAGTCATTATTAAATTCATATCTATGTCTGTGACGTTCCGAAATCTCGTTTAATTTATATGCGCTTTGCGCAAGTGTCCCCGTTTTTATAACACAAGGATATGCGCCAAGTCTCATAGTACCACCCACATCACTTATAGTTTTTTGATGTTCCATTAAATCGACCACAGGGTATGGACAATCAGGAGAATATTCGCTTGTATGTGCTCCTTCAAGCCCACAGATGTTTCTAGCATATTCCACCAGGGCCATTTGCATTCCAAGGCAAATTCCAAAAAAGGGTACCTTTTGATCTCTTGCATACTCAACTGCCTTGATTTTGCCTTCAAAACCCCTCTTGCCAAATCCTCCAGGAACCAGTATTCCATGTACATCATCCAGCAATGAGTCGGGTCCGTTGGCCTCGATCTGTTCGGAATCTACATATTTTATATTAACCCTTGAATCATTAGCTATACCACTATGTGCTAATGCCTCATGAAGACTCTTATAAGAATCGTTATGGCTTACATATTTCCCAACGACGCCTATCGTTACGTCATACTTGGGATTGTTTACTTTATCTACAATATTTTCCCATTCTAATATATCGGGTCTTTTCGTCCACATATTAAGTGATTCGACTATAATTTCGTCCAATCCTTCCTTACGAAAAATCAATGGAACCTCATAGATCGTATCGACGTCTTTCGCAGTAATAACAGCTTCAATACTTACATTACAAAACAGGGCGATCTTTTGCTTGATTTCCTTAGGAAGGAACCTATCAGTTCTGCAGAGTAAAACATCAGGCTGAATCCCAATCTGAAGTAATTCTTTTACACTATGCTGGGTGGGTTTTGTTTTTAATTCGCCAGCTGGCGCAACAAAGGGAACATAAGTAAGATGAACGAAAAGTGTATTTTCTCTTCCCAGATCAGATCTCAACTGTCTAACGGCCTCAAGAAAAGGAAGGCTTTCTATGTCTCCAACAGTACCCCCTATTTCTACTATAACAACATCGTTATCATTTGCTACGTCAAGGATACATGATTTAATTTCATCTGTTATATGGGGGATTACCTGGACAGTTCCCCCCAAATATTTTCCTTCTCTTTCTTTAGAAATAACCGAATAATAAATCGTTCCAGTGGTAAAATTATTCTTCTTTGTAAGATTCGAATGTGTAAATCGCTGATAATGTCCTAAATCTAAGTCAGTTTCGGCGCCATCGTCGGTAACATAAACTTCTCCATGTTGGAGTGGATTCATGGTTCC
>JALLOG010000181.1 GCA_027717645.1 Desulfobacterota bacterium AH_259_B03_O07
GCTGGTCATCCACTTTGTTGAGTATATACTTATTTGGTTCAATTCAATTGTTATTCCTTGGAGTAATAGGTGAATATATTTTTAGAATATACAGAGAAAGTCAAAACAGACCAATATTTATTGTTAAAGACTTTATAGACTAGGAAGAACACCCAAAAAATTTAAAATCTGTAAATAATGGCTAAAGAACTTAATAATGTCACTCTCTTAATAGGACAGCCAAACATATGCTTTAACAAAAAGTATTGCACTGAGAATATATCAAGGAGTAAATTGGAGTGTTAGCATTTATATACCTGCTTTTAGCCTTTTTCGCAGGATATAACTTTCTAAAGAAGGCATTACCTCATCTCTTTAATGTGTCTAAAATAAAAAGCCTTTTTGGGAAGCCTATCAATCTTGACAGATAGTTTTTTCGGCTATTTTATCTGGACTGAAGATTAAAATGAGAAGAAAAGCTATTTTTACCCGTTCCTTTTTGTTGTCGGTAGTCTTTGCATTAGCTGGTCAATACCAGTTTTCTTACTCAAGGGACTTAGAAACAGGATCCATCTTATATCTGGTAAGTATTATGCTTTTTTATGTTAGTCATCGTTTCCATCAGAAAGAGAAAACCTTCTATCATGACTACACCGATAAGAATCTTATAGAATCGAGTATATCTATCAGGTTGGATTTTAAAAGCAGGCAATTCTGGTTTCTGTTATTATCCTTCGTCATGTTTGCTTACGTTGTTTTCGAAACTTATCGAGAGATGGCCTCTTCTTTTAGTTTATTCGTTTGGACGGCAAGCCTTGTTCTATTTACTATCTCTTTTCAGTACTGTCCGGTTAAAATAGGATCAATTGCAAATCAGCGTCTCTGGCTCTATAGCAAGTGTAATGAGTACAACTAAGCAGGTCAATAAGACTAATTCCTCTCAAGCACTGTCTCTTTTAGCATGATTGCAAATTCACTCAATGTGTAGGAGTATTTTGTCTGGTATTTAATATATAAGAAAGCAACAGATAATAACACATAGCAACCCATATCTGAGTCAAAACAGCATTCTTAGATGTGCCAAGAAAGGATTTTATTTTAAGGTTTTGTTTAATCCATCTGAAAAACTCTTCAATCTTCCACCTTGCTTTGTAAATCTGTGTGATTGTATAAGCCGAGAGAACGAAGTTATTTGTAAGGAACATCAGTTCTTTGTTAGTTTCTCCGTCATGAAAACCAACTAATCTTAAGTTTTGGGGATAGTATCCGCTCTGATAATACCCACTAAGCTTAATTGTATAATCAAGAAGTATCCCTTTTTTCTTCTTTACCTCATGCTGTCCGATAATCTCATAATTTATATTCTTCTTTGCCCTTGTTACGAAAAGTACTCCTGAAGTATTGAGTGAATAAAGCCACTTATAGTCTATATACCCCCTATCCACTGAAACTATGCTGTCCGACATAAGTGGTAAATCTAACTTCTTCGCTACCTTAACTTCATGGTGCTTCCCATCAGTTATTGCCATAAACGTAGGGATACAACCACTGTGATCATATAGGTTATGTATCTTTAACGCTCCCTTTCTCTTCCTGAACTTCGCCCACGGATAAAGACTCAGACACAAGTCTATTATGTTGCATCTAGAGTGTATAAGGGATTTTTAAACTTAAATTTATGCCTCGGAGTTATATCCTCGCACCTACCGAGTATCCTGTAAAACAACTCTTCATATACCTTTCAATCCCTATTGTTGTTTGCATCTGATAGTGTGGACCTCTTTATATCTCTAAGCCCTATGTGATACCATTTGTTGCTCTGTGTCCTAAGGGAGGTCTCTATATCCCTTGAGCTGTCTTTCCCCCTTATCTGTGCGTAGAGAAGAGATATAAACTGCTGCCAACAACTAAAATACTTTACATATCTATCCCCTTCATATTTGTTAACTATACTTTCAAATTGATGTCTGGGGATTAAATGTAATAGTTGATTGAAGATTGTGTTATAATGGGACATGGCTTGAATCTCCTTTGTTAATTGAGCTATTGGTGATATTCTCAATCACCTCTTAGGAGTATTCAAGCCTTTTTTATGTTTTTTTACCGGACACTACTGAGAATTTATACATGTATAAGCTTTATGATTCAACATTACTCAGATAGAAAATTCGTATGATAGTATAGTTTTTAAATTGAAGTCATGTTGGCAACGATACAATTTGTTTTTTAATTTGTATAGACAAATAACCATGAATGTTTTAGATGGTTGATTCTAAACAATGAATTGCGGAACACATAGTGTTTAACAAATTAGATTTACATAATTTAAAACAGATGAAATTAATTTATGATTAACTTAAGTAAAGTAAATAACTTACTAAAAATTGAAAAATTATCTTCAAGGAAAGCATACAAAATACTATTTTTAATAATATGCTTGTTTTTATTTTTTGTAATAAATGTATTAAGTTTGTTCTTTCCATTAAAAAAAACCCTAAGTTATGATGAGCGTTATTACTATGACAGTGGTTTAGCAATATTAGACGGAAAGTCTTCTGAGCGTGCTAAGGTGATTGGTCACCGAAATATCTTACCGGCTTCTTCTTTAAACACTGTAATAGGCAAAATAATTCCTGATAAATTAAAATCTAGATTATTGGGAAGTAGCTTTTCTCAGTATGAACAGAAGGTATTTTTTGGAAAGTTGGCAACTATTCTTGTTTCATTGATATTGGCAATTTATGTGTTCAGATGGGCAGAGGATCTTTATGGTGTACATTCAGGTTTTTTGGCTCTCATATTATACGTGTTTGATCCAAATATAATCGCCCATTCGAGGCAGGTTCATCAAGATATAATCGGAGCGTGTGCAATTTTTGTTGCTACATATTATTTCTGGAAAGTTTTGCAAGTTGGTGGTCATTGGAACTCATTCTTAAGTATTGTAACATTTGGTTTATCTCAAATAACTCGTTTTACGGCTCTTTATTCAATACCTATTTTTTTATTATTAGCATGCAGTTTTTATGGTTCATCATTGATTCAATCATTCAAGACGAGAAACTTCGATTTTATATTGCGACAAATAAAAAATTCTCTGATATACATTTTACTTATAATTCTAACTACAATAATAATAATTAATATCAGTTTTTCCTTTGATAACACCTTTGAAAAATTAAGTAATTACAAATTTGAAAGCGAAGCTTTGAATACATTCCAATCGGCCTTTCCTAGATTATCAGAATTAAGAATTCCAATCCCTAGTGCTTATCTACTAGGAGTGGATTTTGTAATATATAAAAATGCGACCGGTTTTGGAAGTGGACCAGCATATTTAATGGGTAAATTAGGTGTAGAGGATGGTAGGTTAAAAGGTTTTAAAGAATATTACATAGTCGCATTTCTTTACAAGGTGCCATTGGGCACGCAATTATTGATTTTGTTGGCAATAGTAGCATTAATCTTTTGTAAAAATAAGAGGTCTTTTTTGCAAAATGAGGCGTTTCTAATAATACCCTCGTTGTTTTATTTCATTAGTTTAAGTTTTTCAAATGCTCAATTGGGCATTCGATATATCATAATGATTTTTCCATTCCTATTCGTTTTATCAAGTCGGATTGCATTATCATGGATCACATTTAATCTTTGGAATCGCATAATAGTAATCGGTCTGGTAGTTTACATAATAATATCGAGTCTTTCTTACTTCCCTCATTATTTATCATATTTTAATGAATTACTATTAGACAGAAAGCGTGGCTATGAAATCTTAGCAGACTCGAATCTACACTGGTGTCAAAATGGATATTATGTTGAAGAATATCTCAAAAAGCATCCCACCGCTGTATTGTTGTCAATAAACCCTGATGGTCCAATAGAAGGTTTAGTTGTTATCGATGCTAATGCTTTAGTTGGTCTCTGGAATCCTGATACCTATAAATGGGTTAGGGACAATTTAGAACCTATTGATCATGTTGCATACAGTTATTTTGTTTTTGATGTTAAGGCTAAAGATATATCATATTAATCGTATGAATTTCTTTGGAAACTTTATGACGGTTTTAATTATTATAGGAAGTATTTTTTTAAGGATGCCTATCAGCATTTTAATTCGATATACAAATAAAAAGGCTTTTCGAAATTAATTCTAAGTGTTTATGTATGTTGACATGTAAGTGCACAGAGTGAGATAATTATCCAAAAAACGGGGAAACAATCCTTTTAAGAGGAGATATTTGTAAGTCTATTCATGTCAAACTCAAATATAAGTGTGGTAGTTCCAATCTACAATGAAGAGAAATTGATAGATAGACTGTTCGAAAGAATTTTTAGTGCTTTTAACGAGATTACCAAGGATTATGAGGTAATTTTTGTCGATGAAGGAAGCACGGATAGTAGTTTGGTTAAGTTAATGGTATGTCACAATAAAGATAATAGATTTAAAATTTTCGTCTTATCGAGGAATTTTGGACATCAAGCGGCATTTACCGCAGGATTGAGTTATGCAAAAGGGGACTATATTGCTATGATGGATGGAGATTTGCAAGACCCTCCAGAGTTATTGGGAGAAATGTATGGTAAGCTAATCGACAAAAACTGTGATATTGTGTATGGGAAACGAATAGAACGGAAAGAAAATTTTTTCAAAAATGGATGAGGCTGCAGATGTTGGAAATTTCTCAATGTTTAACCGAAG
>JALLOG010000182.1 GCA_027717645.1 Desulfobacterota bacterium AH_259_B03_O07
AGTGGATGAGGATTCATCAATTCAGGATTCTGTATCGGATAAGGCAGCACTCATGGGTAGGATAAGAGAGGCTTTAACCCTACTTAAACCTAGAGAAGAGAAGATATTGAGGTTGAGATTTGGAATAGATCAAGAAACTTCATACACACTAGATGAGGTTGGGAAAATGTTTGACCTTACACTCGAACGCATAAGGCAGATTGAAAAAGTAGCACTCGAGAAGCTCGCAGATTCGGAGACAGGGGAGGACCTCAATAGTTTTCTCAAAATGGAATAGAGCGAGTAGGGAATTTATTTTGAGTATATTTTCAAACTAGACCACTGTAGTCAGGCTTATCCGACGTACATATCAAATTAGGGGTGTATCCACCTTATAGCAAAAGTTTTTCTATTTTTGTTCTCGAATCGAACTAATAATGGGTTCTGTCTCACTCAAAGTAGCATGTACCATAGTCAGGTATTCCACCACCGGTCTCCTGTTCCTCAAGCCAATCATACTGGCAATAACATACTCCAATTTCACCACAATCATACGAGGTGGTGCATTGCTTCCCCGGATTGCATTCAGAGCACTTAAGAGGTTTGGAAGCGACATACAAACCGCTACCAATAACCAAAAACGCAATTACAATACTTAATAATAATTTTTTCATCTCGAAACCTCCTTTGATTCGCAATCAGTTTAAAATGCTGGAATTAAATCTACTCCACATTCGGACTAAGGTTGATTAATACAAAGACAATAGTATTTATCGCTATATGCCCTTCTACCACTTTGATCAAATAGATAACAAGCCTTTTTGTCATCGAACTGATTGCCATACAGCCATGCCCTTTTTTTCTGAGCCTTTCCAATTTTAATACTTCTTTTGCACAAAAACGCTTTTTTAGAAACTTCAGGGCTAGTTACCGATTCAGGCAATCCGTTTACTCGTGCTTTACAAGTTTCGGGGCAAGTTAAGAGTTTATTATCATGAATATTTAGATACCAACCGGCCCTGTTACCATCCATAGAGGAATCCTTAATGGGATCGGCTAAAACTGATAAAGGAAGAAGTATCAACATCACAATCACACCGATATTTTTACTTTTATTCATAATCTTACCTCCGTTTAACTTATCTCTATCAATTTTGAAACTAAAACATAATACTATTATGTAGTCAATTCAAAGAGGCAATGTCGCCAGTAATCAAATTATTAAAAGCAAGTGTGTTTGAAGTAGATTTATCATCATATGTTTGATCAGAGTGAGTTTGTTTACCCTATCGACAGGGACTGGCCAATGGGTGAGCCCTTTTTCTATACGGAGAGTTCTTTGAATAATTCTTTTCTTCTTCTTATTATAGGCTTATCCAATAGGCGCTCTTTCAAAATTTCATTTATATCCCTTATCAACTCTGCATCTTTCATAATATAGGTATCCTTTAATATATTTATTGAATACAGCCAATTTGATATTTCAGCCCAACTCCATAAAGCAGTAGCATTGTTTAAGCTTTGCCAAGGTACAGGTCTGGTCTATGGATTCAATGGAAAAAAGGTTGAATATGTTATTTGTCCGCCCTGGGAATATGGCATAAAGAGTCTAACCTTCTTCCTTTGCTATTTTTCAAGTTTCAATGTTACTCCTACATTGAGTTTTCATATAAATTTTACTATCTTATTTCTTCAAGACCCTTAATGGTGAGCAGTATAAATTCACTGTCTAATGTAAAAAAGCAAATCGTGAA
The DNA here is from genome assembly GCA_027717645.1 of Desulfobacterota bacterium AH_259_B03_O07. Classification (GTDB taxonomy): domain Bacteria; phylum Desulfobacterota_D; class UBA1144; order Nemesobacterales; family CSP1-2; genus JALLOG01. The sequence continues at coordinate 1,734 of JALLOG010000182.1, forward strand.
GAAGTTAGAAAGTCGATTAGAGACTCATTAAATAATTAGCACTAGGCATTACCTTCTCACTTACTTGTTTGTCTCTAAGACCCTAATCCTATCTAACGCTTCGCATCGCCGGACGCAAAAGGCAGAGCGAGGCACGAGCGGCGCTTTTGCGGTCCGAGTGAATGCGATTGTTATGTTTATTTTTGGCTTGGCATCTCTATTAACTCTGACACCTCAAGTGAACCGCCAATATCAAGAAAAGGGCAAGCCTTTGCAATCAACAGTGCCGTATCCATAGAATCCGCTTCAATTATAGTGTAACCAGACATTGTCGTTGTGCCTCCAGTGGTAACAGTACCATCAGAGTTTACTGTGCTCGTATTCTTAAGCGGATTAGCAGGACTAACAGCTGAGTCGCCCAATGAAGATAACCAATCCATATATTTCGACATATGTTGCTTACCTTCCTCTGGGCTAGATGGCTGATCGCCGCCTAGATAAACAATAACGTATTGAGCCATTTGCGTTTCTCCTTTGTTGAAATTTAAATTTTACAGCACGTCAAAAAAACATAACGTCCCGGATGAGCCGCCTAGCGCAAGCGAGGCCGGCTCCATCGGGTTGTTAGGCAGACCAAACAGACTCTGGCTCATTTCATGGCGTGCACTAAAGCGTCAATTTCATCACGGAATAAGATCTTCGTATCGCGAAAGCCGGCGTCTTTCATCTCGGAGATAGCTGTTGTCTCCCGCATGATCCGATCTGGATTCTCATCGCTGAAAAGATGCGTGATCCACTCCTCAATCAAATCATACCGGCCTAGCGAGCTTAGGGTCTTAATGTAGTGTCGCGCTTCACGCTGCATCACCTCTGTGTGTGCGTGAATATCATCTAGGGCGTAGCGGTCACCGTTCAGAAATAGTCCATTGGGGCGTAGAAGCCGAAACACATCTCGAATGAGGCTTGAGCGGTAAGACTTGAGAAGATTATGAATAACATACACAGACGCTACTATATCTATGCTCTCTGATGGCATTTCAGCCACCGCGGATACGGCATCTGCCTCGATCAACGATATCCGTCCGGTTTCAAGCCAATGCGCTAGGGTCGTCTCGGCCTGAGAAAGCATGGTCGGCTCGTTGTCAATTGCGACGACTCTCAAATCCTCGCGCGATTCAAGGATAGGCATAGTCGCCCAGCCCGAGCCGCAGCCAATCTCCACGACTGAGACTGGACCGCTTCTATGGGATGAATCAAAGGATCCGACCAACGATCCGATCCTGGACCTCATCTTGACGGCGTTAGGGCAGATCAGCTTATGGATCTCATAACCCTCGCCTATCACGCCAGAGAATTGTCTTTCGATTTCGTCTTTCGGCATGTTTCAAAGTAGCAGTCTGCCTAACTTTAAACAAGCAATATGAAGAACTATTATTCAAACTATCTGAAAAAACAATCAAAATCAACAATAAGAGTATTCCATATTATATTAACTGGGCATCAAATTGCATTTCAAAGAGAGAAAATATCAAACTACACAATTTGCAAAACTTATGATAGTGTAAGTACATAAAGACCGAATTCAATTTGATTTAAATACTTTTTAAGGAGGGGGGGATAAGCGATAAAACAACCGCTTCTAGCGGGGTGAGAAATATTATTGCAGGTTGTGTGGGCAATGTGCTGGAATGGTACGATTTTGCCCTCTATGGTTTTTTTGCGCCGGTCATCGCCAAGCAGTTCTTCCCTTCCGACGACCAGATAAGCTCTCTTTTAGCCACATTCGGAGTATTTGCCGTCGGATTCTTCATGCGCCCGGTAGGCTCGGTTATTTTCGGCATCCTGGGGGACAAGCTGGGGAGAAAAAAGGCGCTTGAAATCTCCGTAATCATGATGGCGGTACCTACAACACTAATCGGAGTCCTTCCGACCCATGAGGAGGTCGGCATACTGGCACCGATTCTCCTGACACTAATAAGACTCGTACAGGGCGTATCAGTGGGCGGTGAATTCACAGGCTCTATATCCTTTGTTGTCGAACATGCTCCTTACCCACCCGGCCGGAGGGGTTTTTACAGCAGCTGGGCTGTATTCAGTCTGCTGGGCGGAATTCTTCTGGGGTCCGCTATCTCAGGGTTGGTTACAAATATTCTCACCCCGGATCAAGTGCTGAGCTACGGCTGGAGGCTCCCGTTTTTCCTGGGAATCGTGATAGGCGTGATAGGTCTTTATTTAAGGAGCGGCCTCGATGAATCCCCCACGTTCAAACGTCTTAAAGAGGCGGGACAGCTCTCGAAGAGACCGATAAGGGAAGCACTGCAGAACCACTGGAGAGAAATTATTGTCGTTATAGGAGCAACTTGTGTAGGCTCGGTAAATTTTTATATGATCTTCGTCTATCTGACCACATTCCTTTCAACGGAGACTCATGTCCTCCTGTCATCGGCTCTGGATATAAACACGGTCAGCATGGTGGTGCTAATGGTACTGGCGCCGTTGATGGGCCTTCTGTCAGACCGTATAGGGAGAAAGCCGGTCATGATTACCGGGTGCCTGATAATAGCGATTTTCGCATACCCCCTTTTCATAGTTCTCACGAAGGGGAATACGACATATGATCTGCTCTCACAGTTAGTTTTCGCAGTCGGACTTGCAATGGTGTTCGGACCTTTCGGGGCCATGATGGTCGAACTGTTCCCGACAAAAGTGCGCATGAGCGCGGTCTCCATAGGATACAATGTGGGTTTTGCAGTGTTCGGAGGTACGGCTCCATTTGTTGCTACATACCTCATAGAAGCAACCGGGAGCAAAATTTCCCCGAGCTATTATCTGGTTGCCGCAGCGCTTGTTTCGCTATTCGTATTCATAAAAATACGCGAATCTTTCCGTGACGAAGTGATTTAACTTAGAAAGTCCCTATTTGATC
>JALLOG010000183.1 GCA_027717645.1 Desulfobacterota bacterium AH_259_B03_O07
AAAGTGAACCACTAGATATAGGACAACTTCAGTCAAGTGCATAGCCCTATTAATTTATTTACAACCGATTTCGCCCTTTCTTTAGAGAGATCCATATTATATGTAAGACTCCCCTCGTTATCCGTATGTCCAACAACAAATACCTTCATATCTGGCTGTTCTTTTAAAAACTTCGCAATCTCCGCGATTGTTGGTTCAGATTCTGGTTTTATATCAGCCTTATCAAAATCAAAATAAATCCCATAGATTGACACACTTCCTGATGCCATTATCTCTTTTGCCATTTCATCCGCCTCGATTTTAACCATCAGTTCCTGCATTGGGACAAGCTCTATCACGTCCACTTGAGTATAAATATAATTTTTCGTCCGTCCCCCGCCCGTGGTGTTCTTAATCACATAAACAGAGGCATATACGTCACCCTCAGATCTGGAGAGCTTTCCTGCGAGATATCTTTGATCATAATAATTATCTCCAAACATCGTATCGTATGGAACAACGGTGTGATTAAAAACTCTTCCACCACATTCCTTGTTACTGCAGGCGAATAAGATTTCGAACCCGCCATTCTTGAGCTCTTTCTCATAATTTCTAAGGACCTCTAAACTGGATCGATCCTCAGGAAGCTCATAAGAAATCTTTGTAACCTTTCCCTCTAATTTCTCACTCTTTGCTATCTTTACTTTGTTCGGCTCTGAAGGAGCATCCTTAACTTCTCCCAGAAGAAGGACATACTCATCAAATTCGCGTTTATCATATTTTTTGATCTCGGATCCTTCATACCGCTTCAAGATAGGATGGTCTGAGCTACCCTCGATATCCTCAGCAGATAATTGTAGGCCAAAGAAAACTGTGACAGTAGTGATGATTACTGTAAACCAAAGCATTTTGTTTGCACCCATCAATTTCATAATATCCTCCTAACTCGTAATATTGGAATTTAGCCCTAAAATGAATATCACAATCCGTTGGAAATGACAAATATATTTCGAATGAATTAACACACCTTGAATATTGACTAATATTTGAACGGAAAAAAGTGGTGCGTTCCCTTTATTCTTTTTTTTAGGCAGATTTAGCGGAAATTTTCCGTATAATTTATAGTAAAGCCTCATGAAAACTGAGGGAAACTAATGGCACGATATCTTGTAACCGCACGGCCGAACGAGGAGCGACTAGACAGGCTATTGGAACTACTACGGAAACGAGCCTTTGAACCCCTAAGACCTTTCGGCCAGTCTCTCACGTATTCCTTGACTAACGCAAGAATCAGGGAAGACGGATTTGCCCTGTGGGAAGAGGAAGACTATTGCACGCCACCCTTAGCACAAGAGCGTGAAGCAGTATTGGATGAATACTTTGAAGATTTGACGGTTACACCTGTAGGCCTGGGCAAAGGGTGGGAAAAGATTAAAAAATTGCCTCGCTTATTTCCAGAGTTAGTTGATTGAACATTAATAAATTGTCTTATCTGGACTGCTGACTATATGGAATGGATAAAGACAAAAGCCCAACGAGAAAATTCTTTTACTTCAACTTTTCTTCTATTTCCCTTTTTATTATTTCTCTCTCTTCTTCTAAATCAATTTCTGTAAATTCTCGATTCGCTCGAGAATACCAATATCTTGAATTTGATATATCCCCTTCCTCCCGGTGAAGATTTGCGTGTATCCAGTACGCGTAAATATCTTCTATAGACTGCACAGTCTTATGCGCTTCTTCCCATTTCCCCTCATTTGCATATGATATAGCTAACAACAACTCTTCTTTCATGATGTTAATTTTATTTTGAAATTTCTAAATAAGTCAAAATTCATTTGACAAACTAAGACATTTTCTTGTTTAAATTAATTAAATAAGGGATACCTCAACCTTTAAAAGAATATCATAAGAATTGACAATTGAAGGTTTGACCATTTTCCCGATATGTTTAGGAGCTACGATACGTCAACCCCTAACATCTGAAAGTCTTTCCAGCGCGAGCATCAGTGCCTGTGTCCCCATTCTTCCGTGCCCTTGTGCTTCAACCGCAATATAAAGCTGATGAACCAAAGCTAAACCGGGCAGACTTAGGTTCATTCGCTCAGCCTCTTTAAGAGCAATTCCCATATCCTTAATAAAATGTTCTACCAAAAATCCAGGCCTAAAATCACGCTTTAGAATTCTTGGGGCAAGATTATCAAGCATCCAGCAAGCTGCCGCGCCCCTGCTTACAGACATAAGCATAGTTTCAGGATCGAGCCCGGCTTTATGACCGTAAAGCAATGTCTCGCACATTCCAATCATTAATCCCGAAACCATTACCTGGTTACACATCTTTGCATGCTGACCTGAGCCGGCGGCTCCTTGATAGACAATATTTTTGCCCATGAGCTTAAAAAGAGGCATGACTGCATCTACAGCATCTTTATCTCCACCAACCATAACCGAGAGTTTCCCTTCCATTGCACCTATATCACCACCCGAAACAGGCGCATCGATTGAAGTTGCTTTCTTGAGTTTAGTCTTTTCGTAAATCTCCTTTGAAAGCGAGGGTTCGGTCGTTGTCATATCCACTAGGATACTTCCACGTTTTACGCCCTTAATCACGCCCTTGCTTCCAAAATACACTTCTCGAACATCCCGGGGAAATCCTACTATTGTAAAAATAACATCTGAGTTTTCAGCCACATCTTCCGATGAATTCACCCAAGTTGCCCCAAAATCAATCAATTTCTTCGCCTTTTTTTTAGAGCGATTGTAGACAAACGTTTTATAACCTTTATCGATTACGTGCTGGCACATGGGACTCCCCATAACTCCTGTCCCTATCCAGCCAATTTTTGTTTTAGACGGTCGAACTTTCATTTTGCTCATGTAAATTACCTCCTGAAATGGGGCATAATAGTAATTTCTTTTAAGTCTATAAAGAGTGAGGTAAAGTCTTTTTGCTTAGAATACCTTCTAATTATAGTTTGGTAAAACAATTGACGATCGTAGACCCCCTCTTTTCTCCTGTATTGACTTTCACGTCTATAGGTGACCCCGGATTTTACGATTTAAGCTCTTTAAATTATGTTATCATCAATAACATTAGATAATTTATGGAGGTATCAAAATGATTAATTCGTCAGTTATCACAGACAGAGCAATTGACCTATTTATGGGTTATGGACCAAAAGTATTGTTAGCGGTTTTAACGCTTATAATTGGTCTTTGGTTAATTAAGGTACTCGTGAAGCAATTTGATATAAGTATGGAACGGGGCCAAATTGACAAGTCTTTACAAAAATTTTTATCAAGTTTGGTTGGAATCACATTAAAGGTACTGCTTGTTATAAGTATTGCCTCAATGGTCGGTATCCATACGACATCTTTTATTGCAGTAATGGGAGCGGCAGGTTTAGCTGTTGGTTTTGCACTAAAGGATAGTCTGGCAAATTTTGCAGGAGGTGTATTGATTCTACTATTTAAGCCATACAAGGTTGGAGATTTTATCGATTCGCAAGGACATCTTGGCACTGTAAATGAAATTCAAGTATTTAGCACCATTTTAAAAACACCGGATAACAAGACAATAATTGTCCCGAACGGCAGTTTATCTAATAATAGTATTACCAACTTTTCAACTGAAAAAACTCGACGCTTAGATATGACTTTTGGCATTGGATATTTGGATGATATAAAGAAGGCAAAAGCTATATTTAACGAACTGGTCGAAAATGACACTCGAATTTTAAAAGATCCTTCACCATTGGTCGTTGTTTCGGAACTTGCCGACAGTTCTGTGAATTTTACGGTGCGAATTTGGTGTAATAGTCCCGACTACGGTTCTATAAATTTTGATATGCAAGAGAAGGTCAAATTGGAATTCGATAGACAGGGCATTTCCATTCCATTCCCTCAAAGAGATGTACATATTTATAATCAATAAGAATTGATTAGAAAGAGTAATGGTAATAGGCCACTTAGGAGGGACTTTGGCGTCATTGTTTTACCTTATACTAATTTAAAAACGAGGATTACAAAAGCCTGACCCGACCATTAAAAAAAAGAGGAACTCGAAGGAATAAAAGGGGTGCGTCCCCTTTATGTCTCATCTTCAAACATCTCCAGAATACCAGTCGCCTCACCCACCTCGATGAGGTATCCATCCGGATCGCGCATGTAACATCGGATCTCCCCGCCACGATCTATCGGTGGCGTCAAGAACTCGGCTCCTTTTGACCGCCACTCTTCATATTTAGCCTTTATATCCGCCACTCGAATGTTCATGAAGCTGCTGACATTGTCTAGGTCTGTTGGGGGGGACAGTGTAACTTCAGGTTTGTCCTCTGTCGGACCACCACCAACATTGAGAATCACCCATGAATTCGCCAACTTGATGATGCAAGGATCCCGTTCAAGCACTACTTGGCCACCGAGTATATCAGCATAGAAAGCGCGTGAACGATCAAAATCCTTAACTGTCATAAAGTGGGTGAGCACCATTCCCACAGTCGGTGCAGGGAATTCTTCTCTTCTCATTCAAAATTACCTCCTAAAGTTTAATTTAAAAATGCGACGAGAGCCTTTTTTACTCTAAGACTTTGAAACATAGCTCAAGACCATCCTTAAAAGTTATTTTCTCAGGCACAAAAGTAGGATATGTCTCTCCC
>JALLOG010000184.1 GCA_027717645.1 Desulfobacterota bacterium AH_259_B03_O07
TCCTTCAGGAGACCCTGAACCCTCAGAGGAAGACATTGCGAGCACAAAGCAAATGATAAAGGCAGGGGAGCTGTTGGATATTCCGGTTCTCGATCATGTGATAATCGGGGACGGTGCATATTTTTCCTTTGCTGACAGCAAGATGATGTTAGGAGAAAAAAAGTAGGCGTTTTTTCAAAAGACAGGTTACAAATCCAAAAACAAAGGAGGTGGTGGAATACCCCGGGTTTAAGGTTTAGCCCCTTAAGCCCACAAAAATCTATTGTAAGGAGGTATTTGTTATGCGAGCAACATCAATTGAGGAAGTACGGAGCGTGCGTGACTCTCTGGATGAGAGCTACGTCGTTACCACACTTTCGGATGTTTCAGTTGCACCCGAACTAGGGGAGGCAACGGTAAACGGAGTGGAGTATAAGCTATCTTCACGCGCCTTGCAGCAGCTCTGTTCTATGCTTGGCGTTCCGCTTCACTTTGCAAAGACGCTCTCAGAGAAGATGCCGGATGTTTTTAGGCATCTTACGAATCGTCTGGTGTATGAGTCTTCCAGACTCGTCACGGTTAAAGTGAACGGCTATCCCCAGACCATACTCGGTCTTTTTAACCCGAGAGAGGATTATATCACTCTCAAGAGGTTTCTGGGCATTGTCGAGACAATATATAAGGCGATGTCAGATTTTTCAGGAGTAGAGAAGCTGATTGTTGATATAAATCATGAATCGGCAACCGCCTTTTTCTACACGCCGAAGGAATTCACGCCGATCCGGAAGGATTTTACGGATATCTTTAAATTCGGGGTGGCGTTTTCTGTAAGCACATTGGAGCTGTACTCTCCATCGGTTTCAGAGTCGCTCTACCGTCTTATTTGTTCCAACATGACCTATGCACCTGCATTTGGCGGTACGCGGTTTCGAAGCAGGAACGAGGAGAGAATCATCTCTGCGGTAGGCGCAATTCTTGAGGATTCCCAAAGGGTAGAGCGCTATAGCGAGCTTTTCTCAAATCTTTCAGAGAAGAGAATTTCCTATCGGGAAGCCGAGGAAGTACGCTCTCAGCTTGAGAGGATAAAAGATAGCGAGGGGAACGTCCTCGTTACCGACTATATGGATCGCATTCCTTTAAACAGGATTGCACGGGCCTATGGATACTCTTCCGCTTATGACATCCCGCAATCACCGTCATGGAAGGCTACGGCAAAAACCCCTATTAGCCGGTATGAAGCAGTAAATTGCGTGACCGCGGTTGGGTCTAATTTCACCCATATATCTGAGAAGAGCAGGCTCGATCTTCTGATCTATGCAGGCCAGCTCATGTTCAGGGAACGGTGGGACCTCGATCAGATCGCACCGCAACATGTGTATCCAAGCGACAAGGAGGTGCATTAGATGTGTGCAGATGAATTTTTCAAAATTGTTTCCGTGCACCGGAATGATCTGGAGCGGATTGGATACGACACTACGAACGTAGATGATGCAACAATGCGCCGCCTAGCAAGCAAAATGGGGGACGCCTATTGCGAGATGTGCTTCTGGATAGACCTTGAGATTATTGCAGAAGCGGTAGGGATCCCTAAGAAGACAAATAAATCTTTGGGAGGTGCAGAAGATGGGTAAGGAGAAGGAGTATTTCACAATCAAGGCCGTACATCGGGATCATCTCGAAGAGCTTGGATTTGATGCGGCGGCTGTAGATGACAGTACGATGCAAGAGCTTGCAAACATCCTGGAGGAAATATACTGCGAAGTACGTTTCTGGTCAGACTTAAAAGCTATTGCTGAGGACTTAGGTATTGCAAAGAAGAAAGAGCAGTAAAAAACAAAAATCTATTGTAAGGAGGTTTTACTTTATGGACGAAGAAAAAATAAGAGGTCCCGTAATGAGTGTTAACGATAGCGGGATTAAAATCGCAGAGACCTGGTACAACTTCTCGAAATTCAGACAAGTGCAGCGTCCGGAAGAAGGCGCTATTGTCGAGATTACAGTGAAAGATAAGAAATGGATACAGACACTTACGATTATACAGGTGGTAGGTAATGGTCCTGATAAGCAGACAAGGATCTCTCGATGCGGTCTTTTAAATACTGCCGTGGCACTGCTTCAAACACAGAACAGGCAGTTAACAGTAGGCGATGTCATAGGAACTGCGAAGGACTTGGAGCCATACATATATGAGCCTGTTGATAACGGTATAGACGAAGACATACCGTATTAAGGAGGGGAGCATGACATTAAAACGAACCGTTTTGGTAATAGCACTCGTGCTTATGGCGAGTTGTTCTATCAAAGAGAAGGATTTTTCTTCCGAGAATGAAATATCCTGTCCTCTGAGACAGCATCTGGGAGTAGATCATAAGCCGAAGGATCTTTCCTCCGAGGTTGAAATAACGTGTACCGCGAGACAGCTCCTAGAAGCAGATCATAAGTGGATATGCGGGTATGATTTCGAAGATTATGGGTCAGTAGTAGGCGGAATTGTATTTCTCTTTCCTCCGGACGAAGACTGCGAAATCCTTAGCTGCAGTTCCATTAAATGCGGCGAAGGACTTATGACAAATATTGAAATTGATGAGTATGGGTGTGCCCACGGAACGTTGTATGCAGACGGGCAGGAAAAGGATTTTTCCTGCATATAAGGAGAACATATGAAAATAACGAAGGTTTTATGGCATTCAAGCAGCGATATGGTAGGAGACTCTATAAAGGATTTTCTGTCTCTCCGCTATTTCGTTTCTATTTTGAAGTATAAGGAGGAGCTACTCCATGCGCACGTCACAAACGTTGGTACAGAGAAGCACTACGACGTGATTATCTTTCCCCATGACAACCCGAGCTGCACTTGTGACGGATGGGTGATGCATAAGAAGGTGTGCAAGCATATCATTATCGCAGCCTTCAGCACGCTCATGATTCCTTAAGAAAATACAAAGCACGGTAGACAAGCTGCCGTGCTTTTTTTGTTTTTTCTTTTTGATTGGCGAATTGCTAAAATTTTTATTCCAACACTAAAGATAAAGTTTTACGCAAAAACAGTAAAGAACGAGTAGAGGTCAAAAACGTCTGTAAATAAAACCGAGCCATTTAGCGATCAACTGTGCTCTCTTCGAAAGATAAATTATTAGTTTTGGCCTTGGGAGCCGTTGGTATCCGCGGTCGAGGAAACCCTGCGGCATCCAAGAGCTCTTGAGATGGCATAGATCTTTGAAACTGCATTCCAGCTATAGTTTTTCCTTGTTGCAACAGTTCAAGAAAATCTTCTTCAATAACAATTTTTCTCTTTGCGATCTCAGAAACGGTATCGTTACCATAATGCGCATAAAAGTGAATCATATGGACTCCTGGTTCAATAAGGCTGCGATCTGCATGCCCTTCAAATGGTGCAAAGAGGATTCCTTTAGAGACATGTTGATATCCCGCGACCGCGATTGGAATAAAAAGAGCTTCCGCTGCAACGCCAGGCGCGTCTTGTGGTTTCATAAGGGCTTCTAAATATGGTTTTGACTCAACAAAAAATATCGGCGTTAACAGCCAATCTCCTTTTGGGAAGGATACTACCGCGATTAGATCTCGAACCACACCAGACCGTGCACCTTGATTTTCGATGTAGATCCACAGCACAAGTTCTACTGGCATGTTTGGTGACCCTTCTGGCCGTATACGCCATGTATAGGATCCTACAGTGACTAAAGGTGAGAATGGTGTGAAAAAAGTGTACCACGTTCCTAATACTGCTGCCGATGTCGCCAAGAAAATTACAACCAACTGTAAAAAATGCACCCACGATGATGCACGTGACAAATCCTTGTCATTTCTGCTTGCAGAGATCCTATAGCCAATCCAAATTAGGCTTCCCAAAAGAATGATGACAAAAAGGAGAAAAACAATAACACTCACGCTGATCATGTTTCAGTCTCGAGTTCGAGATATTTGCGAAACTACCCCTGTCATACAAATCTAATGACTCATTTTATTAGGAGGAAATTTCCCTATATTTTTTACTTATCATTATATAGAATCCTATTACGTTTATTAATCTTTAGTAATGTTTTTAGTAACCTTTATATACCTTCACGCTCTCTCAAGGAGCTTCTCTAAAGAATAATATTTTCATTAAACCTCCATCCTAGAGGAGGTTTTTTCTAAATTCAGGTCTCTTTTTTCATTTACTCTTCCTTATTCAACTCCGCCATTCAAAAGAGAAATGTGCCTAATAAAAGTTTTCCACATTTAATTCCCCAAAAAAAAACAATACTTGATAGAATAAGAATATATACGAAAACAACTGAAATTAATTTTACATTAATATGTCGTCTATGGGGCGGATTTTTGGGGTAGTCATTATTACAGCAATCATTGTCATCTCTCCTCTCTCAGTGAGTGCTTCTTTCGCCTTCCCTCGATTGCAATCGGGGCAATCCGCTCAGGACAAGTCTTTTTTTGAAAATAACAATTTTTCCGTTTTTAGTTTCAAAACACATCTTACCTCTTTTTCAGAGTCAATCTCTGATTATTATTCCTCTGCCCAAGATATCTATAAAAATTTCCCCCTTCCATCTTTTGATATAGGTCCCTTTATTTCTTTCTCTCACGAGGTTTTTGATTTCTACGAAAAGAGTACCAAATCACTTGGGGATGCCGGCA
>JALLOG010000185.1 GCA_027717645.1 Desulfobacterota bacterium AH_259_B03_O07
ACGGGGTGGCTTTATGGATTTGAACTACACTTAATCATCAATGATAGAGATGAGTCCTAATCTTTCAGACAAACCCCAGGAATCATTAATCTAAAATATAACATGACTTTGATAAAAAAGTTGAATTATATAATCCCATTTTATGCATAAACCTTTTGTGCTCGGACTATATCAAAATAATCAGCTCTTATAAACAAATTGTACTCGTTCATTACGTTAGCGACACATTGCCTCCTTCTGTCTTTCTATTTTCTAACCAATTCCGATAATACTCATTTGGGGTTAGATAATCAATTCCCTGATGTGGACTTCACAGAGGGCGTATGGCTATGTTCTGATTTTCCTTCAACCGGCCTGCTATAGCCATTCGTTATAGCGTCAAATTTTTCCAATGCTTTAGGTGGCTTTTGAGACTGCAGATGGTTTTCGTTTAGTTGGTCGTATAATTCTTTAGCCCAAGGTGAGTTATGATAGAATCTGTATTTATCCTTTAGTGCAGAGCGTATTGTCCTTTGCCACTCTTTCTCGTTAAACTTGTGCTTTCCCCGGGGTTTACACTTCTCTAGGCCTGGTTTTAGGGTATTTTCAATGAGATTTCCATCTGCATAGCCATTTTCCTTCAAAAATAGGGTGAGCATCCATAGACCGATATTGCGAAAATTAGAATTTAGGCCGTTTTGGTTAAAAAGAGTTACCTTCTTCCCCAAATTATCCCCTAAAGAGATGTTACTATTATAGTAAGGTTTGCAGTCTGAAGAGTTGGCATATTCTTCGCTTTTGTTAATCCAGTTAACAAAAGGTTTGATGTTGTTTGTTTTCCCGACCCTGATGCGTTGAACTTGAATTTTTTGGTGTTCTCTGAGGTAATGAATGGCACGCTCAGAGACACCCGTGAGTTCAGACAATTGGGAGTATGTACCTGTCCACCCCGGGTTGTTTGAAATAAAGGCCGTGATACGTCTTTCGGGCTCTCCAGCTTGCAGCTTCTTGGGCTTATGCTTTCTTACCTGTCTTATGTAATTATGATCCGCCAAGGCATAGTAAATGTCAGCAAATTTCACAGTGCCACTTTCACGGACTAATGAGACCTCGGGCTTGTTTGGATATTTCAAATTGACGGCACCCTTCTTATGTGGGTTTCTTAAGTAGCGTGTAGCATCACCGGCTATATTAATATCAGCTCCAAGGTCAGCGAATGCTAGATTAAGTGCTTTGTTTGTCTCTTTCCAACGTTGGAGCCATTCCTTTTTGTTCAATATCAAGGGATCCTTAAACATCCATACTGCTTGATAGTGATTATCGCTGGTTCTCAAGGTGTAAGTGAGATGTGGCAATTCAAGTGCTCTGCACCTTTGGGTAATAATGTTCTCATCAATTATAAGATCATCTGAACCATCAAAATCCACGAAACACCCTTTTATCGAGTAAATAAACTCTCCTTTTCTACCTAACTCTCGTACCTTTTTACCACTTTCTAGAGTCTTGTAATACCATGCCTTCTTAAATGTGGATATAGTCACAAAGTCAGCTTCTTCCCTTGCATTAATGTAGCGATCCTCTGAGAATCGTGTACGGGGTATTTTGACAAAATCACTTGAACTGTATAGCTGAGACCCGATATAGCGATCTGGTTCTTGCCAGGCATAGAAATCTATGCCTTTTCTCTTATGCTTACTTGTTCTGTGAGAAAAACCTTGACTTCGATTAGTAGGAGTAGTATCCTGATAAAACTTGTGAGTCACTTTGATTGAAGGGAAGACAGCACTTGCCTGTCAGGACCGTGCTGTTTTCCCTGTTTACCTCACCACCTTTAGCATTTCTTTCGTTTCATCCGATAATTTCTTCTTTTTAAAGTAGTCCACCATGGCATCTCTCACAATTTCACTTCTGCTTTTTTGAAGTTCCCAATGAACCCGGTGGAGAACCGTCTTCAACTTCCTTGACAGGCAAACTGCAAGGATCTCAGAATTTACATTTTCTTGTTTCATGCTCATAACTTACCTCCTAGAAAACTGCGAATTATTAACTTATAAGTGAAACCCTAAATCAATATATTGTGGATGTCAAGAATTACAAAAAAAATCATTGTTCCAGGTAAGTTACGACTATTGCTAATTGCATTACATTGTAATTAAAACCCGAATCAAAGTTTCTCCGACTAGAGAACCTTTTCTTCTCTCAAAACGCCTGCTACACTCACCTAGCATTCCCTACTTTCACTTAGTAGACAAATACATATCACTTATTCACAATTTTCCATAGTTAGGATATTCTATAAATTACTTGACTTATTAAATCACATGTGATAGTTGTAGCGTGAAGTAGAAAACTATGGAAAAGGACGATAAATGCCTAAATTTACATATAGGAGTCAAGAGGTCGCTGATATAGTTGGTGTCACCAAGAAAACACTACTTAACTGGTTGAAAGCAAAGAAAATTCCAGAGCCTGAACGTAATGAGAATAACAATTATCGTATCTGGACGGCTGAGGATATTGCATTAATAAAAAGTCTTAAGGGTAAATTCTCTGTCGTAGGAGAATCGTAATATGTTCAAAATCACTGTTGCAAATCAAAAAGGAGGCGTGGGCAAAACTACTTCTACTATAAATCTTGCCGCAGCCTTTGCCCAAATTGGAAAGAAGGTACTTGTTATTGATACAGATCCGCAAGGCTCTATTGCAACTCTGCTAAATATTAAACCAAAAGATACTCTTTATAATTTTCTCATTGAGGGTGTGAAGTTTGATACTTGCAAAGTCCAAATAAGAGAGAATATTGATGCAGTACTCTCAGATAAAAAAACAGAAATTGCTGAAATGGCATTAGTAACCCAGCCCATGGGAAGGGAACTAGCATTAGCAAATCGTATGGAGGGCATTGATAATTACGATATATGCCTTGTAGATTGCCCCCCTTCCCTATCTCTTTTACAAACAAATGCTGTGATTTACACGAGATATATAGTACTTCCTATATCAATGGATAGCCTAGCAATAGCCGGTGCATCGCATGTCCAAGATACTTTTAAACTTCTAAAGAAATATTTCCGTGTAGTGCCAAGTATTTTGGGTGTCTTGCCTACTTTCGTAGATGCTAGATTAATTATTACGGAACAAGTCTTAAGTACTATTAATGAAATTTGGGGGGATTCTACTACTCTTATCCTTCCAGGAATACGTATTGATACCAACTTACAGAAAGCCAATAGATACCATAAAACTATATTTGAATATGAGCCAAAAAGCAGAGCTGCAGCAGATTACAAAAAAGCAGCTCAGGCCCTTCTAGATTTTATTTCGGCTAAGGGCAAAGATGAATTTCTATCTCAAACAAATTAATGAGGTTTTACCTTGCCTAAAAAAAGGAAAAAACAGGTAGAAACTATAAAAATTGAGGGACTTAACCCTGAATCGATAAAGGAGTTTGCCCCAAAGGAAGAGACTGAGGAAGAAGATGCGCTTTGGGAGGAGTATTTTAGGGGTAGCCCCAACCTGCTTAAATTTCCTAAGACTGATATAGAAAGTATTAATAAAGAGGAAATTCAAAATATTAATAATACTAAAGCTACTGCAGTAACTAAAGCACCATCAGTTACCACAACTACTAAAGCTACTGCAGTAACTAATGATACTACAGTAATCAAACCCCAAAAAAGAAAAACTAAAAAACAGGATTACGTAACTTTAGATAGTACACATACCAAAAGTGAACAAATGGTATATTCGATTATGTATAGGGAAACAATAACTAAGGGAAAAACAAGCGAATATTTTAGTCTAAGAAAGCTGATGAAAATAACTGGAATTGGATCAGATAAAACAGTGTTTAATGCATTAAAAGGGTTGCGTAATAAGGTAAGTATTGAAATGGTAGAACATGGTAATTATAAGCCCATTGGTACACTCTATAGAGTATTTACACCAAAAGAAATATTCAAATTAAGAGACAATAATGGAATAATTGTTGATATTAACACTAAACGAATAGTAAGAACTGCAGTAACTAAAGCTACTGCAGTAGACAACAATACCCCACCTACTACAGTCAAAAGAACTAAAGTTACTACAGTAGAAAATACCGAAGTAAATAAGACTATACCTTATATTAAAGAAATTAAAGATATTAATAGAGATGATTCTATAAAAAAAATAGAATCATCATCTTTAGATGATATTTTTAATCATAAAAATTATATTATTTCTCTTTATGAAAAATACACAGACAACAAGTGGAGGGTAGGGGACGATAAGACTTATGATGGCGTTAAAGAAATACTGCCAGACATCATTGAAGCTGCTATTTTAGTGTCCATATTGCGATCCAAGGTTAAGGTTAACTCTTTTTTATATTGTGAACGAGCCATTCAAGAATTTAAGGACAACCTTGTACCCGGATATTTACTTTATCTAAGGGGAAAGTGGGAAGAGATAGAAGAAAAAGCAGAATAATTAGCAGAGAGATCAATCTGGATCAATACTAAAGGATTAAAGAATAGATTAACACACTCTCATTTTTACTCCCTGCAAAATTGTTTGCTTGTATTTATTTAATAGGGCTATGCACTTGACTGAAGTTACCACAACATATAGTATAGGCAGGTA
>JALLOG010000186.1 GCA_027717645.1 Desulfobacterota bacterium AH_259_B03_O07
CTACCTTTACCTCCTCACTGGGTTTCTGAGCTCCGTCTCGAGAAGGCAATTTCCCATCATTTTGAGAAACACTAAATTTCTTCCTTATCTTTTTTGCGTCTTCCTCAGAGACAGAGCTAGTATGACTTTTTATTGGTATTCCAAGTTGATTTGCAATTTTAATTACTTCTTTATTTGAAACTTCTAGCTCTTTTGAGAATTCATATAGTCTTATATTAGGCATAATCTTGTTAACCTATAGTTAATATTAAACAATTGTGTAATAAACTAACCTTTATCATTTATAACATACCAACTATTTCACTTCTAATCAAAGAGAATCAAACTTGATAACTTATAATCGATCTATTTAGTTTTATTCAATTCTAGTGTTTTATACTAAAAAAATATTTTAGATTAATTTAAGTTTCTTCAGGTTGGTTAATTGGTCGCTTTGGTATAGACATCTTATCAAGTTTGTCTTTGAGTGCAATTCTCGCAGCGGTCTGAATCTTAGCTGCTTCCTTTTCACTTTTAATTCCTGCCGTTTTTATTAATGTTTCGGTGTCACAAAAAGCGATATCCTCTAAAGTCTGAAAACCCTCGTTGTATAAAAGATTTGCAGTAACTTCGCCAATTTTTGGTAAAGTCATAAGTAAGGCAACAACCTCTTGCTGCTCGCGTTTCATTTGGGACTCTGTTTTTATGTCAATTTTCCACTCCGAGAGTTGGGAAGCTAGTCTTACATTTTGGCCCTTTCTTCCAATAGCCAATGAAAGCTGATCGTCATCGACAATCACTTCCATAGATTTATTGATTTCATCAATTATCACCTTGCTAACGATAGCAGGCGAAAGAGCATTGCAAACAAATTTAGCTGCATCGGAGGTCCACGGAACAATATCTATTTTCTCTCCCCTGAGTTCCTGAATTATATTCTGAACTCTTGCACCTCTCATACCGACACAAGCTCCTACAGCATCAACATCTGTGTCATTAGATGCAACGGCTATTTTTGTTCTACTACCAGTTTCTCTTGATATAGCTTTAATTTCTACTATTCCCTCACTTATCTCTGGAACCTCGGCCTTAAAGAGCTCACATACAAAGCTGGGATGGGCCCTAGAAAGTATTAGCCTTGGTCCACGCTTTGTTTCTTTAATATCAAAAAGTATTGCTCTCATCCTTTCCTTAGGCTTATAATATTCCTTAGGGACTTGATGCTCAAATGGAAGTATAGTTTCAGTTCTACCCAAATCTATAATGACGTTCTTTCGTTCAATTCTTCTTATTATTCCACTCACAAGTTCACCTTTTCTGCTAATAAATTCTTCATAAATTACCTTACCTTCAGCTTCTTTTAGTTTCTGTAATACTTTTTGTTTTGCATTTTGAATTGCAATTCTTGTAAATTCAGGACTTATCTTTACGCCTATCAAATCGCCAATTTCTGCTTCGGGATCAAGAACAGTAGCTTGTTCAAAATTTATCTCTATAATCGGATTAGCAACGTTTTCAACAACAGTTTTGAATTCGAATAATTCAACTTCCCCTTCTTCTTCGTTAAAGTGAACTTCGAGCTCTTTCTCAATTCCATCAGTTCGGAAAAGCTTCTGGGCAGCAGAAAGGACTGCCTCTTCAACTGCCTTGATTATTTCCTCTTTTTCTATCCCCTTATCCTTCCCAACCGAATCCATTACCCTAATTAATTCATTAGACATCTGTCTCTCCCTATTAATCAAATTCTAAATGGGCCTTTTCAATATCGTTAAACGGAATAAAACACGTTTTTCCATGAACTCCTATCGATGCTATATCATTAATGAAATCGATTAAATCACCCACAAATACATTACGTTCGTAAAGGTTTATTTTTGTTTTAATTTTAACCTTTTTCCCCCTAAATCTTTGATAATCTTTAGCATCTTTAAGTGGACGGTTTGGCCCAGGCGATGAAACCTCCAAAGTATATGAGTTCCTTATTATATCTTGAACGTCCAAAAGTATACCAAGTTCACGACTTATATCTGCACAATCGTCAACTGTTAAGCCATCTTCTTTATCTATAAATATCCTGAGATAACCTCTTCTTGCTCCTATTCCATATTCAATATCAACCAGCTCAATGCCTTTTTGTTCTAATACAGGTTCGAGCAAAGCCTGTACTGATTTGATTATTTCTTCGCGATATTGCATGCCTGAATATTCTTTTTCAGAAATTTTAATAAAAAAGCGGGTAACAACCCGCTTTGATATTATAAACTTTACCCAAAGTGCAATGTTTGATCAAATCTAAGACAAATCATATTGTATTAGTTTTTATCAGTAATAAAGCTGCATGCGGTGAGCTGTCGAGTATCTCGAAACTTAAAAAAAGTTGCTTTAGTCATTCTCAGTCTCAATCGGTGCTATCTCTAGCTATCTCTTGAGATTACTTCACGGAGTCTATACTAAGCTGGTTGAAGTATCGGCGATGACGCTTCTGGAGCCTTTCTCTGCTGACATTGCTTGGATATCAATGGCTTTTTAGATCGTAAATAATTCAAAAACAATTTCTTAGACCATCAATGCATCTTATCTCTAAGCCTCTTAGAGAAAAAATGGTTTAAACGGGCATTCAAAAAATTGCCAAAGTCAATTCCGAAAGCGTTAAAAAAAGTGACAATCGTTAATGTCATCTCGAAGGAATGATATGACTGAGAGAGCTAATTGGTTAAAAAGATAGATATCTCAAATTCATTCGATACGACACCTTTTTTGACAGCCCTTGATTTTTGTTACTTTGTATCAAGACAAAGTAAAATAAATCAAAATTTATAAATTCTGGTCCCGAATTACGTGACATCTCCAGCAATGACAGCTGAGACTTTCGGTTTCTAATTTGATACCCTGCAGCTTGCTGCATGGACTTTCATTATTATTCATCGCTAATAGCAATATGGTCTAAGCTTACTTTCTTACTATGATAAAGTAAGCTCCAGCGTGTGCCACGCAACTAATAGCTGCAATTCTCCACTCACGCTCATCCCGAAAGTAGTTATCGAGAATCCACCTTTTTTGTCATTTCGAATGAATGTAAGAAATCTTTCATTTCATGTCATCGCGAGCCCCAGCGTCGCGATCTCCCCCTATTCAGAAAATAGCGGGGAAGAAGAATTAGAGAAAAAAATTACAATAAAAATATTGGCTTATACCCCTCTTTTGCGGATTTGGTGAAATAAAATAGTGTCAGTTGCCAATTATTCGACCGTGAAAAAGTGCTGCATCCCCTTTAAATCATTATTGTGTTTCGCCGGTTATTGAAATTTCGGGGCTTCCTGTGTTATTTTTTATTTAGTTTCGGTGAACTGTGGGGATTATTTCGAGCCGGATATTTTTATTGCAAGATTGGCATAATGTGCTTTATGTTGTCAGTTGTCAAATCGAGGGATTTCTAAAAGTATATGAGATAGTATTGATTCTAAAAAAATTCAGCATTTTATTTTTTTCCCAGTGGAATCCTTTTAATTAATTTCCATTCATGAGGAAGCCCCTTGTCAGACCAAACATAAATACTATCCACTTTAAAACTTTCATTAAATTCCCTTCCCACTTTGGAAATTATCTCTTCCTTTGTTTCAGAAGGAAATGGTCCATAAATAATGCTTAAATGAGGGTTATATGGAGGATCGTGCTCTCTTCCAAACATCTTCCTTGCTAACTGATTTGCTTTCATTAGTGGTTCTGATGTTTCAGCAAGGATATACAAGGATCGATAATATGCTTCAGTATCGTTTGGATAAGAGGAGGGATATGTAACCTTTGTAAGTGTTATTGTAAAAGGCTCTATACTTTGTGCTATTTTGGTTGCTTTAGATATTACTTCTTCTTTTGTAAATCCTCCCAGACCCCCTTGGAGTGTGACATGCGGTTCATACTTCGGTGAATCATACTCGTCACTGATTTCATTAATTAATCCAGAAAACTTTTTATAAGCTTCTCCTTCGGGCGTAAACCATGTTGAGTAACTACTCCCATTCTCATCGATAGGCATTTTAGATTTTTCAGACCCCATTATTTTTATGGAGAAGGGACTAACAAGGCCGATAGCTATAAATATTAAAAGTAAATACTTCTTATCCATAACTTCACCAAATATAAATGATATCATTGCTGTCCAAAACAGACTGGATTTCAATATTGAACCTTTAAAAATAAAGGATTTTAGACAAGTAAATACTCATTTTCAAAATCAGGTTCCCTCTTTCTATTGTCATCTATATTCAAAATGCTGTCAAATTAATCCCACTCAATTGATAGTTGTCCCACATCCGGCACAATCGCAGGTGTTTCAAATGGATCGTCTATCCATTCCCATAAGTCACTGTATGTAAATAGATTATACCTAAGCATTGCCACAAGGTTTGAGACTGACGACCCAAACCTTGAACGAAACTTTAAGTACTTCAATATCAATATAGCTATTAATAGTGCAGCTTTACTGCTCCGTTCGTCCTCCTGAACTTTGCCCAATCAAATAAACTGTCACAGAGCTCTATCACCGTTGCATCCAGACTGAATAACTTGTTCTTAAACCGAAA
>JALLOG010000187.1 GCA_027717645.1 Desulfobacterota bacterium AH_259_B03_O07
AATGTTTATTCTATATTGATTTTGTTAGTCTTCTTAATATACAAGGACAAGGCTGCCCAAAAATTTAGCTAAAAATCATACACTCTGACTAAAAAATTTGGATTCAACCACAGCCCGCAAATTTTTTTTAACGTCTTCGTTTCTGATTTTCTAAACGCAATTTTTGGAAGGCCAGTTAAATCCTTTCCTTTTCCAAAAGGATTAATGGAAAAGAAAATGATATCGAAATTGTAAAAATTTTTCTATGAATTTCATTACATCTACAAAAATGACGTTTGGGGTTTGTAATTAAAGATGGCGTGTGAAATTTTTTTGGAGCAACATTTTGAATAATTATTCAAAAATGTATGCTTTAATCATTTGTCTTAAAGGTGGTAAGTGCACCTGTACCTGTCCCAGGTTTTAATGGCAGAAAATGGACTCTTCTATTTAATTGATAGGCCTCTTCAGTTGTACCGGCTGCAAATTTAGTAGTTTTTCCTTTGCTTATAGCAACGATTCTAATAGGCTCGATATCAAGCTTAACCAGAAAATCCTTGGCAGTGTTTGCTCTTCTCTGTGCAAGTCGAAGATTATACTCAACAGTTCCTCTTATATCTGCATATCCTTGTATCACCACATTAAATTCCGGATTCTCCCTTAGAATCTCAGCATTTTGTCCTAAAACG
The DNA here is from genome assembly GCA_027717645.1 of Desulfobacterota bacterium AH_259_B03_O07. Classification (GTDB taxonomy): domain Bacteria; phylum Desulfobacterota_D; class UBA1144; order Nemesobacterales; family CSP1-2; genus JALLOG01. The sequence goes on from JALLOG010000187.1 coordinate 669, forward strand.
GGGATTGCATCAGGTCTTATGTTTGATTTATTAAAATCGAAAAATATGTCTTTTAGTTCAAGCCCAATTCCGATTGAAACAGGTGGGGGAGGTGGTTCAGGAATTTCCGATTTGGCTAGCTGTGCTTCAGTAAGTGTTTCATCTATATGGTTGAAAATCGATTTTTCAACGTATCCCTTTGATCTTGCCGTACCTAAGTAACCGATCTTGTAGTCAAAATAAGGCATTATTTTGAAATCGACCTTTACACTCGTTTCGGATGGTGAAATAGAAGTAACAGTTAATTTTAATTTTTCCTTTATAAACTGGGGCTTAGGTGGAGCGGGAGGCGGCGTGATTTTTTCAAAATAAGATATTTTCCTCAAATATGGCAACATTATTGAATTCTTGATCTCTTTATTAGTAGGTTCTGAGTATACTCTCTTGTGTTCTTCGAAGCTTGGATTATAAACATACGAGGTTAATAACTGTATTTTTCCATCAAGTTCGTCTTTTTCCTTAATTTCCCAGTCTAGTTGTTCTACAGCGGAGACGCTTGCTGACCAAACCTCTTCATAGCTTCCATGAAAAACCACAGGTTGGTTTTTGTAATATCCTTCTTCTGGAATGTGCGATACAGGTGTTTCACCTATACAAGAGGACAGAAGGAAAAGAGCAAAGATCGAGGAGACAAATTTAATTGAATACTTGGCCATAAAGTACCTTTTCTTATTTAGCTAATAAACACAAGATTTTGCTATATCAGTACCTTTTTTTTGATATATATGAACACAGAAGGGTTGTCTCAGAGCGGTTCTTCCCCTTTCTGCGATAACGTCAGCCAATTGTTTCGCCTTTGTGGGATCTGGAGGGGAGCCTATCGATTTTGATGAAGCTCTCACCCATAAACTTACTGGAGACTCCCAATCGGCGTGAATTATAGTAGGTAGTTGCTTAATGATGATAGTAAAGTGCTTCTGAGAGGGGGTTAGATCGTATTCCTTTCCGAGCGTATTTATATTAAATAGTGTAAATATTAAGATAAATGAAATAACTAATGTTAAGCGATTTATCATCCCTCCCCTCCTAAAGGTCAATTTTAAATTAAGCACTTTTAATTATTTATACCATCATTTATTATCAAATTCTACATTTAATAAGTTCTTGAGTTCTGTGATTGTGATTATATAGCTTGTATTATAGTAACACTAGGTTACCTGGCGATCCAACCACCATCTACGGATAGCATGTTACCTGTCATAAACTCTACATTATCGTCACAGAGAAACGATACTGCATGAGCGATTTCTTCAGGCTTTCCAAGTCTTCCGATTGGATGGAATGATTTAAAAAGTTCTTCTGCTGCATTCCTATCTTCCATCGAATCGAACAAACCCTCGATCAAAGGAGTAACAATTGTTCCAGGACAAATGGCATTTACCCTAATGCCCTTATCGGCATATTCGAGAGCCATGCTTCTCGTAAGCTGTGTGACGGCGCCTTTTGAAGAATTATATGCGACAACTCCTGGAACTGCCTTCAATCCAAGCACCGAAGAGTTGTTTACAATACAACCTTTTCCCTGTTCTAGCATGTGTGGAATAGTATATTTGGACATTAAGTAGGTTCCCTTCACGTTTATATCAAACGTCTTATCCCATATTTCTGTAGGCGTTTCATGAGTTGTTGCCATGTGTAGAAAACCGGCGTTATTAAAGAGTATGTCTATCCGTCCATGTTTATTAATCGTATAATCTATGGCAGCTTTACAATCATCCTCATTTGAAACATCACTAACTATATATTCTATTTCTAAACCCTCTTTTTTTGCCTCATCTACTACTTCTTTTAAGGTTTTTTCAGTTCGTCCGGTGATCACAACCTTTGCGCCTTCCTTAGCAAGGAGTAGAGCTGATGCCTTTCCCAAGCCCATGCTGCCTCCTGTTATGAGAACTACTTTGTCTTTATGTTTCATGGTGTAATAAACCTCCCTTCGTATTTATAACAGAATATAAATTACCAGTATTTTTAAATTATAGTACTAACAAGATTGATAAATTCGATTTATTTGTATTTTGATGTTATTGTCTGGTATCCAATTAACAGAGATTAATATAATATCAATTCTTGGGCTTTGTATCAAATCTTGATTTCCTGTAAAAAAATCAATTTTTTACTAAATGGATGGTAAAGCATGAATGCGAAGATAGTGGAAGCAGGAGATACTGTCATGATTAGTTTCGTAGGCAGGTTAGATGATGGCAGAGTGTTTGATAGTTCATCAGAAAAACCACTTTCCATTGAGATAGGAAGTGGAAAGCTTATACAAGGTCTCGATCGGGAAATTGTTGGAATGTCTGAAGGAGATGAGAAAACAGTGAATGTAAAAGCAGAAGAAGCTTATGGCATAGAAGATCCTAAATTGGTTGCTAATATTCCTACTGTTGCTCTCAAGAAGAATAACATTGAGCCAGTTGTTGGTTTGATGCTCAAAACTCCTCAAGGTAATTGCCATATTACCAATGTTTCGGACCTGGAAATTGAAGTAAATTTTAATCATCCTCTTGCGGGGAAAAGATTAACTTTTGAAGTTAAGATTGAAGAAGTAATAAAAAGATAACAATTAGGTATATTTTTTATCCGTGCCTATGAAATAGTTATTTGCTCTCTTGATATAGGCTTTTATTGTTTCTATAATTATTATAAAAGGTATTTACATATGGATACTCTATTAAGCATAGGTATTGGGGTCGGCCTTAGTGCAGCTTGTGGGTTTCGGGTGTTCGTCCCTCTACTAATTATGAGCATTGCTTCTGTTTCCGGTCATCTTACATTAGCCCCCGAGTTTGAATGGATTGGGTCTTATCCTGCCCTTGCTGCTTTTGCAGTTGCCGCATTTCTCGAGATGTCGGCATACTATATTCCTTGGCTCGATAACCTCTTGGATTCATTCGCTGTACCGTCTGCGATAATTGCTGGCACAATTGTAATGGCATCATTTATTACGGAAATGAGCCCATTTCTTAAGTGGGCTTTTGCGGTGATACTGGGTGGTGGTGTTGCTGGGACAGTACAGGGTTTCACAACATTGGCTAGAGCTACATCAACTATAACAACCGGTGGCTTTGCAAATCCTTTGATCTCAACTCTAGAAGCAGGTGGGTCGATTGCTTTGTCTATTTTTGCAATTACATTACCAGTGGTTGCAGTCGTAGCAGCTTTAGGGATTATTTATTACGCTTTTATAAAAATATATAGGAAGTTGTTCAGACAAAGAGCACTGAATTCATAACCTTAGGGCACATTTCCCATTAACATTTCATTACCCAATATTTGCAGATTAAAGCAGGAATTCCTTTTTCATCTTGGTTCATGTCTTCATTCACTAAATGCGAATCCAGCTGTCACTTACATGCGCATAGGGTAAAAAGATCATGGCTTCTGGAAGCTGCCCCTGCAAATAAATTTTAATAACCCTAGGAGCGCCATTTTGGCGAGAATCTATCATCGCAGCTAGAAGCTGCTCCTACAAATTAATGGGGCAGTTCGAAGGTTTGGAGTGAGGGGGGGGTACAATGGTCATTTTTGTGACAGTCAGATGTTGTGAGGATAGAATCCTTTACTTTAAAGCGTGTATTCCCTGACTAAAAGGTTCGATAACAAGACATTGATCGGGCATCTATAATGATAATTCTTTTCTTTCTTTGTCTTGATACAAAGAAACAACCCTTCGACTTAGCTCAGATACCGTCTTAAAAGTCAAGATGTTTTTACACAATAATCTGGATCAAATGG
>JALLOG010000188.1 GCA_027717645.1 Desulfobacterota bacterium AH_259_B03_O07
GTTGAATTAAATATTTTTAGCTTTAGGAATTGATTTAATAAATCCTAATTTTTTGACAGCCCTTTCCTGAGCTTTGTCGAAGGGTTGTTTCCCGTTTCATGCGGAGTTTATCGAAGTATGTATTAAGACAAAGAAAAGAAAATATTAAAAATATGGATACCCGATATAAAGATCACGGGTATGACAGATTAAGAACTTGCTGGAAACTTTAACATCGATTTTTGGTTTTTGTTTCCGAATTACGTGACATTTACAGCGATGACAAAATGGGACATTGCTTCACTCGGCAATGACAGGACATAGGAAACCCCGTCGCAAGCTACAGAAAACTCGCTAGTTAAGATATAATTTGTGAATTAGCTCTAATTTCCAGACGTTATGATGAAATTTATAAACTCTTTAGCTTTGTTATTTCTGTTTACAGTTCCGTCTTTGAGCGATAGCCTGCCAAAACCAGTAAAGACTGAGATTAAAACAAGCGTATCTGAAATTAATCCTGGCCAGTTGTTTAAAATTGGAGTCCTATTTAAAATAGACCCAAGGTGGCATATATCATGGAAAAATCCGGGTGATTCAGGCTTACCAACAAAAGTGCATTTCATACTACCTAAGGGATTTACGGCAGGAGAAATACAGTGGCCAGTACCACTAATTTTAAAACGACCAGGTGATATTACAGATTATGGTTATGAAAACGCTGTATTCTTATCAGCCGATGTTAGTGCTCCTAATGAGCTTTCCTTAAATACGACAATACCTATCAGAGCTGAGGTAGCATGGACCAGTTGCTCGTATATATGTATTCCTGGCAAGGCAAATCTCGAAACTACCATATCAGTATCTGATTTGGCTAATCGTATTGATAATGATTTATTTGCATACTGGGAAAGACGTTTGCCAATCAGTTCGGATTCTCCTAAAAGCCCCTTTATTGCAAACGTGAATGGTAAAATTGATAATCAGCATCCATCTTCAAATTTTGCTATCACACTTGATTGGAAAACTAAGCCACAGGATGTTCAGTGGCTGCCGGCTGCTGGAAATGAATTAGAGATTAAGAACATATCGATCACTTCAGACAGTGATACTACCAAAATAAGCTTTATAGCTTCGGTATATCAAGGTCAAAAGTTGTCTAAAGATAATTTAGAATCATTAGTGGCCTTTACAAATAATTCCGGATACCGTCGTGGGGTCAATTTATTGATACCATTAGACGAAAAAATAAACTAGTATTATGATCTTATTAGGATAAATTAAATAGAATGTAGTAAGGAGCGATTCATGAATATATATAAACTACTCGGTTTAACACTTATTGTTGCTTTTGCATTTTGCGTTTTAACTGTGGTTTCGGAATCTAAAGAAAATAAATCCAAGGGAGAACTAGGTTCTAAAGCACCGGAATTCGGTCTTGAGGATCAAAACGATAATAAAGTGGATTTATCTGATTTTTCTGAAAACCTTGTAGTACTTGAATGGCTAAATCCTGATTGCCCTTTCGTTCAAAGACATTACAAATCCAAGACAATGACCACATTAGCTGAAAAGTATAAAGATAAGAATGTACATTGGTTAGCAATCAATAGTACTCATTACATGAACAAAGAGGATAATAAGAAATGGATCGATAAGTTTAATATAGAATACCCAATATTGGATGATAGCTCCGGATTAGTAGGAAATATGTATGGAGCGAAAACTACCCCAAATATGTTCATTATCGATGAGTCTGGAACTCTGGTTTATTCTGGGGCGATTGATGATGACCCACGTGGTTCGAAGAATGGAAATCCGGTCAATTACGTTGATCAGGCCCTAGGAGAAATAATAGCCGGTAAACCAGTCACCATATCTGGAACTAAACCATATGGTTGTTCCGTAAAGTATTCTAAGTGATTGACCTTTAACAAATAAAGCAGGCATCATATTAGAACTCGATTAGAGAATTTAGATCTTCGTTTATAATATTCGTTTAAAAGACCTTCATCTCTTTACACTTCTTGTTTAGATCATAATTCCCGTAATGGCTTTTAGGCTTGTCAAACTAGGGTGAGGACTTTTAAATCATTTTTTTATAGTTTAATTGGAATTGAGGAGAAAATTATATGAAAGCTATAGTTACAGGCGGGACCGGTTTTATTGGTAGTAGACTTGTTCAGAAGTTGGTTGAAAAAGGTCATGAGGTTAAGTGTTTAGTAAGAAGAACTAGTAACTTGGAGCTCCTGAATAAATTAGGTGTTGAGTTATGCTATGGAGATCTCTCAGATCCTGATTCCCTTATGCAGGTTACAAAAGGAGGAGATGTGGTCTTCCATCTCGCTGCCATGGTTTCGGATTGGGGTCCGAAAGATCAATTCTCTGAGAATAATGTTGATGCAACCAGAACATTATTGAAAGCAGCAAATGAAACAGGTGTCAAGAGATTTTTACACATGAGTACTTCGACTGTGATTTGGAGATCGGATTTCTGGGAAATCCATAATTTGGAAGATATAGATGAAACTTTCCCGTATCCAGAAAATTACAATGATTTCTATAATGAAACGAAAGCTGAAGCAGAAAAACTGGTCGTTGAGTTTTATGCGGAAACAGGTCTGGAAACAATCGTATTCAGGCCCTCAAACGTATGGGGAGGCGGAGACAGGGTCATACTTCCCAGGATAATAATGGCGGCCAAGAAAGGAATACTGTTTCCGATGGGAAGTGGAAGAAGATGGGTTTCTCCATGCCATGTAGATAATCTTGTTCAAGCATTGCTATTGGCTGCTGAAATCGATAATAAAGGTGGAAATATTTATTTCATAAACGACGGTATAAAAATTGAACATATGGAATTTTTATCTAGGCTACTGAAAGCGGTAGGAATCGATTGGTCACAAAAACTTGCAATTCCTTATTCACTCGCTTATACATCAGCATATCTAATGGAGTTGTTATTTAAATTGGCCAAATCTAGTAAACCCCCTGTATTGACAAGGTTTGCGGTTGCAGCACTTGCTGGAAGTAGAAGCTACAGTATAGAGAAGGCAAAGAAAGATTTAGGTTATCAACCGATTGTTAATCTAGATGATGGTCTTAAGCATCTTGGAGAATGGGTTAATAATATTGGTGGCCTAGATGAACTTTTAAGGGCATAAAGATTTTATCAGGTAGACATGGATTTTATCTATTAAGAATTTTTAGAGTTCCATCTTTCATAATCAAAGCTTCTTCTTAATATTTAACACTATATTTCGTTTTCTTAAAATTTAAATAAATAATGTTATTGTATAGTTTTCTAATAAATTTAATTGATTGCGTCGTGAGGAATTTCGAACTTGACGTCAAATGACCTAGATATAATAGTTGAGCATCTAACTAAATCGTTTGGAGGTATTCAAGCACTAAACGGAATAGATCTGCAATTAAAGAAGGGAGAATTTCTTACCATTTTTGGGCCCAATGGTGCAGGAAAAACTACACTTCTTAAAATACTTTCATCCATTACTAAGCCTACTACAGGAAAAGCCATTCTGGCAGGTTATGACATATCGAAAGACTCGCAAAAGGTAAGAGAATCTATAGGCTTCATTTCGCACGAACCCTATCTTTATGAAAGTTTAAATGCATTAGAAAATATTAGCTTTTTTGCTTCAATGTATGGGATATCGAAGTCTCGGGAAAAGGCAATTGAGGTTATCAAAAAAGTGGGACTCGAAAACAGAATGTACGATTTCGTAAGGACATACTCTAGTGGAATGAAACAGCGGCTAGCTGTTGCGCGAGCCATAGTTCATGACCCAAAGATTTTACTTCTTGACGAACCTTATACTGGCTTAGACCAACATGGTTCGAAAATCTTTAGTAAAATGCTTAGCTGGCTAAAAACTCATAAAAGAACGATATTAATGACAACCCATAATATTTCTGAAGGGCTCGAGTTAAGCGACAGGATAGCAATTATCAATAATGGTAAGATAGTTTTTGAAAAAAATACGATTGAGGTTGAGCTGGCGACATTTAGAGAACTTTATTTTGAGAAAATCTAAATAACAAGTATATGTTACGATTTGACAAAATATCCATCCCCATAGATAAATATAACATACTGTAATCATTAGCCTATTATTATTTTCCAGAAAATGAAGAACCCTGCAGCTTGCTGCAGGGTATCACGAAATTAAAAATAGCCCTTGCCAGTCATCGCTGTATATGTCACTTATTTCGGGGACGGCCTTTTCGATTTTAAATGGGCATTCAAAAAATTGCCAAAATCAATTCCGGAAGCGTTAAAAAAAGATTTAGGGTTGGGGCTGAATTAAATATTTTTAGCTGTAGGAATTGATTTAATAAATCCTAATTTTTTGACAGCCCTTGATTTTTGTTTCT
>JALLOG010000189.1 GCA_027717645.1 Desulfobacterota bacterium AH_259_B03_O07
GTCATATTGTAATCCAACATACCATCTGGCGCAACACAAATCTTTCCTCTCTGACTACATATTTCCTTGAAAACATCCTTTCTTCGTTCAAGCAATTGCCTTCCCCCTACAATACTGCCATAGTTTATGTTAGAGAAAGACTGATAAAATTGTTTGGAAAGGGAGTTAACAATAATCAAAATGATGGATACCATTCTTCACGAGTCCAACTTAACCCGGTCTTGACAAAAGGGAGCAGTACCCTTACATACATACACAATGTTCACTTTCTACACATTTAATGAATATGTACCTAGTGTAGCAAATGTACTTGTAAAAGAGATAGGAAAAAGAGGCAATGTTTCACTACTGAACGAGTACATTTTTGCTTTGTGCTTAATATTATCGTTATATACCTGTAGCATCGAAAACAATAAATATGTCTCTATAATTTTTGTAGAAAATAAAATATATTGATTAAGTAATTCGTATTAAGATGCAGGAGGGGAATAACGGTTATGACTAATCTTCTTCCAACCTGATTCAGTTAACCTCTCATCGACAGCACTTCGAAATCTTTTTCTACGACCAGCTAAGGTTTGTTGAACGGTTAATCCTTTCGGAATAATTTCACTAATCAAAATGCGAACATTACCGTCTTTATTCCACTTTAAACGCCCATCCTCTTTACGGTCTATTATCAACTTGACAATTTCTTCGGCTATGGGTGACACGTCCAATCTCGGTTGCATAGGTATTATTTGTCTATGTCCGATCCTATTGACATGGGCTTTCATCTCTTTAACATTGATCTCCCACTGCTGAACATCTGCTCTTGTTGATCCATGTACAGTTCCTCCATGTCTTTCAATCTTGAATCTTAAGATGGGAGGATCCCAATTAGCTTTCTCTATTCGATACAGTTTATCTGCTTCCATGCCTTCGAGTCCGCTATCATCGATCTCATGCCAGCAAGGAACAAGAATATCGATTAACGTGTTTATATCGGATACCGGCCCGGCTTTCAATGAATATAGATACTCAAGCAGCTCTTTCATTTTTGTGGAGATAGCAACATAAGAAATAAAGTTTTATTCTACCTTATAACTTTAATTATTTAGACTAATTATTTTACTATAGGAAATTATTCGTGGTAAGCAAGACGTAAGCTGACATTATTCGTTTTCTCTTAGTTGTTTGTGAGCTATAATCTATCATCTTCCACTTCGTTAAATGTAATGAGTCTTTAAATGTTTGCATCGGATTTCTATCATCTTAATTAGTTCACTTCATACATAATATTCATAAAATAATAGACATGTAAGAAGTGCAGCAAATGTACTTATTTGAGAGATAGGAAAAGGAGGCAATGTGTCACTAACGTACTGAACGAGTACAATTGGTGATTTTCATTTATTGCAACAATAGTAAGGTATGCCGAGACCACATGACGCTTTTCCTGTGCTTTCGGGCTTTCAACAACAACTTGAACACCAATCATGGATTTATTCCACACCCGATTAACCGCGATTTTAAAAATAAGAATTTCTCCTTCATATACTGGATTTGTAAATTCAAGACCATCCATATTTCTTGTAACGCAGATTTTTTCGCTATGACGCTGCGCAACAATACCTGCTATTCGGTCAATTAGTTCCATCAATCTCACGCCGAACATGAATCTTTTATTCGGGTTAAGATTATTTGGGAATACTTGATAAGGCCAGTCTTCTAGCGCCGTTTCTCTAACTGGTTTCCTTTTCATTTTATTGCTCCAGGATGCTTTGAAGAGATCTCATTTTCTGACGCGCATCTTCCAGCAATGCTTGAAGTTCTAACGAATGATTTGCCCACAATGAACCCAAGTCTCCATTAGCAACAACAATAGGATCAAATTGTGTACGATCGAGCACCTCCATAATTGCATCTATGAGTTCATGTGCATTTCGACGAACAAGGATTTTGTCGAAATCATATTTTATCGCTTCCATTAAATGTTTGAGGACATAGAGTGAACCTCGTGCATAATAGAAATTATCATCTATTTGCATCCAAGGAGTAAGATGTTCTATGGTCTTTTCTCCTTTTAGATCGATATCCCCTGCTGTTTCTTCGCTAATGCGTGCTGTGTTGCCACGCGGTGCATTTGCTAATCTCTGACTCACTCCACCTAAGAGGGATATGTATTGTTTAATGAATTCATTTAGATTATCTGCACGAGGATAGAAGTGCGTAGAATCATTCTCAAGTTCAACAAGATACGCCTTAAGTCCATTAAGACCATGCGTGTAGCGACCTCCTGCTGATTGAGGTAACCATCGAGAAGGATCGTAGGAAAAACTAGTATACGCTTGATCTGCATTCTTATCTATTTTGTCTGTCGTACGAATTCGTGAGAGGTTATCGCGAAGGATTCGTGTTGAGTACCGCATCCCTTCCAGTTCGCCCAGTTGAAAATTTGGGAAATTGTCGAGTAAAATAGTTGGTGCAAGAATATCATTTGGCACCCAGCTTGATACCATATGTTCCCCAATCTGTATAAGCGCTTCAGTATAAGCAACTCCTGGCTTCTTATCTCTTGTCTGAACTGTAAAAAGTTTAGGGAAAGAGGTGAAATGGTAGTAGAAAGCTCCGCTTACGTAGATAAAGATGAGAATAAAAAGAGGTATAAAGAATTTCTTTAATTTCATACCGCTTAATTTTGTAGTAGCACTATCCGGATGTATTTTGTGTGGCTCCAATTTCTTCTTAGGCTTCATTTCTTTCTTCGGGGATTGAAATACTGTATCTTGATCTCCTGATTCTTTCTTTTCTTCCGTCATGTATTACTTACTCCTTTTTACCTTTGGGCAAGTTTTTTAAATGCGTTTTTCCAACTTTGCGGGATGAAGATTCCAGGTAGGGTTAGTCCAGAAAGCAAGGCTGAAATTACAAGGACATTCAGCTTCAGTAGATGATGAATCGCTATCACATCCAATAAAAGAAACAGATATAAAAAGCACTAGAGCTATAAAGAATAAATATCTTTTGTTTCCCACATTATCTCTCCTCTGGTTATATTTTCTAAATTATTTGTGTATTATAGCTTAAGTTTATAAAAAAAATACCATTTAATTCATAAAACATTTGCATTGTATATATCTCAATAATTATAGCTCTTGTCAATAGAAATTCTCTCTACACAACTATCCATTTCCTAAAAAACACAGTGTTACCGCATCCATCTATAACTGAAAGACCAATGCAGGGATGAGGAGTATATGCCTCAAAACCAATTTGTCAGGAAAACCAGATAATTACATATTAATATCCCCATGACCCTTCTGAATGATTTTAAATTAAATCAAAGTTATAAAAAGGTACCAATTCCCCCCTTGCTATGATAACTATAAATATAATTTTTGTTTTATGATTTGTTCTTCCTGACTTCATATTTTAAATCGGCCTTAACCAAGAGATTTTTTGTCATATCCGCTTGCGTTAGGGACTCTATACCCTCGTATGGGGGGTGGGCATGGTGTCCTCCCGGGGGATACCCCTTATCTCAAAGTACATTAAGGATGTAATTTCAATGGATATGTATTGGGTGTAGCCTTCACACCACCAACTCATCCCAACTCGTGGTATATCATTGACCTGAGCTTTTCTTTGCGACATAATGGAATATAAAGGGTTTATGCATAAAATGGGAAAATTTAAAATACAAGTGTTTTTTTGGAATGGGGATGGAGAATAAACTATCGCTACTAATAGTTAGCCTCTTAGTGGCGGCTTTCTTGAGTTGTGGTCGTGGTAGTGAATGTGCCGATTTCGATGACTGTGAATTGTTTGATGATACTTTTGAAAATTGCGAAGACGCTGCTGCCATATTAAATTGCTCTTGCTTCGATTTCAGTGAACCCTTTGGTGATTTTGGTCTTTGCATTCTTTGCGACTGCACACCACAATGATCTACACCCATGTTAACCCTCCTTCCGGCTCTTGCTCATAAAGCCGGAGTATTTATAATTCCAACTTAAACCGGCCTTGACAAAAGGGGAGCAGTACATGTTTATATCTCTATAACAACTACATTTCGTACACTATCTACACAAACAATTTTTATGAACCTAGTGTAGAAGATGTACCTATATTAGAGGTAGGAAAGGGTTCGTTTCTCTAATGACCCAGATCTGACTTTTTCATTCTTGTTACTGTCCTCTAATATCAAAGGAATTACCTTCATTCAGCACATGGATACCGCACACCTGCTCAGGTGGAAGAAGAGTATTATAAGAATAACACTTCTACATTTAAACGCTGCTTGACATAAGGGGAGCAGTACACGCAAATTCTGCAAATACTTTATGCCTAATGCTTCACAATCTCATTAGTTATGAA
>JALLOG010000018.1 GCA_027717645.1 Desulfobacterota bacterium AH_259_B03_O07
CACCTTCACTGGTCGCGTGTAGCGCAGCAGCGCCATTGAGATTGCCTCGGCCTACCAGTGCCAAATGAAGTTTTTTTAGAGCCGGTTTTTTGCTCAGTGACCACTCACTCAGCGTTCCACAGGGCCGAATCACATATGGTGTACTAGAACGCCGTGCCCATACGGCCGCGGCGCTTGCTGGAATGGAGAAAACTCCATGGATGTGGAGAATGTCGTAATGTGTAACATTGTATTTCAACCAATTAATGAGCGGCAACGACATGACAGGTTTGCGGAAAAACTGACGAGGAAAGTAGTAGACAGACACACGATTAACATCTACTTTTCGGCCAAGCGGCACAGCCAAGTCGTACTCCCCTGCCGCGTTAGTCGTTGCTATTGTTGTGTTAACACCTAGTTGTTGCAGGGCTGCACAAAGTTCCACAACGGCTTTGCTGGGACCCCCATAGTGTAGGGAAATTGACGGAATGATGTGTAATACGTTCATGATAGGTGATGCGAAAAATTCTCAGTGTCTCACCCTTTCTTGGAGAACCTGCACATCGTCGTAAGGTATCCTCCCATTTCACCCCTACTGGGTCTGGGTCATACTCTCTCGATGGATTCTCCTAACTGTAGAATCATGAGCAGTACACCTAGGCAACTACCTCAAAGGTTTCACTCTCTGAGCTACAAATTCCAATGCTTTCACGATGTTTTCTACACAGACGTCGTGATTCCAGGTTTTGATGATTTCCAACGATCGCTCTCCCATCTGCCGACGCTTCTCTTCATTTCGGAGAAGCTCAGTCAATATCGACGTCAAGGCATCCACATCGCCTACGGGATAGACGTAACCATTATCCTCCTGCTGCACAAAGTCGATTGCCGAAGGTACTGCATCAGAGACGATGATTGGCAATCCACAGGCCATCGCTTCGTTAATCACTAATGGAGAGACCTCGTGAGAAGAAGAGGGCAAAACGAAAAGGTCAGCGATCGAATAATATTTAGGTAGTTCTGACTGGTTCTGGAACCCGGCCAAAAAGGTGTTGGGAAGCTCCATTTCCTGTACGTATTGCTCTAACTCGGAGCGTACTAGTCCCTCTCCTACATAGACCAGAGCAGCTTCATACTTCAGGGCAGCAAATGCTTTAAGTAGATCGAGCGGTCGTTTTCTTGATACAAGTTTTCCAACATATAGGATAATCGGAACATCGGGGATCCCGAGGGCTTGCTTGATTTGAAGCTCCTCCTTGTGCCATCGCTCACATTGTTGGTAAAAGTACTCGTTATCTACGGAATATGGGGTGAAGAACATCTGTTTTTCCGGAATACCATAAGCACGGTAGAATTCCTCACTTCGGGAACCGATAGTCAGAAACGCGTCGGTTCGGCGGAAAAGCACCTTTAAATAGAGACGCTTAGCAAGCTTGAACCACCAGGGGCGATCTGGGCGTAGGACAGTCTCACCCCTGAAGATCACAGGTGTTCTACAAAACCGGGCCGCTACATAGGCCAACAGTGTACTAACATGAGTGTAACCATGAACCATGAGAGCATCATAGTGACCACGCAGCATTTCTCCGACAATAGCTGGATTGATCAGTCCCAAAGGCCAACGGGTCCCTCGGCTTGGAGAATAATTTCTCAAAAACCTGTATCGATAACCTTCCAAGAGGGGAACATCCCAGCTAAACGCTATGCCGAAACCGGGATCCACCTTAGCTTCACCCACCCCAAAGTCCCAGCAGAAATAAACCATCAGGTCAATCTGAGGATGCTGGGAAAGCCGACGGAACAACGGTGCCTGATATTGAATCGGGTGAGAGGTCAAAATAGCCAGGCGATATACATTCATTACTTAGCACATTCCGTTTTTGTAAGGAAGTGTGATAGAATCTCCGAAGTTACTCTGTAGTTATCGTACTTCTCCACAACGCGGGCTTGTCCTGCCCGGCCCATCCGGGTTGCCATGCTTTCATCGGTCAACACTTGGACAAGTGCTTGGCTGAGTTCCCTAGGGTCGAGAGAATCAACCAGAAATCCCGTTATACCATCCTCTATCACCTCTACAACACCTCCCGACCGTCCACCGATGACGGGCTTCCCACATGCTCCTGCTTCGACAAACACAATACCGAATCCTTCTGTATCTCCTCCTATCTCCCGATTGGGCATAACAAAGACATCACACGTTTTGTAATAGGCAGGAAGTTCCTCGTCCGGGACAAAGCCACAGAAAATGACCTTGTCCTGAACACCCTTCTCCCAGGCCATCCGTTTCAGTCTTTCTTGCATTGGGCCGCGGCCAACCACCAGGTAGACTGCATTAGGCACCGCCTCCAGCACCTGCGGCAGGGCGGCAATCACCATATCCTGCCCTTTCCTCTCCACCAGCCGCGCTACGGTCAATATAGCTTTCTTGCCATTCAATCCATACCTGGCATTGACTACTTCAATAGCTGCCCTATCATTACCATCAAACTTCATAAGATCCACCCCCCCAAGACTGATGTAAATCTTCTCCTCTGGAACACCCAGACGGCGAAGTATCATCTCCTGATACTTTGCCAGGACCACAAATCCTTGAGTTCTACGGGTTATCCATCCAAAGAGTCTTCGGCTTGCCTGCGTTCCCTCAAGGACAAGCACTTCAGTGCCATGGATAGCTTGAAAGAAGGGGACCCTGGTCAACATGGAAACAAAGCTGACAGCCAGGCCGCAGTTGCGCCAGTGCGTAGCATAGATAACTTTTGGACGCCATCGGATCGTTGCAAGCAGGGTGTATAGGGCCGTGAAGAGAAAGCGCACATACTTCGAAGTCACCTGCGGCATTCTAGCCACCGGGAAGGGCAGCGAAAGATCTATAGTTTTCCAATCACCAATTCGGGGAGCCAAAACCACAGGCTCCTGCCCGAGTTTAACCAGATTCCTGACCATCTCCAGAGTGTGTGTTGTAATACCTCCCTCAAGAGGAGGAAAGTTATGCGTTACTATCAGCAAATGCATTAGTGTTTCAGCTCCTTTCGAGAAACAAACAGCCCGTAGTTTCCATTCCTAGAGCACTAAATTTTCTATGGACTACTCCACGGCTTTCGAGATCGTAATTCTCAAAAGTTTTATCATGTAGTAATATTTCCTAGCTAAGTTTTGACACTGATTCTAATGAGCTCAATCTCCAAAGCAGCGGAATCAGGTGAATCCGTCAGTTACCTTTAACACCCTGGACCGGGGTCCAAGGCTGCCACATTAACTTATGAATACTGATATAACCTAATCCTGCATCTAGTCACCGGGCATAAAAATGTCTATTACCCGTGTGGCGGTGTCGTTGTCCAGCGAATCCGACTTGGCAGATGCAGGCTACGCCCAAGAATGAAATACCCGACTAATCCAAGTGCAATAATCTTTAGAAATAACCCACCAAAGACTAATGAGAAATTGGCACCCATATCCCCCAAGATAGTGGTACCGATGAAGGCTGTGCATATTAACCCCCATTTCTGAGCTCCAGGATAATTTGCTACATGGTAGAGGATTTGAAATACTAGACCCAACAAGAACATCCCGATAACAACTGACAGTGGACCGAAGTTGGCGTATAACTCAATAAGTAACGGCATAGGCACAGTTGCCGTATTTGGTCGAACTAATTCATAACGACGGGCATAGGTTAAATGGACATTTTCCGTGGGTTTATTCGGATAGATCAACCGCGGGATAAACTTCCACAAGAGATTGCGATAAGTTTCACCTCTCCAATAAGGAATTACTTCTGGCGTTCGTTCAATAACATAGGCAAAGCGGTGGAGGTAATCGATTCGATTCGCAACCGATTCAAGCCCCTCCACAATCTCCATTGGATCAGAACTGGTAAGAAACTTGGCAAAAATTCGCACATTGTCGCTAAATCTCACCAAGGGGTTTTCTTTACCCGTGAACGCGGTACGGATTTCCGTCTTGTTCGCCATTAAAAGGAAGATGGCAAAGCTGGCGGCAATCACAGGAATCCACGGTATCCTTCGCTTATCAGCGACATAGACCAAAAGCAAGAGAACTACTAAATGGGCCGCCAGCCATCCACCCCCCATTCCCCATGATAGGATGATATAGGAAGGGATGGTACCCACCCATAAGAACCATATGTACATACCTGGCAAGTGGCTGCGCAGATAGAGCAGAAACAGAATAGAGGTTCCAAGTAAGCCCAAATTTTCCACATAGACCAAAAGTGATAAGAACTGTATAGGTATGGAAGATGGGAAGATCGAGTTAAAAATAGATGTAGAAAGACCGACCACGACAAACAATATTGCAATCATACGGGCTTTTATTTCAGACCAATCATCCGGAAGCTGAGGAATTAGCGAACGCCAGAATCCGGATGGACACTTGTAGAAAGCAAGAAGGAACACGGCAAGCCCAATGATTGCGAGAACAGCTGACTTCATCATAACCTCATCAGGGATACCCCTATATGTCGGGTAGGGATCAAAGGGAAGGAAAAGAGGCAGTCCGTAGTGTAGGGCATAGATCATGGAAAAAAAGGGGATGAGCGGAAGGTGTCTCTCCCCCCTCTTCAGGTATCGCCACATAGGGTATATGGCCAACCCCAGGAAAATCGTCCCAAGAATTTGCTGGAGATAGTGTCCCTTGTGAAGAACTATGAGATTAAGTGCAATGATGTTTGCGATCGAAATCTTCAGGAATTGGGAGGTGTACCAATGGCGGAAGTCCTTTGGAGAAAGTTTACGGTGACTCAACTGACCGAGAAAAACCAAGCCTGCCCCCGATAGGAGGAATGCTGCTATAATCAACAAATACCACTGCAGGATAATAGCCAAGGCTATCAACCCACTGGCGACAACACCAACCAATACACCTTTAGCCATTTGGTATCTATTCGAAATCTGGTTTAATACCTTCAATACAAATCCCCTCTCCGTTAAGAACGCGCCCCGCTTCTTCTATCTTCTCGATCTCTTCTATTCGACTATTATGTAATTGCATCTCGTAAACATTTATAAAGCCCGATAATTTAAAATACATGATAAGAGAATCAGCATCATACATTTGTTTATGTGAACGAAAGTCCTTCAGAGCTGTGTAAATTCTGTAGAAGATTTTTCCTGACGGCGGTTCTGGCTTTCGTAAGCGAAGCCTCTCATTCAGCCGATCGGCTCGACTGATTGCTTCCATCCCTTCAGATGAGTCACCAAAAGGCTTCTCACCCATATACTCCAACACTATAGCTCTCAGGTCAGGCACAACCATCCTCAATACCCCGCCTGGTTGGAGTGTACGAAAGCACTCTTTCAGCAGATGTTTGGCTTCCTCAAGATAGAGATGTTCCAAGAGGTGAGAAGCATAGATAGCGGATAGAGAATTGTCCTGAAAAGGAATAGGCTTTCTGACATCGTGGATTAGAATATAAGGGCTCCAAGTGATATCGAGCTGGCTCTCTGGTAGAACGTGGAGGAGTTTTAAAAACTTATGCACGATTGGATACTTAGCCAACCATGCATTCCAGGAGCCATTAAGATTGATCCAGCCTTTTGGTGTTTTCAATGCACATCCAAGATGAAGCCTCTTCACTTGATCAGCCATTGGTACTCTCTTCTAATTTATGCCCTGAAGGGCAGTGTATCATAACGTATTCACAGCTCCCCAAACACCAAGCTTTTCGGCTGCAAACGAAACCCTTGGTGTACCCAACGTTGGAACTGCAATGTTGAATACCCCAAGAACAGCCATAGTCCGGAACACGGCCTTTGTGCTTAATAAGTGTAATAATTTGAATCTTCTCGTAGAAACACATTCTTATTCCTCGAAGGAAGAATCCAAGAAGTTCTTAAGGGTCTCATCGTTTGGGGTTCTTGACATCATCTTCTCTTGGTAGTCTTCTCGATTAAAATTGACGTTGCTCTGAACATCATCATTTGGATACCTGAACATCAAACGACAATCGACACAAAGCCTTAATTGCAGGATAATCTTCTTTTTGCCAATAAGTTTTGTTCTGTAACTTACACAATGCGGACAAGTTTTATCTTATCTTGTATTATATCTACTCAGGACTTTGCGGAGAAATCGCATTGTGGTAAATTTACACACTTTCTATCACAAGGTTTCCTTTTTTCTCCGATCCCGAAGACGTAAAGAAGTCAACCAGATGTATAAATGATTGTGTTCAAAAGCAGATAATCTTATGAACTCTCATCAAGAGACGCCTAATTGTTACCCTCAGTATTGCGCAAGTTGTGCTTAGGTCTGCTATTTTTGAATACCTTGAGAACTCGACGAATCATGCAAACACCGAATGTCAACAAACCAATCGGGCGAGATGGCGCTCCGTACAAAGTTCTTAAGAAAATCTGAATCAGATTGCGTCTACTTTGTCGATCCCAAACAAGTTCGCGCAATAGCAGTCGCTTCGGCATTTGATCCCAAGGGGGGTGTGTTCGGTTGGGCTGGCACCAGACCCTGGCATTCGACTCGATCAGCAGCTTCCAGCCAGCCTTGCTGAGGCGGAGGATATATTCTGCATCTCCATCTGAGTAAGGGAAGGCGCGCTCGTTCATTAGGCCCACTTGCTCGATTGCCGCCCGAGGGAAAAGTACGCAGTTCCCCGGAATGAATTGAACAATCCAAGGGCTCTTGGGGACTGACCAAACTGTACGGTGCTGTGGCCACCGCCGCCCGCCATACCAGATGTCCCACTGTGGGTCATTCTGGTGTAACTGATAAGGCTTGTCCCAGCGTATTAAGAGAGCGCCCACTACCGACTTCGGATGCTCCTGCGCACATCGTACCATAATCCTCAGAAATTGTTCATGTAAGATCGAATCGTCATTCATTGCAAGTATATAGTCTGGGCGTCGTTGTAAGGCCCTGCGAACCCCAAGGTTCGTGCCCTTGGTATAATGAAGGTTACCGTCTCCTTGGAGTATCTCCACCCCTGGGAACTGTTCTCTTACCGCATCTCCTGTCCCGTCGGTAGAACCATCATCCACGATTATGATATGTACATCGAGTCCGGTTCGGTCAATTTCGTGGAGGTTTTGCAGACACTGCAGGCTGATCGCTTTCCGATTATGAACCGGGATGACGATAATAACACTTAACGGCTGCTCTCTTGTAGCATGATCTGACTTGTTGGGAACAGTTTTAGTAGCAACTTCTTCTATTTCAGCCTTCTTCAGAACAGCAAGGGATGGGTGAAAATTAAGCTGGCAGTACTTTTGTTTAGCATCTTTGCACATAGTTAACCTCCTGGCTCCTGGGTGGCGTTCCCTTGAACCGTCCCAAGTGGACGTGGGCTCGGGATACGCGGCATCTGCTCTCGAGAGAGCTTTGCAATGTACTCAGCAATACAGCAGGGATCTGCTTGAGCTCGCGAAAGGGTCACGAGTTGCTCCAGTTCGAATACTTGCTCATAGCGCGAAACTCGCACATGGGGTTAACTTCGGTTTTTATATTATTGAGCAGTGTCCGCTTGTGTTAACTGCATATATAGCTCATAAAACTGCCTGGCTTGGAGTTCAAGAGTATATTCTTTCTTTACAACCTCACGGCAACGGGCGCTCAGTCTGGAGTGTAGATCAGGATTCTCGAGTATCACCTGGATGCCCCTGGCGAGATCTCTACTGTTCTTGTAGGCAGCTAAATAGCCGGTCTCCATGTGGCGTACAATCTCCGGAATGCCACCCACGTTAAAGGAAACAACAGGTGTTCCACAACTCATGCTCTCGAGAATACTGTTGGGAAGATTATCCGCCAGGGTGGGTAACACGAATAGATCAGCAGCCGAGTAAATAGCCGCCATCATGGGTTCATTCTTCACAAAACCTAGACACGTTGTAGGAAACTTAAAGTTTGATAATTTTTCGGCATTTTGTCCAACGATCAAAAGAGTAATTTTAAACGTACTTGCCTGGACAAGTTGCTCCAAGGCTTCATTGAGCAAAGCACTTCCTTTGCGTGGCGAGTCTATCACGTGCGCACTGAAGAGGATCACTCTTCTAGTTGGATCAATACCCAGCACCTCGCGTGCTGCTGTCTTTGGAATGGGCCTAAACACTTTGGTATCAACGCCGTTAGGAATCACCTTGATTGTAAAACGACTGAGTAGTGGACTTTCCTTGACAAGTGTGGACAACCATTCGGAAGGAACAACGATATTAAGTCGCGAATGCTTATATACCCATTTCTTAATCCGCCACAGGAGTGCTGTCGAATCCCTAGGCAAATCTACATACTCGCTGAAACGAGGAGCTCCATTGTTCTTGCCAATCCACAGTGGACATGACCCACAGCCGCTTTTCCATCTCTCACAATCATAGGAATAAGAGCAACCACCTGTCAGAGGCCACATATCCGATAAGCGCCAGACAACCGGGCGTAACCTGCTAAGAAGGACAAGCGCCGGATGACTGAAATAGCTATGGATGTTATAGAGTTGAACGACATCCGCTTCACGGAACCATGGATCTCGAACCAATAAAAAAGAAGATGGGTAGAACAGGTTTTGGAGACTCAGATGCGCTGTGATCTTTCCGCAAACCCGATCCAGAACCCACCATTTCGATACATTCCAAAACCCCCGAACACTCTCACTCTCGGGAACTTTTGAACCTATCAACATACGGGATCGAACCCCAAGTCGATTCAAACCCTTGTGCACCTTATAAGCAGATTGCCCTGATCCCCCATCGTTTGGGGAACTAATGTGGAGAACATTTAGCATAGCGGTTTATTATCCTGAATCTTCGATTCGCATCAAAGATTGAGCCGTATCTGAATCAACAGAGATCTTGACAGGAAAATGACGGAATGCTGGTTGACTTTTCCTCTATGAAGACCAGATGCCACAATTGAAACATGAGGGCTGCCCAAATTTGCCAGGTACAGTCGGTTTTGCACTCGAGGTGCGGTCTAACAAATCGATCGTAGAACTCTGGACGTATGACCCCTTGACGCCGCAGGCGCTCCGGAGCCAGCAGCCTTTCAGTTAGAGGCCGTAAACTATTTCGGAGCCAGAGGCTTATGGGTATGATGAAACCACGTTTCCTGGCTGTCAGGAGCTCTGGAGGGAGCAGGTCACGCACCGCTTTCTTGAGCAGATATTTTGGGTCATTTCTGCGGATACGTATAGGGGCTGGTATCTGGAACATCAACTCTACAAAAGTGTGGTCTAGAAAGGGTACCCTTGCCTCCAAAGAGTGGGCCATAGAGAAGCGATCTGTCACCAAGAGAAATTCGTCCGCCAGTTGGGTCTTGATGTCTAGGTAGGCAATAGCGTCCCTGATGTTATTTGCATTGGAGGTTTCATAAACTTGTTGGAGTAGATTCGCTGTACTGATGGGTCCGTGGTGATTGCCGGTGTATATAAGCTGTTGCTTTGTTTCATCGGATAGATAATACCAGGTATGAAAGTAATTATACATGAGTGGATTACCTACAATGTCTGAAAACCGGAGAAGATGCCTTCTCACCCTTGCTCCAACAAGACGGGATGGAGCTACACTGGCAATAAATGCTGCAAGTCTTGATAGCGCTCTTGCGGAGTTTCCACCCATATCAACAAGCTGGCGGATGGTCATTCCCACCTGAGCAGAACCCCCAGATTCATAGCAGCGGAATTTACCGTAATTGCCGAAGAGCTCGTCTCCCCCGGTCCCTACGATACCTACGGTAACTTCTCGGCTCATAAATTCGTAAATATACCAGGAAGGGAGACCCCCCCCGTAGGGCTCATCCAGGAACCACACCATACGCACCAAGTCGCGGAGGATGTCTTCAGGCTCGATAATGAGTTCATGGTGGTCTGTTCCCCAGCGTGCCGCCACCTGTCGTGCCAACGGAAGTTCGTTAAACTCCTGCTCCTGTTTCCCGGCAAAACCAAGTGAATAGGTCTTGATGTTAGGGTATCCATTCTCTGCTAGCAAACCCACGATGGCTGGGGAATCGGTGCCCCCTGATAAGGAGCACCCTACAGGGACGTCGCTGACCATCCAACGCTTTACCGCCTTACCCAATCCCGTACGAATTTGCTCGCACCACTCCTCTTCCGACCTGTCCTCAGTTTGCTGGAAATCCAGGTCCCAGTATGGATGGACTGCTAGGACTCGAGTGCTGAGATCGTAGATGAACCAGTGGGCCGACGGCAGCCGCTTCACGCCCTTAAAGATGGAGGATTCGCCCGGAACATACAGCAAGCTCATGTAGTGGTAAAAACTGCTCATGTCCATTTCCCTGTTGAAGAAAGGCAGTGTCAGAAAAGATTTCAGCTCAGAAGCAAAGGCAAACAGACCGGGGTGTTGTGTATAATACAGGGGCTTGATACCCAGGCGGTCCCGTGCTCCGAATAGGATTTTACGTAACCTGTCGTATATAACAAAGGCAAACATGCCATTCAAGTCATCGAGCATGGCTTCTTGCTCATCTTCATAAAGATGGATCAGCACCTCAGTATCCGAATGAGAAGATCGAAAACGATGTCCACTTGCTAACAACCTCGGCCGGATTTCCTGAGCATTGTAAATCTCGCCATTATGAACAATCCACACTGAGCCATCCTCGTTACTCATAGGCTGGTGACCGCCATCAAGATCTATGATGCTCAGCCGTCGCATCCCTAAAGAAACACCCGCTTTTGTGTCCCGGTACTCTCCATAATCGTCTGGGCCTCGGTGTTTTGAAACTTCATACATGGCAGTCAACCAATATGGGTCCTGTTGACCTACGATTCCGACAATTTCACACATAGGTTAACCTACTGACATCAGGGGATATTCCCACCTACTGTTTCAGTGTGTTCCACTCTCTCCGGATAGAACGCCAGGAAATCTTTCTGTTCCCGGTCACTCAGCCATCGAACAAGAGCCTTTAGATCAGGTGCATTCAGCCAATCCTCCTTGGTTGACACATTGATTCGTGTCTTACTAGTAGCCTTCGCATCCCTCTGGAACTCTAGAGTGACTGTGGTCAGTCCAAGTGGTCGCAGAACGAAAACACCGTATGCAAAGCGCTCGGCTAGCTCCCGTTGTGCAGAGGAGAGTGGCGGAATTTCCTGAATACAAGCAAGTCGTTCGACGTATTGCTTGCGAGACTCGGAGTCAATCGTAAATCCCTTGTGGTCGTAACGTCCCGTACCGGCGGTGAGGACGGGGATCCCGAAGCTCGCTGCCTCGATGCCGATAGTTCCCCG
The DNA here is from genome assembly GCA_027717645.1 of Desulfobacterota bacterium AH_259_B03_O07. Classification (GTDB taxonomy): domain Bacteria; phylum Desulfobacterota_D; class UBA1144; order Nemesobacterales; family CSP1-2; genus JALLOG01. The sequence continues at coordinate 11,192 of JALLOG010000018.1, forward strand.
TACAGTCAGGCAGTAGGCCATCAATCCAAAGAGAGAGAATGTGTTAATGTTGCTGTCGGCCGGGATAACGAAAAGGTGAGACGGTAATTGGCCAATATGTTTCCGTATAGCTACCACTTCGGAAGATTCTCCCTGAAAGCCGTCACGTACATTTTTAACGATATTGGCGGGATGCACCTTGATAATCCAGTTCACCTGGTTATTGGCACAGGCTGTCCGAACAGTTTCTATGAACCACTCCTCGTAGTTCCGAAACAGGTCTTTCCCCCAGAAGAAGGTACCATCCCAAAGAATGTGCGGAAATATAAGCGCGGTTCTCTTTCTTGGATCGAGTCCAAGCCGCTTGCGTATTTCGGCAGCATCCAGTATTCGTTTGTTAAACTGGGTTCCCACCTCACTATACCAATCACCACTGGCGTAAGTACTGTAAAGCTCCTGCCGGAGACGTTGTCGATGTTCATCTGTCCATTCCATGTCGCAGAGCCAACGCCAAGTGTCGTCTGAGAGGGAAGCAGGATGTTCATCTCTATTGTCTAACGTATAACGCTTGAACATGAGCGAATTGCTTTTATGAGCGGTATTCCACGTAATGACATCAACGCCGTCCTCCAAACAGACGTCAAAAAGTTCTCCATGCGGAGTATAACCTCTATCAACAAATACTGCTATCTGTGGGTGGACTTTGTGGACGATCTCTTTTGCAGCTGCAGCGTATTTCATCCCAGAAGCGATGTGCTGCGCCAGGTGTTGGCGGATTTGGGGCGATTGTAAATCTAGTGTACCCAGTCGAAGGTGTCGAAGCGCCGTTGAGGCAGCAAACCTCCCAACGCGGGCACCCGCATGCTCGTATGCCATGATATCCTCGAAGGACTCTAAACTGTCAACCACAGCCTCGGCAGAAGTTGGGTCAACAAAGCGAGCAAATTCATCCCAAAAGAGGATTTCAGTACATCCAGTCAGCTTATAGTACTTCACAAGCCACGGGTCGCGACTGGTGAGCACGGTAGAGTTGAATCCGGCAAGTTCTAATGCTTTAATGAGACCCAGCTCAACCCCTAGCCCCGGAAAGCCGATACTAACTATAAATGCTGATTTTCGCACACGATCGTTACTGCTCAGAGAATAACGAAGTGCCTTTCCGTACTGATATTCAAATTGCAGGAACTCCTCACGACATGCACGTTCACGGAAGCGAAACGCAGGGCTGATCAAAACCATAATCGAACGCCGGAGCCACAGGACTACCGAAAGTAGCCTGGTAAGGATTAGGATAGATTTTAAACGATCTCGAGTAACGTACAAGTTCAACCCTCCTTCCCTGTGCTCTTCACACAATTGTCCTATTCATCAACAAACAAGGGCTCATAAGCCAAAGCCACATCAAGCAATTCATTATCCTCATTCACAACAGGTAACACCGTCACTTTCTCACGATGAATGATTTCGGTTAGCTTTTGAGGGTCTCTTTCGGTCGTCGTCCGGCAGTTGATGTTCATGATCTTTTCCACCGGCGCGATGGGAAGCAATTCTTTCAGAAACGCCCTCCGGATGTCTCCATCGCTCACTGTACCTACAACCTTACTCCCATCCATAACCACCACCACGCGATGCTTATTAGCCGTGATCTTCAACATGGCCGTCCGAATGTTATCGGTTGCCTGGACTATGAACATATCTATATCCTTTCTCATGGTCGAATTCTCAATAAGAGATTTGCTTCTTGAGCAATTCCTCAGTAATAGTGATGGTCTTGAGTATTTGCACGATGCGCTGAGATACCCGACCATCCCCCAAGTAAGGGTTCTCACAATTCTCTTGCAAATAACGACGTAACTTTGGGGACAGAGCTTGTTCAATGGCAGCTTTAACCTCATGTCGGTCGCTGTTCACATCAATAACGTTATTACCTTGTTGTCTCCCACGCTGGCGTGTACCGATATTGACGGCCGGTAGTTTAAAGCATGGAGCTTCGATCAAGGCGCTGCTAGAGTTGCCCACCATCACACTGGAGATGTTCATCAAGCCGGTGAAGATGTGGCGATGCACGTTTCGCTCCACCCTTAAAAACGGTCGCCGATACTGCTCGAGTAGTCGCCGTATTCCCATGTTCCCAGCATCGTTGTTCGGAAATATTGCCACAGTCTGGAAGCCCAAAGAACAGATCGCCTCTAAAGTTTCGCGGACTTGAGCAACACTCTCCTCATATTCCTCAGTTACAGGGTGCTGGACTAAAAGAATAATAGGCTTGTTCAAGTCCAATCGAAAGAGACCTGCAATCTCCTCAGGATGGGCGTAATCTCCATTTACTAACTCGTCTAACTGTGGTGCACCTGTCAAATAGATCCGAAATTCCTGCTCACCCATGCGAAGCAACCGTTTGGCGGCGTCCTCACCGGAGGCGAAGTGGATATGTGTAAAGCGGGTAATGGCATGCCGAGCCATCCCATCTATGTTTCCGGAGAGCTCGCCAGCTTGGATGTGAGCTACGGGTATGTTCATGTGGGCAGCAGCAATAGCAGTCATCAGTTGTTCGCCACGATCACCAGCGAGGAGTACGATATCCGGCTTTATCCTTGCCAGCACGTCAGTAACACTCATGAGAAATACACCTAGAGACTTGCTCATCGAAGCAGGAGTATATCCATCAAGTGCCATGTAGATACGGTCACCTATCTTTAGCCCGTCACGCTCGATTTCGTCTATACTGAAACCAAAATCAGGTAACAGGTGGATATTAGTGACGATGATGGAGTAATCCAATTCGTCAGCGCGCTGAATTTCGCGAATGATAGGACGAATGTACCCATACTCTCCACGTGAACCTGTGACTGTAACAATCTTTCTCATATAAACTATTTTTTACAAGTTATTTGTTCTACATTCCATAAGCTATCCCGCATGCTCTTCAAAATCCTCCCACCGAAGAAGTGAATTAGCTGGTATGTCCTTTTTGGCGACACGCCCGTGGAACTCCTCGAGGTGCTTTGCGGGAACACCCCATCCCGGGCGTTTTACTCCTACCATCTTAGGATTAATCACACTGCCCGCCGGGATCTTACACAGACTCACTACCGAGTGATGGGCCCACTCCCTCACTGGCTGCTCCTCAGGGTGGATTTTCTTCTCGGAACCAAGCGCGTCTTCCAGCTTCTGAATAGCCTCGACCATTGTGCGAAACTCGTGGGGTTCAAGGGAGACTTGATAGTCAGGGCCTTTGAGCGCCCGGTCAAGCGTGAAGTGTTTCTCGATTACTTTTGCCCCTATCACCACGGCTCCCAGAGCAGTCCACATATCCGGGGTGTGATCAGAATAGCCAACAATTACGCCGAACTTTTCCTTCAACCGTGATATGAACCGAAGATTGATTTGATCGTAACGGGGGGGATAAGCTGACGTACAATGCATGAGAACAAATCTTGCTCCTTCCTCCTTGAGAACCGATACCGTTTCTTCGATCTCCTCGATTGTGGCCATTCCCGTAGAGACAATCATAGGTTTTCCCTTACGGGCGATATGCCGTAGCATGGGGATATTGGTCATCTCGCCAGAGCCAGTTTTGAAGGCCTTCACTCCCAGATCATCAAGCACCTCAGCAGCAGCAGCACAGAAAGGCGTGCAAAGGTACTGGATCCCTACATCTTCACAATGGTGCATCAGTTCCTTGTGTGCCTCCGGGGGAAGGTTCACCTTTGCTAAAACCTCATCCATACTCCCTGCCCAAAAACGAATGCTTCCCGGGATCATTTCCTTATCGGGCAGGTGAAACTGAAACTTTACAATATCCGCCCCGGCTGCATTGGCGAGTTCGACGAGGCGCTTGGCTTCACCAAGATCCCCACGGTGTTCACAAGCCGCCTCGGCAATAATCACTACTGGATCCATTTCACTGATTACGATGCGACCGACAGAAATCCCCTCTTTTATTGTCCTCATTGTGCTTTTTTCTCCTTAAGAATATTTCGCATTCTCGCCTCAGCAATCACCCAATCCTCTGGGTTATCAATATCGATGTTGTATTTTTGATCCACAAGATATGCAACAACTTTTTCACCCCAAAGCGTAAGTGGATCTATCGAAAGAACGTCAATCTTACAGCCAAAGATAAGTCCGTTAAAGGCGTAATAGACTGGCAGATCTTGCCGGTGGTGGATCATGTCTCCCAGATGGGTTCCGTCAATACCAGTAATTGTTCTATCATCGTGGAGTTGTAACACCTTAGGTGGAACATAATGATGAGGTACATCTGAGATACTTGCTACCGAATCGGCGCCGCTCTTCTGTACGAGGCTAACTGCATCACGAATATGAAATGCCCGTCTTCCTGGCGAAGTCGGCTCTAACACTATCACAAAATCCGGAGTCCAACCTTCATGGTTCCTCAGCCATTCTAAGGCATGTCGAACAACAGGTGCTGTCGGCGTCGTGTCCTCAGCCAACTCACGTGGTCGGAGAAACGGCACCTCAGCCCCATAAGCTCTCCCTATCTGAGCTATCTTCTCATCGTCGGTACTCAGAATCACTCGTTCAAAAACATCGCTCTCTCTAGCTATCTCAATGGTCCAGGCAAGGAGAGGTTTTCCCAGAAATTCCTTGATATTCTTTTGGGGAATGCTTTTTGAGCCACCCCGTGCAGGTATCACTGCCAAGAAACCCTGTCTACTCCACATAATAAACCAGCAACTGTATCGATGATTTTCTTAAATTGGAGAACGCTACCAGCTCGACCAAAGAGACATATACAGGCTGCAGCACGCTGTAAATGTATCAGATTGAGGGCTTTTCGCGACTGGCCACCTCTTGTGTGGGAACATGGTCCCTGTCGCCCTCAAACCGTCGGACGTTGTGATAACCGGGAAACAGGTTCGACATCTCTTGCCACCTCTCATAGGCACGGGTTTGGGAACAATACGGGGTCACGATTTGAACGTATTTCGGCTTCATATGAGCGTAGGACACAGTTGTTAAGACATCTTTTTCATCCTTAAACGACAGCCAGTCGAACTTATCGCATACATGGTAGAGTTCCGTTCCAGGGTAGGGCGTGGCAATCAGGGGAGTGATTCCCTGAACGCCAATTTGCCTTAGTTCGCGACAGAAATTCAGCGTCGTCTCGAAACTCTCCTCGCCCTCACCCCGCATATAGGCCTTGTCACCGTCGTAGATCAAGTGTTGGTTGTATTCTGGTCGAAGATACTTGTTTTTCGTAATGGCGCCACCGGGGTAGGCTACTATAAAGAAGCAACTGGTGAGTAGGCCGGCCTCTACACAATAGCGGGCGATCTCGCGTGTCTTGTCCAAATGGCCATCGGCATTTGGCTTGTCCATGGACACAAGAACACGGGTATCACCACTCTCCACAGGCAGATACACGATGTCGGTTCCAGCCTGCTTCAGCAGTAAGGTCAGTTCACTAGACATCTTATCTATCATAATCCCATTAGGGAATGAGCACTCAATCGGATAGCCACTCTTTCGCAAGTGGGCTATATGCTGAAGAATGGGGATTGCGCGATCCTGACGTAACGTAAAGTTGTCATCTTCGAACTCGATGTGATTGACACCGAACCGCTCAATGCACATATCTATCTCGTTAATGATGCGCTCGGGAGTAAAAGGGCGCCAGCGCTGGCCTTTTTCGGGGATCGAGCAGAACTCACAGGTAAAGGGACATCCACGAGAGGAGATGATTGAAAGCGTGCGCCGAGCTCGGTCGCCTCGGGGCGACCATGAGACATAGTCCTCCATTGGTCGAAAGTGATAACCAGGTGTGGGGATGGAATCGATGTTTCTCAACTGCTCGCTGCGGGACGGGTTTTCATAAAGGCTGCCGTCTGACTGTCGAAACATAACACCCGGAATCTGTACTAGCGGTTCACCGTTAGCTATCCGGGCGAAAGCAATTTCCCCCTCCCCCTTCACGATAATATCTGCCCGTGATTCTTCCAGAACTTGGCGGGTTAGAGTTGTAGCCAGGACACCTCCTATCACCAGTGGTATGCTGGGAAACGCATCCTTGATCGCATCAATCAACGGATAGCCCGTTATACGTGAATCCGTAAAGGGCGCATTGAGGCCAATCAGGTCAACATCCTTTGGGATGCGTCTGACGATCTCAGAATCTGGATGCCCAAAGCGATGGGTAAGGCGGTACTTAGTTTCCAGCGGTACTTTGATCTTGTTACCTCCATCAATCATCGGATCAATAAAGGCAACGATCTGATGCCCGAACTTCTCGGCATACGCGCCAACATAACCCAAGCCAAGTTGTTGAGACTGGAATTCTGCCTCATCATCGAAGACCCAGGGCGAAGCGACCAGTGTGATATTTTTTGGCTTTATATTCTTGAGGTCAGACTGCTCGGACGGGTCAAACATGATTAGATTTTCCCGGTTCCCCCCACTTCTTTCTATAGTTAGTTTTTTACGATCCATCTTTGATCCCTCCTAAAGAATTGCTGTTGACATCACATTCTTAGACAACTCCTGCTGTCGGAGAAGAATAACCTCAACCTCAAATGCTTCCCAGATTTGAGCGGTCTGTTTATCTGCTGCTTAGAGCAAACATAATAGTTTTATTATAATAGGGAGTTCTTGACTCCCAGTAATTTCTCATAGATCTTTAACATTTTCTCTCCATACCTTCGCCATCCTCTCCACTCCCGCACTTTTTTTAGTGCCAAGCTTCCCATCTTAGCCCTTTCTTCAGGATGTTCATACAGCCATACCAACTTCTCGGCAATGGCATCGGGTGATCTTATGGGCACGATAAAACCTTCAACCCCATCAGTAATTACGTCTGGCCCTCCCGTATTGGTCGTTGCGATCACCGGGCAACCACAAGCCATGGCCTCACAAATGACCAGGCCAAACCCATCTTGTACGGAAGGAAGAACCATTACATCAGCTAGTGAGTAGTAAAAAGCAAGTTTAGATTTTGGCTGACCTCCCAATATATCCACCTTCTCCAGCGGATATCGGCTAAGGATGTACGGAGTGTCCGGATGAGGCGAGCCCGCTAAAATCAACCTGCTATTCGGTATCGATGCGCGGCCAAAGGCCTCAAGTAAGTAATGTACCCCTTTCTGGGCAGAAAGGTGTCCCACAAAAAGTACACGAAATACTTCATCTCTGTTGACGGGTACAGGTTTAAATAAGTTTGTGTCTACTCCATATGGAACCACTGATATTTTTTCATCCGGAAACCGTTTGCTAAGGAAACTACTTTTTGCAAATGCAGAAGCCACAACAATATGGTCGCTGAAGTCATAAGCTTTGAGTGAGGTGCCTATCATACTTTGGTGCTCTGAGGGTCTAATACTGAGATAATCGTGTTCGTTTCTTACGATTTCAGAAAGAATTTCTAAGTGAGAATGGGGGACATCGCAAACCCACTTTGCTCCTTTTTGTTTGGCCGCCTGCCCGCTTCTTAGAGCGCTAATGGAGTCGCCATGAAATATGTCACAGTCCACAATATGTTTAGCAAAGTACCAGTCAAACGGTGTCCCCACCAGCAGTCGCCATAAGTGGGGCGCTATAGATGTGTTGTGAAGAACTTTTGATCGGGCAATCATACGCCATGGTATCTGTAAAGTACTCGGGTAAGTGGATATCTTCTGACCAGGCATTTGCAAGGATCTGCCGTCCACGTTCGCCGCCGTGAAGAATCTTTCTAAAATGCCGATTCGTTCCATCTGGCGCGCTAAGTTAAGTTTGCATGGAAGCGCTTTGACGGTGGAAATAATTACTTTCATCTCTAAACCAAATGGCCGAGTCATGTGCATGGTTCCAACAGAACTAAGCGACGATGCGAAGACGAACTCCCATAACTCGTGTAATCCTGCTTCAGATGTTCATATACGTCTTACAAGCCTTGCTAAACGGTTCTTAGTAGGACGATATATATACATTATCAACCTAAACCAGAAAGACGGCCGCGACAATATCAGCAGTAAAGTCATAAGGACCAGTTGCCATTTTCTGTGCTTGAGAAGCGCGGTCAATAGGTAAAACAGATTAGATTTGTAATCCAAATCGGGCATAAAAAAGGAGCTTCCTAACGCTCTTTTGAAGCAACGGGAAGCTTCCTCTTTCTCACCTAACTGTTCGAATAAGGAGCCCGCTTTCTTGAAGGTAGTAGGCCAATAGTCTGGACTCAAATTGTTCATGGCCATCTGGGTTATCTCATTCAATAAGGACTCTGCAGTTTCCAGTTCCCGCCTCGACGCTGCTGTCTCTGCCTGTTGGAGCAGCGACCAAACTGATTCGGTAAACGCTGGCAACTCGTATGTTGAGGTCGATGGTAATGATAAACCTATAGCCCAGCTTCGCATAAGGCAACGTTCTGCGTAACCCCTCCTCTTCCCCTTTGAATCGCATTCCACACCTACGAGATACAGAGAGGTAAACGCTATCTTGTGCTGTCTGAGCCAGTTTAACACGTATCGTGCCTCTGAGGATGAATTTACGTGTTCTTGAGCGATGTCGTGGATTAGTATCGTTCCTTCCACTCTGGGGAACAGGGAGTTGATGTACCAGTTGGCAAACCAGTCCTCGTGGCAGCTATCTAAGAAGAGGAAGTCTATTTTTCCCTCTACCTTAGGGGTCATGTCCCTGGCATCTCCTATGTGGACTATGAGCCTTTCCTGGTCCCATAAAGGATGCTGGTTCTGCCTTATGATCTGCTCTGTGGGTTTACCATTGATCTTGGGGAGAATTTCGAAGGAATGAACCACTCCCTTCGGATTGGCTGTGAGGGCCGACAGGATGTAGTTGGTGGACCAGCCATAGTTCGGGGATATCTCAAAGATTAATTCGGGCCTCTTCTCCCTTATCAGCATATACATGACTTCGCCTTCGACATCGGCTAACCTGGCCCTATAGTTCAAGCGTTGCATCTTGTGATACTGGATCCGGAGAAGACGCGCCAGTTTCCTCAATTCGCCATCGTACTTGTTGTAGAGGCTTAGCAGGTAAGAGAGGTCCATCGTTGCTTTGTCGTTGAGAGATATTCCCATTCTGGTTATTCCGGGTTTTCCGTGGCTGAACTTTCTGGTATAAAGGCCCTCCTAAAGTAACTTAGGCTTATTTTCGGCTAGTAATTTTTCAAACTCAATCCAGTAACTTTTTGTACGAATTATACCAAGTCCCGAATAATCAAATTGTACATTCGGCGCTACCAAAAAAGATTGGAAATCCTTTTCAGCAGGGGGAAGGATATCGAAGAAGAACGCATCGTGCACACTATCTTCATACACATTGGACATCAATAGAATGTCACCCCGATAACTACCAGGCAGTAGCGGGCCAAGGTTCAAGCCGACTGATAGGTGGCAGATGCCTGGCTTTATCTGTAATTTTTTTCTTCCCGGCATGGTAGTGAATATCGTTTGTCCATCCACTGTCTTGACTCTTATGATTGGTTCTATGTAATTCACAGATTGTTCGGCATTTACTTCGCAATCCAAGATCATGGAGGAGTTTTCCGGCAATTTGTTGTTATTTATCATCCCCTGAGGTATTTTAATTGTTACGGAGTTGAGTTTCAGTCTTCCGGCGAATTTATTCCCCCTAGCCCTGTTTCTCTCCATGTGGCTGGAGTCAAACACACCATCGTATTGATCTGTAGTGGCTTCTCTCAAGTAGTGATCCACCATGTGATCAGGCTCACCCATCTCCCTTATAAGCCCTTGGTCCATCCATATGACCCTGTGAGCTAATCCCTTGATCGCTCCCATATTGTGACTCACCAAAAGGACTGTCTTCCCGCCTTCCGCCACCTTACCCATCTTCCCTAGGCACTTCTTCCGAAAGGCTGCATCCCCGACAGCGAGTACTTCGTCAACAACGAGAATCTCCGGATCGAGGTGGGCAGCAACACCAAAGGCAAGGCGGACATACATACCGCTGGAGTACCGTTTTACCGGTGTATCAATGAACTTCTCCACTCCGGAGAACTCTATAATCTCGTCAAACTTGCGTTCGATCTCAGAACGTTTCATACCCAGAATAGCACCATTGAGGTAGATGTTTTCACGACCGGTTAATTCGGGATGGAATCCTGTGCCGACTTCTAGCAGCGATCCCACACGGCCATGAATTTTGGCATAGCCCTCAGTTGGATCGGTGATACGGGAAAGAACCTTGAGCAAGGTGGTCTTCCCCGCTCCATTTGGCCCGATAATTCCCAGGACCTCACCTTGCTTAACCTCAAGCGAGATGTCCTTGAGAGCCCAGATATATTGACCGTCCGTGGTTTGCGGTTGGCCTCTGTTTGATGGTAGCTTGCTGAAAGCAGATGAGAGGCGACGGAAGGGAGCATATATAGCATCTGTCAGAGTGTCACGCAACGCCTTGTATGACTCCCGCGTACCGATCCTGTACTGCTTACTAATGTGTTCTACTCGAATCACAACGTCGCTCATGATGAAATACTATCAAGTTAATAACTGCGTTAGCGGTGATCTGAAATAGATTCTTTATAGCTTTGGCTGAACCCGCTCCAAATGCGCCAGCCGGTTAACGACCTTGACTAGCTTGAATTCTCCACTAGTGATAATTTCACTGATAAGGCGTCCCACTATATAAGAATGAGACTTAAAAATACCCTCATCGAAAGCGTCATCAAACAACACCGACCCACCAACACGGACGCGTTTCCCGAATCTCTCAAAGTCTTTCTTGACACCGTCGTAGGTATGGTCGCCATCGATGAACACCAGGTCTACCTCACCCGTAACAATGTCAACGGTTCCTGAGTCCCCAACAATGATATTTACTTTCAGACCAAACCGCTTGCATACATCAGCCAGCATTTCATCGAATGGGCGTGAGAATGCTGCGCGGTGCAGGCGATCCTCCTTCTCTCCGATGTCAATGGACCAAAACTCCCCTTTCTTGTTCATCGCAGCTACAATAAGCAGAGTCGAACCACCTTTGTAACGGCCGATCTCAATTACCTTCCTGACCTTCTTCTGGCGAATCAATCCGAACAGATACGCAGCCTGCCTTACTGTCATTGCAATCACAGCATGATCTAACGAGGTGCTGGCAAATAACCCGGAAAGATGCTCGAACTGTATATCGTCCCTACACGGCAGGTCGAAGGGCATATTGTCCAGGTTTGGATTTCGATTAAGATGTGGCCCAAACGCTTCTAGTACTGCCTGTGGATCACGTTCACACAATCGCGATGCAAAGGATCGTAGCACTATTTGCGGCAGCAAGGAAGCTAACTGGTTGCCAATCCACCGCTCAAGTTTTAGAATCAGTCTCATCATGCTAATAAAGGAACTTTGGTCAAGGATTACGCTACTTTGACCTGATCATTCTTGATAATATGTGGTTTGGGGAGTGGCACAATGAAATCCCCCTGGTAACCTCTACGCTTCAGATTAGGACATAACTCAGATGCAATGTGCCAGGAAAGCAGTAGCACGAATGGAGGCTGATCAGCGTAAAGTTTCGACTCCTCAAGAACGGGGATCCTTCTGCCTGGGATGTATTTGCCGAGCTTCTTGGAGCCCTGGATTTCGAGCACGCATTGAAGAATTCCGTCATCCAGCCCCACGTAGTTGATAAGCGTGCTTGCCCGTGAGGGGGCTCCGATGCCGTAGATCTGCACATGCTCACGTTTCAGCCGCGCCACCAACTTGTACAACCCTATTTTTGACCGTACCACCCGCTCACGGAATTCGCCGATCCACGCATCGCTCGTGAGCCCCGCGACGGTTTCTTCTCGCAGGATTCCATCAACTGCCGGGTCAACCGAATAATCGTCAGACTTGCTTGCGTAAACCCGGATAGAGCCGCCATGCGTGGGAATGCGTTTCACATAGAAAACCCTGAAGCCGTGCGCGTGTAATAAGTACTTCAGGCTGGTTAGCGAGTAATAGCGCAGGTGCTCATGGTAGATCGTGTCATACTGTAGGGTCTCAATCACGTCGCGCAGATAGTGGGATTCGGAGATAAAGACGCCTTGTTCGCCCACGAGTTGCTCGATGTTGGTCATGACCTGGTGCACTTTGTGAATATGAGCGAAGACGTTGGTAGCGGTCACTATTTTCGGCTGGCCATACTCATTTCTCACCCTGTCCACAGATTCATTGTCGAAAAATGTCATCAAAGTAGGTATACCTCTATCCTCTGCGATCTTTGCGGTGAGAGATGGTTCGATACCCACCACCCGGTGCTCGCCCTGCACGAAGTTGCTCAACAGCGTACCGTCATTCGAGCCGATGTCAATAATCAAATCATCTTTGGATATACCAACTATCTCGCAGATCTCATGGTACAAATCGGCGAAATTTTCTCGCAGAATACGGGTTGAGCCGCTGGTGTACGGATACTCCGGTGGGAAGAGGATCTTAGGATCAACAGCATAGCCCAACTGCACCAAGTGACACTCCGGACAGTACAACATTTGTGCCGGGAACCAGGTCTCCTGATCGTGAAGAGAGCCGATTAGCCGCATGGTGTTGACCGGCGGTAGATAGCCTAGAAACAGCACTGATCGCAGGTCAGTGGAGCCACAGACCTGGCATGCTTCGATGGGGCCGTAGTTGTTCATTTATTGCTCCTTCAGAAAAACTTTCGCTTCAGCCATAGCATCTATATCAACGACCGGTCGTAGATGCTCCACGTACCATTGCACTGTCTGCGGAAGAGCTTCGTCAAAGTTGAACCGGGGCCGAAAGCCCAACTGTTTGAGTTTGCGAATATCAGGGCATCGACGTAACGTACCCCCTATTGCTTCCGAGCCTGGTAAGACACGAATACATTTCCCAAGGCAATGCGCTACACGGTGCGCAACATCTCGGATTTTTATCTCTTCTGTTGTCCCAATGTTATAAATATTCAGATGCTCACCATGATGGATTACCAGCATCAAGCCATGGATGAAGTCCTCAATGTAAATGAAAGCACGCGATTGATCTCCTGTCCCTTGAATTGGAAACGGGATCTCTTGTTCACTAGTCGTTGCCTCGAGATTCAGAAGACGAGTCACAAATTGGGGAACCACATGCTCCCACCCCATGTTTGGACCAATCACATTGTGCGGCCGGAAGATCACAACGCGATCAAAGTATTCTCGGCCGTAGTGGATGGCCATGAGTTCGCTAATAATCTTGCCACCACCATAGGAGTAGCGTGGATTATACGGGTCAGGGACTGAGAGTGGCACGGATTCGTCTGTCGGCACCTTTGGAGGGGTTTGATAGACTTCCGAGCTTGAGGCAAGGAATAACTCACCAACTCCCACACGAATACATGCGTCCAGTACATTCACCATTGCTTTGACACCAACATCTAGGACGTATGCTGGCCTTTCATAGAAGTACCGAGTTCCATTCACAAACGCTAGGTGACATACACTATCCACACCGCGGATTGCGCGGTAAACGACATCAGCATCGCGTATATCACCAGCGATGATCTCGACATCGCTCTTGGCTTCACCAAGGTATTCAGCCGACCCTCGGGAGAAATTATCCAAGACTCGGAGCTGGTAACCTTCTTTCAAAAGGGCCTTGACTAATGGAACACCGAGAAAACCAAGGCCTCCAGTCACAAGATAGGTACTCATAATTCGACTATCTAATTTCGAGGGCTCGTGTCCGTCACTTCAACTCCCGGCAACTACACGCGCGACCTCTTTCGACAACGCTCCTGCAACTACAGATGGGGCAAAGTACTTCTCGTAAGTAGCTCGTCCACCTTGTCTCAGGCGGGAATTTAAATCAGGATCAGTCGCAGCTAGGAAAACCATCTGTGCAACCTCATCGGGTGTTGAGCCGACCAACGCGTTCTCTATGTGTGCTATCTCAGGAATTGCTTTCTTACTGTTAGCATGGACAATAAGACAAAGTCCCATTGACCATGCTAAGATATGACGGGTGAACGCTGCCTGATAGGAACCAGCGTTGTTCAGCAATAGGAACATGTCGCTAGATCTTAGCTCGGTATCAAGGTCCTTTACATAGCTACGTATGATGATGCGCTCATTTCGGAGCCACGGTTTCAAGGTTGGAGCGACTTCTCCACCACCAATAATATGAATCTGGTACTCCAGTCCATCCATAGCCACTTTTAGCTTAGGAATCAGATCGACCAAAAGGAATTTCAAGCCATAGGTGCTGCCAGTGCGGTCTAGATCACCAACATGTCCAATAATTTTGGTCGTGCGATCTGATGGATTGACTGGCAGGTTGTCTCTGGGACTTATCCGATTGCTGCCTGGATCACTCCAAGTGTTCCTAATATAGATGGATCTGGTGTGTCCGTGCCTATTGTAGAAGTTAGCATTAGAGGCAGTGACATTGGCAATGACGTTTACATCGCTCATTAACCACAGATGTGCACGTTTGAACTGGTCGAGCTGTGCACGCTGAATTAGTGTTCTGAGAGCTTTACGGATGCCATGCCGATGATAAGGAGTCACCTGGTTGGAGAAAAGCGCCCAGTCTTTGAAGCGGACTTCCCTAGGAAGAAAGTCTATATCACCTTGGTACGCAATTCTTGGTACTCCACGGAGACCATGCGTTGCGGCTACCCCTTCAGGGCTCCAGATTGTAAGGATCGCATCAGCTTTATTCGAATAGACTGTTGTGCATATTGCATCCCGGACCTTGATGGCGGGATAAAAATCCTTAATTCGTGCTCCCGTAAAGAGACGCCAAACTAAACCCCCTAACTTCCAGACACGGGACCTTGGTTTGACTCGCGTCATGTATTGCTCCGGATAAATCGAGGGAAGGATCTCTATTCCTAGTGTTTTTCTAAGATGCATCAACTCTTTTTCCTCTATGGAGCTTAGGGCGGTGGAAGACCGATGTTGATTGAAGAGCAGTTGTAGAACAATCTCATGCCCGAGCTGGACCAACCCTCTCAGCAATTCATACAACACTATATTGACTGCAGTAACTCCTACTTGGCCGTGCCGTTGGTGCGGCACATCACTCCCAATCACGAAGATTTTCATCAAACTCTCTGATCAAGCTGAAATTCAATCCCTTTTCATCGTTATTTTACCGACTTTCTATAATTCAAGCCTCTCCAGAATTCCCAGAGGTATCTTTACTTGCTGTGGATGAACTTATCCCGATAAATTTGTAAGAACTGACCGGGATCGTGTTTGCCATCCTTGATTCGGGATGGGAAAACACCCCAAAGGTCTACCAAATGTATATCATCTGGAACCACAAGCTCCTTATACGAGGAGTGTGGCACACCGACAATTACTATTGGGCATTTAGCTACCAAATCCTCCTTGGTCACAAAGGTCCGATCTCTGACATACTCGTCAGAACAGACGACTGAGGCACCATGGAATCTCAGAATCTTGGCAAGTTTATACGACAAGGATTCTCGAATGTCATCAGTATCTGCTTTGAAGGCCATTCCAAGAATACCGACCCGCGTATCAGTCAAGTCAAGTTTGAGATCATTTTTCAGTTGATTAACGATAAAATTCGGCAGACCTTCATTAACCAACATCGCAGCGTGGCCGAGTTGAAAGTGATTTCCGTAGAAAGCAGCAAGTTGCATCGTGTCTTTTAGCAAACACGGCCCAGCAGCAAAGCCAGGCTGTGGGAAGTCCTTTGTGCGCTCGTAGTTGTAAGTCATCGCTTGATAGATGCTTACATAGTCGGAACCTTGCTCTGTAGCGATCATATAGAACTGGTTAGTGATGGCGAACTGAATGTAGCGCCACGCATTGGAGAACAGTTTCGCCAACTCGGCTTCCTGAACTGTGACCTGTATAGTCTCGACCCCAAGGCGCTTGAATAAAGCTTCGGCACATTGAACGGCAGTATCCGTAAAACCAGATATAATCTGCGGCAATTTTAGTAGCTCCCGTACGGCATAACCTTGCACAATGCGCTCCGGGCAATAGGCAATATGAACCTTACGTCCGCGCTGCTTGAAGAACTCGTCGAGGCACTTGCACGTTCCAGGATAGACAGTGCTACGGATAATCACGCAATGTTCGGGGCGCAGATAACGAGTAAGCTGTTCCGAAAGTTCGAGGATCGGCCTGGTCTTTGGATTCAAGTATTCGTCAACCGGAGTTCCAATCGTAATAAATACTAACTCGGAGTGCTCAACGTCAGGTAAACTGGCGGCGATGTGCAGTGTATTACCGATGACTTGCCTAAGAATCGGCTCAGCATCGTGCTCAAAGAATGGCATCTTGCCCGCCTCAATGGTTGCACGTTTGCTTTGATCAATATCATATAGCGCCACCTGAAATCCTGCATCAGCTAGCACAATACCTAACGGCAACCCAACGTGGCCAAAGCCTCCAATGATAACAACATCGAAGCGATTATTAGAGTTCATATCCGTTTATTATTACATTCTGTTAGGAGCAGGAACGTCTAACCACTTGCGTTCCTCCTGCGCTTGCAGAGCCAAATCCATTAGTATCTGAGCCCTAAGCCCATCATCGAACGAGGGACGTACATCGGTTTTGTTTTCTCTGATAGCGTCGATGAATCGCTCGGCCAGTTTAAGAAAAGGTGCCACTCGACCATCTGCAAACTCTCTATCGAATTGTAGTTCTCTTGGTATGACACGCTTACGAAGTTTGGTAGAACTAAGCTCTCCCTCCCAAACAGCAAATCCTTTCCCGTAGTCGCTGAGGTTGTCACTACCGATGATCAAGACTTTATGCTCACCGTATATCTCGATCCAGTGTCCTCTACCAAAGGGAGCAATCGATGAGATTGTAAGGTTGATCGGCGTACCATCTGCAAGTTCCAACAGCAGATGACAGCAGTCTTCCGTGTTGACTGGTCGCAACATGTCAGACTCATTTGGCCTCTGATCGATCCGAGTTTTCAGGTGCGTAGCAAGAGATTTGATCGGACCCAGCAACCATTCGATATAGTCGAGAACGTGTATACCCAAGGCACCCAAAGTCCCGCCTCCCTGTGCTCGATCCGCACGCCATGACCACGGTCGATTTGGGTCGGCCCAACTGTCAACGATCCAATTGACGTTAACGTGACCTAAAGATCCTAATTCCCCTGCCTCCACAAGTTGTTTCACGAATTTCCAAGCGGGAATCTCTCGAAACTCGAAGTTGACCATGTGTACCAGTCCCGCTCTGCGCGTAGCCTCTAGCATTCTTCTGGCCTGGTCAGCATCTAATGCCAATGGTTTCTCACAAAGCACTGCCTTCCCTGCGTCCAAGGCAGCTAAGACCATCTCCTCATGTAAATGAGGTGGTGTAGTTACACTTACCGCTTCAATTTCAGAGCATTTGATCAACTCTTTCCAAGTAGCAAAACATTGCGGTATTGAGAATTCTGCAGCTACTTGCTGTGCTCGTTTGTATCTGCGAGAGGCAACGCCCACGACAGTAGCGTTCTGTATCGCTAAGAAACCAGGGATATGCACTACGCGCCCAAAACCTGTACCAATTATTCCAATGCGAATCATTATGTAGTCAAACACTCTCTTCCTAGGAACCGGATCATGCTTATCATGTTAGAGTGCTAATCCCACATGAAGTCACTAAAAGTTGCAATAGGAAAGAGTCCAAAATGGAACTGGTGCCGACTGCAGTCCTGTACCACAAATATTAGATCGGCCATCGGCTTGTAAGCATAGTGTTCCAATCCATGTGGAGAACTAGACTGAAGGAAATCGTGGCGAATGTTAAAATATATGCCATGCTCCTCACATCAGTGTTTGTCGAAGAAGGCGACTGCCTCAGAGCCTATGAGACCGCCACTGCCTGTGTGTGTTGAAAACTCGTTGCATTTCGTTGCCATATATCCTCTTTCTGTCAAACTATATCTGCGAAGGTTTTCTCCATGCGGCGGAAGTAGTAAAGACCACCCACCAGCAAGATGATAACGACAACTGTCGATACTGCCAGAAGTGTCCCTGGCCCCTGCTCTTTACCAAGTAGAGCCCATCTGAATCCCTCTACCACGCCTGCCATTGGGTTCAGACCATAGACAGCACGCCACTGCTCCGGCACCATACTGCTGGGATAGGCAATGGGCGTGGCAAAAAGCCAAAATTGGGTGAGAAAGGGAATTGTGTAGCGCACGTCGCGATACTTCACATTAAGCGCCGACAGCCACAGGCCGACAGCTAATGCTGTTGCAATTGCCAGCAAGAGGAACAGCGGCAGTGTCAAAGTAGCCACCGTGGGGACAATACCGTAATAGAACATCATTCCCAGCAATACCACAAATGCTATGCCGAAATCCACAAGCCCACCCAGTACCACCGATATGGGAATAACCAACCGAGGGAAATAAACCTTCGTGATCAATTGCTGGTTCCCTACCAGACTATTTCCGGACTGTGTCAACGTATTGGCAAAGAGCTGCCATGGTAAGAGGGCACAGTAAGCAAAGATCGGGTACGGAATACCGTCAGATGGGACTTTAGCTAACCGCCCGAAGAAGATGCTGAACACAATCATGGTGAGGAAGGGTTGTAGAATTGCCCAGGCCGCGCCGAGTACTGTCTGCTTGTAGCGGACCTTGATGTCGCGCCAGGTAAGAAAATAGAGAAGTTCCTTGTATTTCCAAACTTCTCGAAGATTGAGCTGAACCCAGCCACGAGATGGTTTAATAATTGTTGTTAAAGCAGATTTTTTAACAACGAAGTCCGTGGAGGTAGCAGTGAGTACATCACTACTATTGTGTTGTTGATTAGTTGAAGAAAAATTATCTGTCATCTCTAACTCTCATAGTAAAGAGGACCCTGCTAAAAGATAATGGGATTACTACAATGTGATTATAATTTTCATCTTACTTGTCGGGTTTAGATTGAAAGTATTGTCTTTACAAGCTGGCAAGATAGCAAAAAATCAAGCATTGATAATTTTTTCCCTCAAATCTTTTACATATCTTGTAGCATTCCTTGTGTCTATTAGAAGCTGACTCTTATCCACTATCTCCTGCCAGTCATAACACGAGTGGTCGTTAACAATAACAACACAATCAAATCTCTCTAGGGTACCATCCGTTAAAGATGTTGATTTCATCTTAAGCTCCGGATAATGACGAAAACCCGATATAAATGAAACATATGGGTCGTTATACTCCACACTTGCTCCTTTAAAAGCGACATGATCTTTAGCGATGGGGATTCTCTTGCATCATCTATGTCCTTTTTGTAAGATATACCTAAAATAAGGATATTCGCACCATTTACACTTTTACAATTTAGGTTTAAACCTTCATTGATTTTACTTACAACATAATTCGGCATATTAGTATTAATCTCACCGGCTAGTTCAATAAACTTAGTTGGGATTTTATAACTCTTAGCCTTCCATGCTAGGTAGAATGGGTCTATTGGTATACAGTGACCGCCTAATCCGGGGCCCGGATAGAAAGGAGTAAAAACAAAAGGCTTTGTTGAAGCTGCGTCAATTACCTCCCATATATCGATCCCCATTTTTTCAAATATAACTTTTAACTCATTTACGAGAGCGATGTTCACAGATTGGTATACATTTTCCAGAATCTTCGTCGCCTCTGCTACCTTTGGAGAAGATACGGGAACCGTTTTAGAGTAAATCTGTTCATAAAGTGATATTGCCAAAGTAAGACAGTTGGATGTCATCCCGCTTACCACCTTAGGAATTTGATTCGCATGAAATTCCTTATTCCCTGGATCTACCCTTTCAGGAGAATAGGCAAGGAAATAATCTTCTCCGACTTTTAGACCATTAGATTCTAATATAGGAAACACCTCTTCTTCTGTAGTTCCTGGATAAGTGGTACTTTCAAGAACAACAAGCTGACCTTTTCTCAAATACTTAGAGATTGTCTTTGTAGTGTTTATAACAAAAGTAAGGTCTGGTTCCTTATGTTCGTTGAGAGGAGTTGGGACACAAATTAAAATGGCATCTGCTATAGAAAGCTCAGAAAATTCATTTGAGGCGCGAAAATTGTATTTATCATGAAGATGAGAAATTGTATCGGAATTAATATAGTTAATATATCTTTCTCCTCGGTTTAACTTATCAATTTTATCTCTATCTGTATCAAATCCAAAAACATTAAACCCCGACTTGCAAAATTGAACTGCTAAAGGTAGACCCACGTAGCCGAGACCTATTACTCCAATGGTGGCTTGCCGGGATTGGAATTTGGAGAGCATGGAGTTAAATAAGGGATCTACTTGGTCATTCATTATTAGTTAAGGCCATTTATTTCTATAATTAAAACTAATCTCATACTCCTTCAAGTGTAAATAGAATGTCGATTTGTTAATACCCCCTCCGAATCTAGCTAAGATCTTAAGAGCAGAGCCATGTTAGATGCAACCAACTGCTTTCAACTCCTTCTCACATTGGGACGGATTCTCAAACTTTATTACTCCTATGCCAAGCTTAGATGCCGTATTTAAATTGTTAGGAGTATCATCTATGAAAATTGTTTGGTCTGCCACAAGACTATGCTGTTGTAGTAGATGTTGGTAAATTTCTAACTCCGGCTTGACCATCTGGATGCGGCATGAAATCACCATGCCGTCGAACACATCCCAGAATGGGTACTTTTGCTCGATATGGTCAATAGACGCCACATGCATATTTGACAGCACGAAAACTCCACTTCCATTCCTCTTGACAGAGTGAATTAAATCTACTGTGTCTGAGATTGGAATCAATGAATAAGAGACTTGCTGCATTAGTTTTTTGATTTCCGACCCGGAGAGTCCGGTGCGAATAGCAGCACGCTCAATAGCTACATCTATGTCTAGGGTGCCTCTATCAAGCTCAATCCAATCTGGATGGCAGAAAATTTCGCCCTTTACCTTTTGCTGAATTTCTCTGTCTTCAAATACACTTTCTATGATATCTTCTGGTTTCCAAGTGAAAACCACTCCACCAAGATCAAATACAACGTTCAACGGGTATGGTCCTTGTTGCATATAACTCATTAGCTCACCTGCCGCCTGAAGCGTAGCATAGGGCAGTCAGTTGCAACGATTGGTTATGCTAGAAACCAATAAATAAGGAGAAAATCTGAATTGCTTAGAAGATCTAATTATCAAATAAGTAATTTGCAGGCAAGTTGGATAATTCCTCGTTTGGATACCCAGAATTGGCTCCTTTACCCCTAACATCTATACCATTCTGAATGGCTTCGTATAATATATCAAAAACATCAAAATATCTTAAATCCAGTTTTTCCCTTGCTTTGTGTTTATAGCAAATAAATTTATCTTTTGAAGAAGGTAATGTATCGAAGATTTTCTGCCTGCAAGTTTGTTTCGTTTATCAAGTTTTAAATCTTTCACTTGCTTTACCATTTATTCGACTGTAACGCTTTTGGCCAGATTTCTTGGCTGGTCTATATCACACCCTCTATTTTTAGCAATATAATATGCAAGAAGCTGTAAAGGAACGGTAAGAAGAATGGGAGATAACAAATCATTCGTCTCTGGTATATAAAAAACATGGTCAGCATTTTGTCTTATCTCCTCATCGCCTTCAGTAGCTAGAGCTATAATTATTCCGTCTCTGGCCTTTACTTCTTCAATGTTTCCCAGCATCTTTTCATAAGTTGAGTTTCGTGTAATGAGTGCTACTACAACCATTTGATCATCTACAAGCGCAATCGGACCATGCTTCATCTCTCCTCCTGCATACCCTTCAGCATGAACATAGGATATTTCCTTTAACTTTAGTGCTCCTTCTAAGGCAATAGGATACGTATTACCTCTTCCGAGAAAGAAAAAACTATCTCTCTTATAAAAAAAGTCTGCGAGTTCTTTAATCTCATTTTCTCTTAGGAGTATGGATTTTATTTTTTCAGGAATTGCATTTAGTTCATCCATCATTTCAAGGAAATGAGAAGATGATATAAATCCCCTTATTCTTCCAAGATAAAGGGAAAACATATAGAGAGCTATAAGCTGTGATGTGAATGCCTTTGTTGAAGCAACCCCTATCTCGGGCCCGGCATGGGTGTAGATAACTCCATCCGCTTCCCTCGTAATACTGCTTCCCACTACATTGCAAATCGCTAAGATCTTGGATCCACATTCCTTTGCCTTTCTTATAGCCCCAAGAGTATCGGCCGTCTCTCCAGATTGGGTTACTCCTATTGTTAAAGTGGCATCATCAATAAAAGGCGCTCTATATCTGAATTCTGAAGACAGATCGACCTCTGCTGCTATCCGAGCCAAAGTCTCTATCATAAACTTTCCAGTAAGCGATGCATGCCACGAAGTCCCACATGCAACCAGATAAATCTTTGATATCTTATTCATCTCTTCTGCTGACAGGCCAATTCCCTCCCATTCTCTCTTCCCCTCATCTAAAATCACATTTCCACTATAGGTGTTTTTTACAGCCTGAGGCTGTTCGTGAATCTCTTTTAGCATAAAATGCGCATATCCGCCTTTCTCCGTGAGCTCCAGGTCCCAAGGAATTTGATGAATTTCTTTCGGTCTATGATTACCGTTATTTAAATCCATTATTTCTACAAAATTTTCATAAAGGACCACAAGCTCTCCATCATTAACAAAAATGGCGTCTTTTGTGTGGCTCAGTATTGCGGGAACGTCCGAAGCAAGAAGATATTCCTTTCTGCCTTGTCCTACGATAAGAGGACTGCCCTGCCTTGCGGCAATTATTTTCTCAGGGCTCTCACTGCTTATAATTGCCAGTGCATAGGTCCCTTCTAATACTTTTAAGGCCGTCTTTACGGCTTCTATCAGATTTCCATTAGAGAGATGCTGCTCAATAAGATGTGCTATAACTTCAGTGTCGGTTTCAGATCTAAAAAAATGCCCTTCATTGATTAACATCAATTTTAGTGGATTATAATTTTCGATAATCCCATTGTGGACAACGGCTACTTTGCCAGAGCAGTCACAGTGGGGGTGGGCGTTTGTTTCTGTAGGTTTACCATGTGTAGCCCAGCGGGTATGCCCAATTCCCAAGAAACTTTCACATGGATTATCATTTCTCAGCAGTGTTTCAAGGTTTGATAACTTCCCCTTCGTTTTCCTTATGACAATCTCATCAGTTTCATTATTATAGAAAGCTACACCTGAGGAATCGTAACCGCGGTATTCAAGTCTTTTAAGTCCCTCTATGAGTATAGGTACAGCGTTTCGTTTTCCGATATAGCCTACTATTCCACACATTTTAGTTATTCCTGGGAAAGATTACTGGGGTTCCAATATATTGTCATCGGAGCGAATCAAGCTCTATTAGATTCCTCAGTAGGTTCGGAATGACACTTTGTGTTAGATTGCCGCGACTGACTTCGTCGGTCTCGCAGATTCTGAAACAAGCTTCTGCTGATGAAGATCAGTATTCAAATTGATTTAATATTTTATTTTCTTTGTCTTGATACATACTTCGATAAACTCAGCATGAAACGGGAAAGAAAGGGCAAGACCGCCCAAAAATTTATCAAATCCTCCTTAATCCTCCTTTAGGAAAGGAGGAGAATTATGCGAGACAGGAATGTCTCGCCTATCGTGGGTTTTATAATCAGGAGAAGCCTGCCCTACATTCATGTCACACCCGAATGTCTGAATCGGGTGTCTATAGATTCCCGATAAAGGCATTAGGGAATGACCGACGTAGATGTTAATCTAACACAGCTTCGCCCTGTTAATTACACTTAAAAACTACCGTATCACAATTCCCATAACACCAGCGTTTGACAACCTTCAACAATTAAGCCAATTCAATATCCCTAATATCCACTTCAACCGAAACAGATCGCTTGATAAGATCTACAGATAAAATGAGCCTATAGATTCCTCTTACTTGCAATATCCTTCCGCTTACTCCTTCAAGAGGGCCTCTTATTATCACTACTTCTTTGCCTTCAGTAAAGTAAGGGAAAGGGTTAAACTCTACTCTTGTTTGTAAAATTTTTCTTATTGAATCCATCTCCTCTGTGGGAACAGGGATGGGATCCCCGTTATTGCCTAGAATTCTTACAACTCCATGTGTATTTAGAACACTCAGCCTATCATTAAGCTCTATATTAACAAACAAATACCCAGGGAAAAGGGGAAGTTCGACATGCTTTTTTCTATCCTTCCATTGACTTATTACGTCTCTGAGGGGAAGAAAAGTCTCTATATCTTTTTCAGCAAGGGCTGAATTTGCAATCTTTTCATGCCTGGCTCTTGTATATACAGCGAACCAATTTTTGTCATCTAAAGACGAAGTCGTATTAAAGATTTTGAGCCTCCAAGTTCTTTTTATTTAGACTGTAATTTAATTCTTTAATCTTCCAATTATTGTCTTGCCATGATAGAATCCAATTCAATCTTCCTCTAGAATTTTTAATCTTACGATCATTTTTGTCTTTAAATTTAAGTTCAAAATCCCCATTTATATAAGCCAATTGGTCTTTCAAATAAATTCGATCAATAATAAAATCGTATTTAACAATCTCTAAAGATGAGAAATTCTTCCTATAGGAAGGAAGAATTTTTGATATTTTTATTCCATTCTCTTTTGCACCTCTTTGAAAAAATGCTTCAAAACTTTTGATGTCTCTATTTTTATATGCTTTGAAATAGCTAGAGATAAAGGGAAATAACAATGCTTTATCGGGATTAGCTATTTCTGGACTTAATTTATTAATACTAACTTTTTTGATTAGCTTTACAGGTTTCTTTGTTGTTTTAGATTTTGAAGAATCTTCTAATGGTTGTTTGGAAGTTAATTTTCTCTTGGGAATATTTTTAGCAGATCTCTTATCGGGTGAGCTTTGTTTGCCTTCATTCGTTATCTCCTTAACAGATTTCTTAACATGTAATTCTTTCTCTGAAGTTTGGGGAATCAATAAAACATCCCCTTTGTCTAAACGATTGCTAGTAAGATTGTTTATTGCCTTTAAATTCTTAACCCTAGTATTGAATCTCCTCGCTATAAGCCAGAGATTGTCTTCCTCTTTAACGATATATGTATTCTCCTTTATTTTTGATATCTCTTCGGGTTTAACAACCTTCTTTTCTTCTTTTCCAGGAATCCCCTCTTTCTTTTTTGCCTCAGCGATGAGAGATTCTTTGCTTTCCTTCGGAAGAGACAAAGCCACTTCCACCTCCGGACTTTCAGATTTAGTAGACGATGGATCTTTCATAGTCGGTTCTGATTTTTCTTCAGATTCAAGAATCTTGTCAGTTTTCCTAGCAACCTCCTTAGTTTTTTCCTTCTCCTCTTTAACTACTACCCCTTTTACAGACTCTTGAGGGCTTTTCTTCTCCACTTGTTCCTCTTCCCTTTTTCTAGCAACCTCCTTAGTTTTTTCTTTCTCCTCTTTAACTACTACCTCCTTTGCAGACTCTTGAGGGCTTTTCTTCTCCACTTGTCCCTCTTCCCTTTTTCTAGCAACCTCCTTAGTTTTTTCCTTCTCCTCTTTAACTACTACCTCTTTTACAGACTCTTGAGGGCTTTTCTTCTCCACTTGTCCCTCTTCCCTTTTTCTAGCAACCTCCTTAGTTTTTTCCTTCTCCTCTTTAACTACTACCTCTTTTACAGACTCTTGAGGGCTTTTCTTCTCCACTTGTCCCTCTTCCCTTTTTCTAGCAACCTCCTTAGTTTTTTCCTTCTCCTCTTTAACTACTACCCCTTTTACAG
>JALLOG010000190.1 GCA_027717645.1 Desulfobacterota bacterium AH_259_B03_O07
ATCCAAAGCTTTGCACCTCGCCTAACATGCCTCGTTATAGCGATTCTTGCAGCTTCAATTTGGCGAGAATCGATTCGCCCACAGTCAAGCGATTGGAGACCAAAATCTCCGAATGCTAGTGACGCACCCCTTGTTGCATAACCCCTTAGCCTACGTTTTTGGTGTTTTCTATATTTAGTTCTAGAAGGCTGAAGCATCTTTTTACCTCAATTAACTAACTTAACGGCCTACTTTTATTTTCCAATATTTCCCCTTTGAATATCCAAACTTTGACACCAATCCTACCATATGTGGTTTTGGCTTCGGCAAAGCCATAATCAATATCGGCACGAAGGGTAGCAAGTGGAACTCTACCCTCTCTATTCCACTCCTTTCTGGCTATTTCCGAACCTCCCAATCTTCCAGAAACCATAACTTTTATTCCTAGAGCACCCAATCGGAGCGCAGAAGAAATAACTCGTTTCATTACCCGCCTGAAGGCTATTCGCCTTTCAATTTGAAGGGCAGCATTTTCAGCAACAAGCTGGGCGTCTATCTCAGGCCGTTTTACCTCACGAATATCAAGATAAATATTTTTCCCAGTAATTTCACCTAATCTCTTCCTTAATGTCTCAATTTCTTGCCCCTTTCTTCCAATTATCATCCCAGGACGTGCTGCATTGATTATCACTCTTATTCTTTCTGATGCAGCCCTTTCTAATTCAATTTTTGAGATCGCAGCTTGATAAAACTCATCTTTTATCATGGATCTTATCTTTATATCTTCATGAAGGAGCTCGGTATATTTTGTCTTCTCGGCATACCATTTAGAATCCCAAGTCTTGACAATTCCTATCCTTAAACCAATTGGGCATACTTTTTGTCCCAAATTATAACCCCCTTTCTTCCAAGATTATTGTAATATGACTCATCATTTTTTTTATTCGATAAGCCCTGCCCATGGCTCTAGCCCTAAATCTCTTCAACGCAGGCCCCTGAGACACATTAGCCTCTTTGATATAGAGTGTTTCTGTATCCGTATGGCCCTTTTCTGCAGCATTGGCAACAGCGGACTTTAGTAATTTAGCAATAATCGGAGCTGATCCCTTTCTTAATGATGAAAGATCCGCGAATGCTTTCTCAACTTCATTTCCTCTAATTAAATCCAATACTAATTCAACCTTTTTTGGGGAAACCTTTGCATATTTATGTATAGCTCGTGAAACCATTTTTGTCCTTCAAATATTATCTTTCTCTGGCCTTGCCAACCTTGGCTCTTTTATCTCCAGCGCCATGCCTAGTAAAAGTCCTTGTTGGAGAAAACTCCCCTAGTTTATGACCAACCATATGCTCCGTAATGTATACAGGTATAAATTTCTTTCCATTATGGACGGCAAAAGTAAGACCAATCATATCAGGTATTATCATCGAACCCCTGGACCAGGTTTTGATTATACGTTGGTCGCTAGAATCCTTTAACGCCTCAACTTTTTTAAGCAGTTTTGATAATACATATGGTCCTTTTTTATTCGATCTGGGCATTTAACCTCCTTAATCCATTCCATAACCTATTCTTCTACGCTTTACAATAAACCTATTTGTTCTCTTATTCCTTCTAGTCTTATAACCGATTGTTATCCATCCCCAAGGTGAAACTGGATGAGGATTACCCTTTGTTGCTTTTCCCTCTCCACCCCCATGCGGATGATCAACCGGATTCATCGCGACTCCCCTTACATTGGGGCGTCGTCTTAAGTGTCTGTTTCTACCTGCCTTACCTATTACAATGTGTTCATGCTCAACATTTCCGACCGTCCCAATAGTTGCCATGCAACTCAGCAAAACTGAACGAATCTCGCCTGAAGACATTTTTAGCTGGCCATATTCACCTTCTTTTGCCATGACTTGAACCGATGCGCCTGCAGATCGTGCAAGTTTACCACCTGCTCCGGGTTTTAATTCGATATTGTGGACAAATGTACCAACAGGAATACTTTTAAGAGGTAAAGCGTTGCCGACTGAAATTTCTATATTTTCACCAGAAACGACCGTGTCACCAACTTTGAGATCATCAGGTGTTAAAACGTATCGTTTTTCACCATCAGCATAATTTAGTAGAGAAATTCTTGCAGATCGATTAGGATCGTATTCTATCGAGACTACTTTGGCAGGAATGTTAAACTTGTTCCTTTTGAAATCTATAATTCTGTACAGGCGTTTGTTGCCTCCGCCACGGTTATAGCTAGTAATCCTACCTTTGGAGTTTCTCCCAGCATTATTTTTGAATCTCTTCGTAAGGGGTTTATGGGGTTCTTTAACTGTGATTTCTGAAAAATCGAATCCAGTCATGAATCTAGTTCCAGGTGTTACGGGATTAAATTTCTTTATGCCCATTTAGACTCCCTCAAAAAACTCAATGTTTCCTTCTTTTAGCTTTACATAGGCTTTCTTGACAGGAGAACTTCTTCCCACTTTACGGCCAAATCTCTTAACGCTCTTGCCAGCTTTAGTAAGTGTTCTCACCCTATCAACCTTGACCTTAAAGATCTTCTCTACTGCGTCACTAATCTCCCTCTTATTAGCTCTCCTATCAACAGCGAAAACATACCAGTTCACTTCCTTTAAATCAGAAGATTTCTCAGTTATAAGCGGATGCTTTATTATCCCTCTGGGATCCTTCAATTTTTGTAGACCTCCTCGAGCCTTTGAATTGCATCCTCGGTTATAACAAGAGAATCAAATCTTAGTACGTCATATACGTTTAGTCCTTCTACTTTTAGGACCTTTACACTTTTTATGTTTCTGGCCGATAACTCAAGATTCTCGTTTTCTTGGCTAAGCAAAATTAACGCATCATCAAGCTCAAACTTTCTTAAAAATTCCTCAATTTGTTTGGTCTCAATTCGAGAGAGATTAAATTCCTTTATTACAAGAATCTTTCCATCTCCGTGTTTTATAGATAGCGCACCTTTTAGCGCCTGACGCCTTATCTTCTTCGGTATATTGAAAGACCAATCTCTTGGCTTAGGTCCAAAAGTAACTCCACCCTTTCTCCAAAGGGGAGATCTTATACTGCCGTGTCTTGCTCGCCCCATATTCTTTTGTTTCCAGGGTTTGGCACCGCCTCCACGTACCTCACCTCTAGTTTTGGTTGAGGCAGTACCGGATCGACTCCTGGCCAATTGCCAAGTCACAACGGTGTGTAATAAATGTTCCTTTATTGGGTATTCCAAGAGATCCGAATTGATCTCAACTGATCCAACAGAACTTTTATCTAAATCATACACGTCGTAACTAGGCACTTTGCTATATCCCCTTTGTTGTATGCTTAAGAATCAGAACCCCTCCATTCGGACCGGGCACAGAACCCTTTATGATAATCATGTTTTTCTCAGTTTCTACCTTAGCTACTTCAAGGCCTTGAACGGTAACCCTCTTAGATCCCATATGACCCGGCATCTTCATCCCTTTCCAGACCCTAGCTGGGTAAGCCGCCTGTCCAATTGAACCGGGTCTTCTATGAGACATACCTCCGTGGGAATCTGGTTGTCCCGAGAATCCATGCCTTTTCATCACCCCTGCAAAGCCTTTTCCCTTACTCGTTCCAGTGACATCAATAATATCTCCATCCTTAAATACATCAGCTTCAACCACATCACCGGGTTTATATTTATCAATTTCGCCTTCAAACTCATAAAGGGTTCTCAATGGCGGAACCCCTGCCCTCTTAAAGTGACCTAGTAGTGGTTTTGTCACCCTTTGTGGTTTCAAATCAACATATCCTAATTGAATAGCGTCATATCCATTTTTTTCCTTGGATCTCTTATCCACTACGAAGCAAGGTCCGGCATTTACGACAGTGGCAGGTAAAGCCGTGCCATCTTCTAGAAATATTTCAGTCATACCAATCTTAGTTCCAATAAGTCCTTGAATCATCTGTGCTTATGATCCAGTAAGTTTTATTTCAACTTCAACCCCAGACGCCAAATCGAGTTTCATAAGAGCGTCTATCGTTTGTTGAGTCGGCTCAAGTATATCTACTATTCTTTTATGAGTTCTTATCTCAAAGTGTTCCCTTGAGTTTTTATCAACATGTGGTGACCTTAGTACACAGTAACGACTAATATGGGTAGGAAGTGGTACTGGACCTGCAACTCTAGCACCAGTCCTCTTTGCTGTATCCAGTATTTCCAATGCAGATCGATCTAGCAATCTGTGATCAAATGATTTTAGTTTTATTCTTATCTTAGCTGCACGATTCATATTTTAATATCAGAAAGATTACCTACTCGATAATACTAATAACCACACCAGCACCCACTGTCCTTCCTCCCTCTCTTATAGCAAACCTCAACTGCTCCTCGATCGCCACCGGCG
>JALLOG010000191.1 GCA_027717645.1 Desulfobacterota bacterium AH_259_B03_O07
TGTTTTAAAGCTTAACATATCAAAGATTTCTTAAGACACAGAGAAAAGGTAGGAAGTCCTGTGTAATAATGCACTGATTCTGTCCCTAAAATATCAAACATCTACAATGACGCAATTGGGATAAAAGTAAGATTTCCGACTGCATTCGAAGCAAGGCAAAATTGAATTCCTCCTACCATTAAGTAGGAGTGATAATATATGGCGAGTTGCCTTTTGAGCTTTGTATCATGGCAAGTGATGGATAATTGAATAAGTAGTTTTCGTATATGTTCCGTTATTGGTAGAATTTACAATTATAAAGATTCAAATTATCTGAGTCTAAAGCTTTTTTATAATTTTATGGTGAATACAAAAAATATAACAAGAAGTCCGGCAGTTGCTGGGGCGTTTTATCCGGCGGATAAAGTTGAGCTCCAGAATATGATTTTTAATATGTTAGATGTTAGTAGTTCTGAGCAAATAGATGATCATATCATAGGTCTCATTTCTCCGCATGCAGGTTATGTATATTCCGGAAAAATTGCCGCAGAGGCTTATAAACAGATTCAGATTAGCAAATACGATAACGTGATAGTTATAGCTCCGAGTCATTTTGAGTATTTTCAAGGTTGTTCAATTTATTATGGTAACTATCAAACTCCTCTGGGAATTGTAGAAACAAATGTTGATATGGCTGAAGAAATTGTTGGAAATTCACAAACAATTACTGAATCATCTAAAGGTCACATGGGTGAACATAGCTTGGAAGTTCAGCTTCCTTTTTTGCAGATTACTCTTGAAAACTTCAAATTGATTCCTGTTGTTATAGGTAATCAGGATTATTCCACTGCAATAGAGTTATCGAATGTTATCTGTGAAGTGTTATCTCGATCTGAATATGAAACCTTAATAATTGGGAGTAGCGATCTTTCACATTACTATCCCATTGATACTGCGAAGGAAATGGATGGATTTATTATAAAAGCCATAGAGGGTTTTAATGAAAAACAATTATTTGACGACATCAGCTTAAAGAAATGTGAGGCTTGTGGTTTTGGTCCCATGATATCTACTATGATGATAGCAAAAAAACTAGGTGCTAACCACAGTAAAAACCTTTCCTATGGAACTTCAGGCGATACCAGTGGTGACTATGGCAGTGTAGTCGGTTATCTATCAAGTGCGTTTTATAAAGTTTAGATTTAAAGTTCTGCCTCATCCCAGCAGTCAAATCTAATATATGTTACGCTTCAATATGATCTACAATGAAGAACTTCTTAGGAGATTGGACAGCAACATAATGTCTAAAAGAGATTTAAGAAACTTTGTATTTATCTAGGCTCTTCCCGCTATAAGGCTGTGTATTCTACTTAGTATTTCAACATATATATTTATACATCATAATTTGGTAACTCGAATGGTTTATGACCATAACTTAATGCACAATGGTTTAATCGGGATTTTACTTAGTTTATAATGGAAATTTAAAGGGTTTGAGGAAAAGGGCAGAAATGCGTGTCTTAAATTAGTACAAAGTTTATTAATAAAGTTCAAAGGAGGCAATCTATGAAATTAATCGAACTGCTGGGGTCTAACCCCATATTAAAAAAAAAATATTTTGGCGTTTTGCGAAAGCAAATTTCTAAAAGTAGATTTGTACAATTCTATATTAGGCATCGCGTTATCCCGGTCGTTGCTATTTGTCTGGCATTCCTCTATTTTTTTATGTTGGATGAAAATGCAGAGTGTGAGGAGACAAACTCCCCTTATATTGAGGTCCTGGCATTGGAGGATGCGCTGTCTATGGCATTAGCTGAGAATCGTCGAATTGAAAATGCTGTGCTTGAAGTTGATAAAGCGGGTGACGCGGTGTCTGCCGCTCGGACCAGCCTATTTCCCAAATTCGACGTTAGTCTGTTCGAATCCTACCACCTTACTGATGAAGCCGTCAGAATCAAGGAGGGACAATTCGGGGATTTCAGGAGCACAGGTCCAATACCACCGGAAAATGTAACCATAAATACTACTCCTAATTTCACTACCTTCATAACCGCTAGTGCAGCGCAACCGATCTCCCAGCTATATGAATTTTTACTGATACTTAAACAACGGAAAGTCGAAAAGGCGCTGTTTAATCAAGAACTACGATCCAAGCGTCAGGAAACAACAGATAAGGTGAAAAAAGGATATTACAATATACTTAAATCCCAAAGTTCAATTGAGGAAGCCGAGGAAAAGATAGTTTTCCTGAAAGAGCTGAATATCCTGGTTGATAGATATTTAGAGGTAGAGAGGGCTTTAGAATCCGAGAGTCTTGAGGTTAAAGCCAGGCTCGCAGAAGTGGACTACGATGCTTTTAGCCTTAAAAATACACTCGCAACTGAGAAGGAACAATTAAATGACCTGCTCGGGCGTGACATAGAAACGCCGTTTCAAGTAAACCCGGTCCCCGAAGCCTCCCCGCTCATAGTTAATGAAGCCGAGGCTCAGGAAGAGGCTTTATCGCAAAGGCCCGATGTTCTAGCAGCTAAGTTAAATTTGGAATTTGCCGAGAACGAGGTGCGCATTAAAAAGTCCAAATACATTCCTGAGATAGGAGTTCAGTTCAGTTATATAGGTAATCTTAATGTTGAGTTCTTCCCCGAAAACAGCGTGGCCATCGGAATATTTGCAAAGTGGGATATCTTTGACTGGGGACGTAAGCAGGATGAAATAGCGGAAAAAAGAAGGTCAGTGTTACAAGCTAAAAACGATATAACCGGGATCGAATCAAGTGTGCGTATTGATGTTAATGAAAAAATACGTAAGCTTGAGGAGACTGAGGTGCTAATCGGCGTAACAAGAAAAGATCAGGCAGCAAAAAGAGAGAAGCTCCGAGAAGTAATGAATAAATACAAAGTGGATTCTGCTCTTTTGCAGGAAGTTCTTGAAGTCGAGGCGGCCCTGGGCGAGGCTAACAATAAATACCAGCAGGCCGTACTGGATTATTGGACGGCAAGGGCAAACCTAGAAAGAGCAGTGGGAGAGGAATGAATGAGAGGGAAAGCTCATATGCTAGCCTTAATGCTATTAATCGCCAGCATCTTTACAGGGTGTGGAAGTGGTGATTCTCACAAGAAGTCGTTGACACCGGTGCGGGTTCAATCTATAGTAGCTCAAGATGTTAACAGCCCGGTCAGTTTCACGGCTACGGTTAATCCATATACCCAATTGAACCTGGATTTTAAGGTATTCGGATATATTAGAGAAATCCTACAGGTCGAGGGTGCTGACGGCCGAATCCGTGACATACAGGAAGGCGATTTCGTTTCTAAGGATTTGGTTTTGGCTCGGGTGGATGAAGCCGATTATATTGCAAGGATGATCGAAGCGAAGGCCCAGGTTGATGAAGCCCGTGCTTCACTGGAAAAGGGAACAGAGGATTATAACCGAGCAAAATTTCTATACTCCACACAGAGCATAATTGCACCTACTTATGAAAAGGCTAGAAAAGAGTATCAGGTCGCGAAGGCACAGGTAGAAGGAGCATTAGGTAAGCTTGCACAGGCTGAGATCAATCTTTCATACTGTTCGCTATCTCCACCAATGAGCGGCGTAATTCTCAAGCGAAATATAGAGGTAGGAAGTCTGGTAAGACCGGAAACCGTGGGTTTTGTATTGGCTGATGTATCTTCGGTGAAGGTTCTTTTTGGTGTGCCAGACATTATGCTCCGAGATGTTCAATTGGGACAGGAACTTGGGGTAACAACACAATCGTTCGCAGATGCCATTTTCGTAGGTCGAGTGACGGAAATTGCTCCCGCTGCGAATACTCGCAGCAGAGTCTTTAATGTAGAAATCACTATACCAAACAGTGAGGATTTACTTAAACCAGGAATGATCGCTTCTCTCGATTTAACACGCGGGGAATCAGATCTACCAGTGATTCTGGTACCGCTAGGCTCAATTGTTCGTTCTAAAACCGATTCTTCTGGTTATGCGGTATATGTTATTGAAGAACGTGCCGGAAAAACCATGACGCGGATAAAGAATGTCCTCTTGGGAAGTATTTATGGCAATATGGTAGCCGTATATGAAGGACTGGCATTAGGAGAAAAGGTAATAGTTACCGGAGCGACGCGAGTGCTTGACGGAGAGGAGGTAACGATTATTCCTTAAGACATGGAATAAAGGATTTTTGAATAAAAAATGTCCGATGAAATAGTTTTATAAATTATGTTTCGTTATTGGGAAAAGGGAATTTGTCATTGCTGTAGATGTTAGATATTTCGGGGTACGGTCTTTTCGATTTTAAATGGGCATTCAAAAAATTGCCAAAATCAATTCCGAAAGCGTT
>JALLOG010000192.1 GCA_027717645.1 Desulfobacterota bacterium AH_259_B03_O07
CCTCATACTCCTTGAACTCTTCATCTAAGAAGGGAATAACTTTTGTAGCATTATCCAAACATATTGGAAGCACACCTGTGGCAAACGGATCGAGAGTCCCAGTATGACCTGCACGCTGTGATTTAAGAATTTTTTTCACGGCATGTACAACCTTATGTGAGGTCATACCCTTCGGCTTGTCAATTAATAATATTCCATTCATATGATCCCTTTACTTAAAATACTATACATTTTTTGTTTTACATCTTTTAATGAACCTTTCATAACACAGCCAGCTGCTTTTTTGTGACCACCCCCACAAAACCTCTCAGCAATCATGGAAACATCGACTTCTCCCTTGGATCTCAGGCTTACCTTCCAAATTGATTCATCTTCATCGATTTTATCCAGTTCGCTAAAAAGTACAGCAACCTGAATTCCCTTAATACTACGTGGTAAGTTTACGATTCCATCTGTATCCTGCTTGTTAGTTCCAGATTCGCTGTACATCTCTTTCTTGAGGACTACAGAAGCTATTCGTCCATTATCCGTAACTTCCAAGGTCGGAAGTATGAGGCCGATAAGTTTAAGTCTTTCTGGCGTTTCACTCTCATAGAGAGCCTGAGATATTTCTGACGGCTTGGCACCATACTCAACTAGTTCAGCGGCAACCCTGAAAGTTTGAGGATTGGTATTAGAGTGCCTAAATGATCCGGTATCACCTATGATTGTCGTATATAGATTTGTTGCTATATCAGGGTTGACATCTATATTCAGTGATTTAATGAGAAAATAAATCATCATTCCTGTTGAAGAGGAATTTGGATCGAGCAAATACAGGTCCACCGATTGCTTATTAGTTGTATGATGGTCAACTATAATGGTTGTTCCACATCTTCCGTTATCTAAAAACTTTTCAAAATCATTGCCAACTCTCGATGGGCCCGTACTGTCAACAATCATGGTACAATCGAAGTCCCCAGAGATTGATTCCAATGAACTTACTATTTCCTCAGAACCCGGAAGGAATTTTAAAAACTCAGGTAGACCATCTTTATTATAAAAGACAGTCAATTTATCGAGTTTACTTAGTGCCTGCCCGAGAGAAAGCATTGAACCAATTGCATCTGCATCAGGATTTTCGTGGGAAGTTATAAGAAAACGATTTGAACCCAAAATAACTTCCTTAATTCTCTCCAGATCATTCACCTTTCGCATTCCTTAGAAGATCATCAATTCGATAACCCTCTTGGAGTTGATTATCAAATTCAAATCTTAAGTCTGGAGTTCTTTTGATTCTGAATCTCTTGGAAAGCTCCCTTTTAATAAATGTCGATGCGCTCTGTAATCCCGCAAGTATCTGTTCCACATTTGCACTATTATCCATAACCGTAAAGAAAATCCTTGCGAATCCAAGATCGTCTGAAACTTTAACCCCTGTTAGCATAACGGCATTTACACGAGGGTCTCTAATTTCTCCCCTAATTAACATCTCAGAGATCTCTTTTTGAATCATATCGGCAACTCTGAGACTCCTTTTACCTCCCAGCACCTTAGAATCTCCTAGAAATGAAATATTTCCAATTCTCGATTTCCCATATGTACTAGCCCAGTTGATTCAATAAATCCAGAAACCCGATCTAAAATAGAATTAACATATGGTTTCTCGTTACTGACAATAGAAATACCAATTATTGCACTTTGCCAGAGATTTTGTGAATCTACCTCTGATATTGAAACATTAGTGTATCTTGATTTAGTTCTTTGAATGATACGCTTTAAAATATGCCTCTTTTCCTTTAAGGACCTAGTGCCATCCATGTAAAGCTGAATCTTAAGAACGCCAATAACCATTTCACATGAGCTAAAGCTCTTGTTTAATCTCTTCCAATGTATAGAGTTCTAGTATATCACCAACCTTTATATCATTAAAACTTTCAATTCCTATACCACATTCAAATCCCGATTGAACTTCTCTTACATCATCTTTAAAACGCTTCAATGAACTCAATTTCCCCTCGAATATTACTACTCCATCCCTTACCACTCTTACATTATCACTCCTGGTAATTTTTCCATCCGTGACAGAACATCCGGCAATCGTACCTATTTTTGAGATGCTAAATGTAGCCTTTACCTCAGCGTGTGCAACGACTTTCTCTTTGATAACTGGCTCAAGGAGTCCCTCCATGGCTTTTTTTATCCTATCAACTGCATCATAGATTATAGGATGAAGCTCTAACGAAACACCCTCTTTAGCAGCTCCATCCAATGCTTTTGCATCTGGACGGACATTAAAGCCTAAGACTATTGCATTTGACGCACTAGCAAGACTTACATCAGTTTCATTAATAGCGCCAACTCCCGAATGGACTACCTTGACCCGACATTTTTCAGTACCTAATCTTAATACAGCTTCTCTAATAGCCTCCACAGAACCCTGCGTATCTGCTTTTATTACAAGAAGTAATTCCTTTATTTTCTCTTTTTCAATTGAGTCAAATAAATCTTCAAGCGAGAGCTTGCTCGTTGAAGCTGGCAGTTGTTGCCTTTTTTTAGACTCTCTATATTGGACTATCTCTTTTGCAGTTTTTTCGTTTTTTACCACATAGAATTTTTCTCCGGCAGTTGGTACTCTTGAAATACCCATTACTTCCACTGGCATAGAAGGTTCCGCAGATTCTAATCTATTGCCCTTATCATCTATAAGTGCTCTAACTTTTCCGAAAGTAGTTCCTGCGACTATGAAATCACCTACTTTTAAAGTTCCTTCGTTTACGATAACATTAGCTAAAGGTCCCCTCCCTTTGGTCAATTCAGCCTCAATTACAACACCATTAGCCCTTTTATTTGATATAGCCTTTAAGTCCGATACGTCTGATTGTAACAGGATCAATTCCAGCAATTCCTTTATACCCTTATTACCCTTCGCAGAAACCTCTGTGAATATTGTATCCCCTCCCCATTCCTCTGCTACAAGACCAATCTCAGATAACTGTCTTCTAACGGTGTCAGGATTTGATTCGGGCTTGTCTATTTTATTGATGGCTACAATTATTGGAACTCCGGCAGCTTTAGCATGATTAACTGCTTCAATTGTTTGTGGCATTACACCATCATCTGCGGCAACAACGAGTATCACAATATCAGTAACTTTGGCACCCCTTGCTCTCATTGAGGTAAATGCTTCATGACCAGGAGTATCGATAAAAACAACCTTTCTACTATCCACGGATACATAATAGGCCCCGATATGCTGGGTTATTCCGCCCGTTTCCGCATCAACAACATTTGCCTTTCTTATAGTATCAAGAAGGGTAGTTTTACCGTGGTCGACATGGCCCATCACTGTAACCACCGGTGGCCTTGGTTGGTACTCACCTGTGATTTCTTGTTCCTGATCATCAAGCAGCTCGTCTTCATCGAATTTGTCTATAGTTACTTCAAATCCGAATTCCTCTGCCACTATAGTGACTATTTCTGGATCCATAGATTGGTTTATAGTGTAATTCGCCCCCAGTTCCATCAGCTTTTTAATGAGCGATGCTGCTTTCACTCCCATTTTTTTTGCTAATTCTCCAACTGTAATAGACTCACCTACCTTAATAATCTTCTTAGTTGGCTTAGCAGGAAATGGAATTACTTCAGCAATAATTGAATCCTCTTGTGATATTCCCGCATCTTTCGTGGTCTCTTTACGAAGCTTCGCTCTAGCTTTTCCTCGATTTTGAGCACCCGAATATGGCCTCATTTTCGATCTACGATCTTCTACGAGGTATTCCCTCTTTCTTCCTGGCAGCTTAGTTTTAAATGCTTTTCGTAATTCCTCAAGTGTGTCCTCATCAATTATCTCTTCCTTTTTAGGTTTTAACTTCCGTCCCTTCTTTTTAATTTTTTCTACTACTTCTTCTTTTACTTTTTCTACTTCTACAGCTTTTTCTAGTTCCTCTTCAGAAGGAAGTTCAGTTTCAGCGAATTCTTCGATGCTCTCAGTAAAAACTTGTTCGGTATCAGAACCCAAGGCTGGTTCAGATTTAGTTGTTTTAATCTCTTTAATTTCTTCTGTTTTTTCTACTGATTTGTCATCGTCCCTCTCAACTATGGGTGAGGCTTCAGGCATAGATTCTTCTTTTTTCTTCCTCTTCCTGATTATTACTGATCTGCCTTTTCTCCTTTCTACTACCTCTACGCCGCTTTCTGAGCGAA
>JALLOG010000193.1 GCA_027717645.1 Desulfobacterota bacterium AH_259_B03_O07
CTTTAAGCCTAGCCAGAAAATTTGGTAGGAAAATGTTTCGCCTCTGATTCTCAATTTGAATGGTAAGCTCATCCCCTACTTGAAAGAGATTAATATTTTCTTTGGACACAAATGGAAGTTTTAAACGCAGCTCATATGCCCCCTTTTGTTTAACTATGTCGTAGGGTTTGCCTGTGAAAAAGATTTTTGTTGGATCTTTAGTATCGAAAAGTGTATTACCAAATTTTTCAAGTAAATTTGTTCCAAGAATTTCTTTAGAAAAGAGCGGTGCCTCAAAGTGGGGAAGAGGACTAAAGAGCTCCTCGATCTCATGCCTATAGCTTTGTTGAAACTTTTTCCACTCATCAAAGAAAGGATCATCCAACTCCATTGGCATAGATCTATTGACGATGACAGAGTCAATTGGATAACCATATAGATTTAAGTATGTGTAGGCTCTTTGGGTCTCTTTTATTACCATCTTTTCTAAGTTTAGAACAAGCCTGATTGATGTTACTTTTGGGTCGGAAAAAATTTTATGAATTGCATCGAGTCTATCGAAAAGATCCTCTAGAGCATCATAAGTATGATCTTCAGGTAGTGGCATATCAGTCACTACTTTTACTGCAGGTCTTATAACTTTTACTACCTTTCTTTCAATTGGAAAAATCTTAACAATCCACCATCTTGCAACATCCGGTAGAGAGAGTAACCTCAGCGTCTCTCCAGTTGGTGCACTATCAACTATAATCACGTCATAAGCTTCTCCTTGAAGTGACTATAAACCCAAAGAAAGGATGAAACCTCTTCCATTCCTGGAAGCACACTAAACTCCTCTGCTAATACATCGTCCACTTTCATCCAGTTAAATAGCGAATGGAGATAGGCTGCTAATTTGCCCCAGTATTTTTCAACAGAATAATAAACATCGATCTCCTGGGCATGGAGATTAGGCATAATCCTTTTCGGCTCTGGCCCCAATTCCTTATCAAACACATCCCTTAAACTGTGAGTTGCATCGGTAGATATAACAAGGGTTTTATATCCCCTTCTTGCGGATTGAAGCGCAGTAGCAGCGGCGACAGTAGTCTTCCCCACCCCACCCTTACCCGTATACAGGATTATTCGTTTCATTATGTGTTTCCTTGTATAAATAGCGGGGAGTAAATAAAAACACTATCTTACCTAAATCATTCGATGGTATGAAATTTTCGTATGCGGTCACGAGCAAGACTCGTGACCTACCCGAGGAGGAAAAAAATCATACAGGGTAGCCCACCAGTCTTGCCGGTGGGTATATAATTAGTTAAAACGAAATGTCGAAACTAAAACGATATAACCTTGAAAACCACATATACTTTGTAACCTCAAAAACAAAAGAAAATAAACCTCTTTTCCTGAATTACAAGTATGCTGAACTAATAATGCAAAATCTCTTTGATTGTAGAAATAGATATGATTTTCTACTACTTGGATTTGTATTAATGCCCAATCATTTCCACGCTTTAATAATGCCGAAAAAGAATTTCAACATATCTTCTGTCGTTCAGAAGATTAAGAGTTTATTTGCATATAGACTAAGGGGTCTAGGATTAAAAGGTGCTGTTTGGCAGAAGAGTTTCTAAGATTTTATAGTTTATTCAGAGAAAAAGTGTATTGAGAAGATAGATTATATTCATGCGAATCCCGTTAGGAAGGGAATTGTTGAAGATCCAAAGGACTATCAGTTTTCATCGTTAAACTATAGTAACCAAATAGATGTAATCGATTGAGTGCAACAAGCAAGACTTTTTGCTAGATGAATTTAGTTGAGAAAAAATTACTATCTAGGGTAGGTCACGAGTCTTGCTCGTGACATGGTTCAAATCGACCAGCAAGACTGGTCGTCTAACCTGCTTATTTTAAAATATCCTATATATCAATTAACATTTTTCATTCTTCAATAATCGCAACGGGCCTCACCCATCCAGCACTACCGCCCGAAACCTTAATAGGAAAACATGCCACTTTAAAACCAAATGGTGGTAAGAGGTCTAGGTTTGTTAGCTTCTCTATCTGACAATACTCTTTCTCTATTCCTGCGAAGTGAGCACCCCATAGTACACTGCTATCACCCGTCTTTTTAAACTCTTCAATCATAGCCCAAAATGGCCTATCCCATCCAGCAGAGTCTGTACCCACTACTTTAACTCCTTGGTTACAGAGCCACAGCGTTGATTCCTTTCCTAAACCGGGGAACTGTGACCAGTAGTCATCTGTTCCCCATAACTTGTCAGCACCGGTCATCACAAGGACAATGTCAAAGGGCTTTATTTTGTAAGACATCTTAATTAGAGCCTCTTCAAGATCAGCAATATCTATTAATTCCCCAGGCTTCTTATGACTCATATCTATAACAACACCATCACTGTAAAACCATTCAACCGGAACATCATCAATTGTTTTAGCCTTTTTTCCTTCAGATGTAGGGTGGTAATGCCATGGTGCATCCATGTGTGTACCAACATGTGTACCAAGTGTTAAGTAATCATTGGCCCAACCCAACCCACTCGGAAGATCTTCTTTGCTACACCCAAACCGCTTCATCATATATTCGGCGGTTTCATGATGCCTTTCATGTTGAATCTCCAAACGCTGATGTTCAGGACCAGGTGCCGGTTCAATTTTAATGCTTAGATCTATAATTTTTATCTGTGTGGACATCGTCTTAATCCTAAATAATTAAAAACTAATACATAAAGCACTAGATAATGAAGACAATTCTCTATTAGTCTTCTTGGGAAAAGAATTTCTCAATCCCGTCAATTGCTACCGCTACACCATTCTCGCCCCGGATTCGTTCACCTAAATTAGTTGCATTATTCTCGATGCTATTGTCATTTACTGCATTATTTATAGCGAAAGCCAATCCTTCCGCTGTAATCCGTTTAAATGGTATTGGCTTGGGACCAACTCCCAAATCAGATACCCTTCTTCCCCAAAATGGCTGGTCAACAAAGAAAGGAACGACTATAGTTGGTTTCCCCGCTTTCAGACTTGCGGCGGTAGTTCCAGCCCCACCGTGATGAACGACAGCAGCCAACCTTGGGAATAACCAGCTGTGAGGAGCAGATTTAATTTCAAAAACATCTTCTGGTAAATCGGTATCACCAAGGCATCCCCAACCTGTTAATAAAATCCCTCTTTGGTTCGAAATTTTAAGAGCCTTTATTACCAACTCCGTTAATTGTTTAGGATTCCGTGTGGTCATACTTCCGAACCCAACGTACACTGGAGGCTTATCATTGGACAAAAAGTTTAATAATTCATTAGATGGAGTCCATTCTTTTTCGAAATCAAGGAACCAGTATCCTGTAACTTTTATATTCTCACGCCAATCTTTTGGTTTCGGAAGTACCGAGGGACTTATGCCATATAACACAAGTTTTTGCCGCTTAACCCGGTCTCTAATGTACGATAAACTTAATGGAGGCAAATCCAAAGATTCAACTCTCCATTTATTGACAATAGATCTATATGGAAACCACGTCATTAACTCCAGCAATTTCCATGTAAATAAATTGAATACGCCACCTAAATTCTTCTGCGTCGGAGATAAAAAGCTGGGAATCTCTCTTGTTGCATGAGAAGGTGCAAGATAAGCAGCTATTGCGGGTAGTTTTAGCCTTTCAGAGACATGAGGTGCAAAAAATGTACCAAAGGGAGAATATATGATCGCATCGGTGGAATTACATGCTATTAAACAGTCTATCCCGGTTTGAATGAAGTTCGTTTTAACCATTCGTCCAAAGTTTATCCATGAACGTAAAGGATTTGATCCATGTTCTAGAGCTGCTTGACCAGCCTCACTTTCAAGAGATTCCCTGGGATTTACTTGTATTAAATTAAATTCAAGTCCATTGCTTCGTACAAACTTTTCAAACATTTTATGAGTAGCTATGGTGATGTCATGACCTGCTGAATTTAATCCCAAACCAAGAGCGACCAGAGGCTGAACATCCCCTTGTGATCCAATAGCTAGAATAGTTATTTTCATTATTGTTTCTTCCTCATCATTGAGAAGGGCAAAGCCTTGCTACCACCCAAGATAAAAATTGCTTCGTCACTTTGCCTGTCCTCAGCCAAGCGAAGGGCTCCTCGTAATTGTAGACGTTGAATAATTCAAAGACAACTTCTTAGACCTTCAATGCATCTTATCTCTAAACGTCTCAGAGAAAAAATGGTTTGAACGGGCATTCAAAAAATTGCCAAAATCAATTCCGAAAGCGTTAAAAAAAGATTT
>JALLOG010000194.1 GCA_027717645.1 Desulfobacterota bacterium AH_259_B03_O07
GCTTAAATGTGTTTTGCCTCCTCCTATGTTAACCAACTAAAAACGGGACATAATCGCAACTACTCGGCAGTATAAGTTAATACAAGATTGCGAATATCAGTTCATCTAATAAACTAAGGGGGTCGCGTCTCAACATTGAAGTTTTGTTACCCCAATTCCCTCTCGATCTCATCTTTCATCTTCCTCGCTGTTCCATCTTTCTCCATTAGCTTCCTAAACCTCTTCACCGCTTGGGAAACCGCTGCATAATCCATCTTAAATACCTCACCTATCTCCTTCAAACTTAATCTCGTTCTACTCTTTATTAAATACAACGCAAGCTGACGATATACATTTCCTTTCCTCTTTCGAATTATTTCACCTCGTTCTATAGTTAACTTCTCTTCCATTAAATCCATGATCTCCTCTTCACTGTAAGTATCCTCTAACCTGGTCTCCTTTATCTCTCTCTGTCTCCCCATTGAACTTATCTTTTCCTTTATCTTCTCTATATACCTTTCAGCACCAAGCGCTATCCCCCTATATGATTCCTTAAGCGGACTTTCAATCTCCTTATGTTTAAGAACATATGCTCTGTATCTCCTCCTTGCACTTCCTATATCCTCACCAAACTGCTTCAATACAAATTCTGTATCTACTCTCTTGATTGACTTCCTCTTTCCCTCGTAATCCAGGTAACTACTCCATTTATAATCACTCAAATCTTCAACTATTCCAGACCTCAATGGATTCAAATGTATATATGCTGACAGCACTAGCCCATAACTATCTTCATCAACTAATATTGATTTGTATCTCCCCTGAAATATTACCCCCACTATACTGTGTTCTGCCTTAAACCAATTGGTATACGAGGTGTTTAGATAATGCATCCCCTCGGATATGATCGCATTGGGGGTCTTAACAAATAAATGATAATGATTATCCATTAAGCAGTAGGCATAACATACAAATGAGTACTTCGTTAAGGTTTCATTTAACCTTTCCAAAAACACTAATCTATCATTATCTGTGTAGAATATGTTCTCTTTTCTGTTCCCTCTGGAGGTGATGTGATAGCAAGCATTATCAAAAGATAATCTTAGGGGTCGTGCCATAGCAGAATTTTAGTCCAAATACGCCCAAATGTCAATTGTTGAGACGCGACCCCTCAAGACTTAACATCAAGCCTTGCCATCTTTCTGTCCAAATCCAGAAGATAAAAAGCACCAAGGAGCGGAGAGAGTGACGCCGCTGTCGGTATCCCCCTTTTTATATCCTGATACAATCCGCCCCATTCAACACAACGCTTCAAGAACTGCCAGACATATCCCCCACCCGACAGAACGGGACAGGAATGTCCCGCCTATCCTTTCTCAGGGCACGCGATAGCCGGGGTTTTCCAACCCGCGGATTCTTCCAGGAGCCGA
The DNA here is from genome assembly GCA_027717645.1 of Desulfobacterota bacterium AH_259_B03_O07. Classification (GTDB taxonomy): domain Bacteria; phylum Desulfobacterota_D; class UBA1144; order Nemesobacterales; family CSP1-2; genus JALLOG01. The sequence continues at coordinate 1,410 of JALLOG010000194.1, forward strand.
TAGCCGGGGTTTTCTAACCCCGGATTCCGCCACACGTCGCCACACCCGATAGCCGGGGTTTCCCAACCCCGGATTAAGAGAAATTTATCGATTTGAATATTTTCCGTAAGCATGAAATAGAAGATGACACGTATTACAATCTTATTAAGTCAAAGATTATTGAAGAGGCTTTTCTTTTCCCATGAAAAACAAAGCCCCGTCACTTATTTGAGACGCCTTACGGTACCTCAGTGACGGGGTCTTACTCGCTATCTATATTATATCAAAAGAGGAATTTATGTCAATGCGGTGTATAAGTTCAAGACATATGAGACGGATTAGAGGGGTTCGTCTAATTATCAATGATCCCACTATCTTTTAAGAATTGCAATGGCATCACTACCACCCCCCAGCCGAGCAGACACCAAGTGTATGTACGGTAAATATAATAGATGTGTGATTAGGACGGAGTTTCTTAGTACATGAAGCGAAATTGTATAACTTTGACTCGTCCCTTCATTCCAACTTAAACCCAGCTTGACAAAAGGGGAGCAATACCTTCAGGTTGCCATAATAATCATCCAGTGTAACGGAAAACTTTGGGTCTCCAGGTGTGGAGGGCTAAAGACCTCCGCTACAATTTTTTATAATATTTGTTGTGGAAATGTAGCGGCGACCTCCGTTCGACCCTTCGATGATACTCAGGGCTCACGACAGGTCAGGGCGTTATTATAATCGGAGCTAGCAGCTGCTCCCAAATCATAAAAAGTACCATTTCTTAATAATTTGATTACCAATGGCTTGAAGGAAATTAATTTCTTTGCTGAGAGCCATACCCAATCAAATCTCGTGCTATTTCACTATTATTTCTTTCCCCTCTTTTTTTAGTTGTTCAATTGACGAGAAGCCACATAAGGCCATCGCTGAATCAAATTCGTTTTTTAATAATTGCAAAACCTTAATTACCCCTTCAGCACCATTGTAAGCTAATCCCCATAGGGCAGGACGACCTATCAAGATCGCGTCGGCTCCAATGGCGATTGCCTTAAGGACATCTGTACCGCGACGAATTCCACCATCTATCAATACAGGCACTTTCCCCTCTACAGCATCAACAATCTCAGTCAGGGCATCTATTGTAGCAATCACAGTATCGAGTTGTCTCCCACCATGATTAGAGCAAATAATGCCTTTAACACCCTGCTCTATGGCTAAAACCGCGTCATTAGGAGATAGAATCCCTTTTATAAGTATAGGTAATGAAGTTATAGACTTAAGCCATTCAATATCTTTCCATGAAATAGCCGGATCGAAAGCATTGCTGATAAAGTCTCCGAAATGTTTTGAAGCTGACATAGATTCATATTCCGATCCAGATAAGTTTTTTAGAGTAAGATTATCCGGGATTTTAAATTTATTTCGGGAATCCCTTTCACGTAACCCTAGCACCGGAGCATCAACCGTCAATACCAACGCACTGTAATCAGCTTTTTCGACTCGTCTGACAACTGACTCAGTTATAGAGCGGTCTTTTAGAATATATAGCTGAAACCAAAGAGGATTATTAGATTCCTTTTTAACATCCTCAATTGATTCATTCGACAAAGTACTTAAAGTCATAATTGTTTTGAACTTCCCGGCAGCCATTGACATAGCCCTTTCACCATCAGGATGAGCCATGCCTTGCATCCCTGTAGGGGCTATGATTATCGGACATGAAATCTTTTGACCTAAAACAGTGGTAGTTAAATCTCGATTCGAGACGTTTCTAAGAACCCGAGGTTTTAATTTAATTCTCTGAAACGCTTGAATATTTTCATTTAATGTTAATTCATCACCCGCACCACCGGCATAATAATCATACGCACTCTTTTCAATCTTATCTCTAGCAAATATCTCGAAATCAAAAACGTTTATCATATCGACATAAAATTATTGACATATCCTTGAATCTTGTATTACAGTCTAGATTATTTTAAATTGAAGAAATAATCAAAAATTTAATTATGATACTTACGGGATATTTAAAACGCGAAAGCACTCATAATAATATTGATTATAGTAATCATTGTTGTCGTATGGTATCTATTCCGACCTGAGAAATCTTTCATTAGTAAAAGAGTAAATGAAGTTTTTCCTGATGTGAACGAAACCGGTAGCTCCTCTAAAAGTGCAATAAAGTTTTGTACTCAGGAAACTTTAATGGCGTGGCTCACGACGCTACTGGTACCGCAACAGTCTATGAACTACCAACCGGTAAAAGAATCCTCAGATTCTCCGATTTTAAAGTATCAAACGGACCTGATGTTCACGTTTATTTAGTTGCTGTTGATGATGCGAAAGATAACAAAACGGTGAAAGACGCAGAAATTTTAACTTTAGGACCAATCAAGGGGAACATAGGTGATCAAAACTATGTTCTTCCGAGTGATGTCGATTTAAAGAAGTTTCGCACAGTTGTCATTTGGTGTAAACGCTTTGGAGTTAATTTCGCATCAGCAGCTCTGGATGAAAATTAAAAAGGGGGAAATTAATAACTTAGATGTTCTGTCAATAAAGGCTCCCAGTCACGATCGGTTTTTTTTGTCATATCGGTAAAAGTCAGATATTTCGAGGACAGAATCTTTAGCATAATTGCTTACCAGTTTTTATCTTCTCTCCGTAGCTTAAAACTTCTCTCAGATATAAAGTTTTTGGATTTTCACCAATACTTTAACGATTGCATTGCCTGGTTGAAACATTTGAGAACAAGATCTTGATCGGGTATCTACAATGTTTATTTTTTTCTTTGTCTTGATACATACTTCGATAAACTCAGCATGAAACGGGTAACAAAA
>JALLOG010000195.1 GCA_027717645.1 Desulfobacterota bacterium AH_259_B03_O07
ACCCCTTGTTTTGCTTTATTGGGGAGACAAGGGATTTTCTTCATGGGATCTTCCGCACAGGCAAGGCTCATACTTCCCGTGGGGTAAAAGGGTTTATTTATGAGTGTTTGAAGATGATTCCATATGATATTAGAATGATTTATCTTCGTGCAGACAGCGGATTTTATAATTCAGATTTTATGTGTTATCTCGAAAAGAAGGGAATAAAATACACAATAGTAGTGAGGCTTTATCCCTGGATTCAGATGGAACTTGTGGGTGCTAAATATAGAGATATAGGTGGAGGAATATCCGTTGGTGAAATGCGGTATACAGGGATAGGATGGAAAAGGCCAAGACGAATGGTGGTTATCCGAGAGCAGGAGCGAGCATATAAGAGGAGAAAGAAACAGCCTACACTCTTTGAACTCATGGGGTACAGCTATCAGGTTATCGTGACTAATATAGAAGAGATGTCACCTGAGGAAGTATGGAGGTTCTATAATGGGAGAGCAAATGTAGAGAACATGATTAAAGAAGGCATCTTGAGTTACTCTTTGGATGTAAACATCTCTCATTTTTATGGTGCTAATGTAGCTCACTTTCATTTAGTGATGCTTGCATACAATCTGATGAACTTATTTAAGGAACTTGTGTTAGGACAAAAGGATAAGAAGCGAATGGGGAAGTGGATAAGACAGAAGATTTTCTTGATAGCTGGGAAACTCATTAAGAGTGGTAGGAGGTTTATTTTAAAGCTTCAAGAAGATTGGGCTTATAAGAATGAGTATAATGAATCAGAGAGGAGGCTTGAAGGTTTGGCTTGGGTTACATAATAGTGAGGGAAGTGAGATAGAAAGTAAAATGAATAAGGAAGAAAAGTCCTTCGATGGCTAGGGTTGCTCAATTGATAAGAACATGCAGGAATTATGGTCTTTCAGTTACGGACGGATACAAAAGATACAGCTGTTTTAAGGAAATGCGTGGTTTAAGAGAGAATTTCTATTGATAAGAGCTATAGTTTTTGATATATAATAAGAACGAAAAGGTTAATGCATAAAATGGGATGAATAATACATGTAACCGAATAAAGAGAGTAGGTGGGAACGGAAGGTCTATCATTAGAAATCATATTCTGATATTTTTCATCCTAACAGGCATATTCACATTTCTTGTACGACTCCCTTATGTCTTTGCCCAAGTTGTGGAAGATTTAGCAACTGCTAAAGAAATACAGGCTTGGCATGAAGCTGATATAATGGCACTGCCTGGTGTGATCGGAATCGGTATCGGTTCGAGAGAAGAAGGAGGAGTGGAATTTGTGGTGCTAGTTGATAAAGATGCTCCGATGCCTGACCTGCCCTCAAACCTGGAAGGTATACCTATAGTAGCAGAGAAAATCTCCAAGATTGTGATCCATAATGGGGGAGTTGGTTGTGATCCATGCCATAATGAAATACTTCCCATGCCAGTCCTTATGGGAACATCCACAAGCACCGACCAAGCTTGTTTCGCAGGTACAACTGGATTCAAAGCTTGTGATCCTGTATCGGGTAAAATTGGTTATGTTACGAATAACCATGTTGGTTCCGCCTCCGGTCCGTCTCTTTGTGAGAATGGACCAACTGGGTTGATAGAAGTGCATCCGGGAACGGTTGATTCTATTCCTTTTTGTGCGCTTAGCGGTACAATGACTATTGGCACACTTAGTAAGATGGTGCCAATCAATTTCGCTGGTCCCAACCTGGTCGATGCTGCGTTTGTAGAGAGTAATGATCAGGAAACGTCTAGTATTATTAGAGACATCGGCACTCCTACCACTACCCCTGGTACGCCAACGTTAAACAAGTGTGTAAAAAAAAGTGGTCGAACTACGGGATTGACTTTCGGCAGGATCACTTGCGTAAATACCACCCTACTTGTTGGAGGTTATTGTCGTGGGAATGCTACCTACCAGGACGTCTTCATTTTTACTCCTGATGACAATTGTGGGCTTTGTGAGGACCCGCCCTGTTCAAGCATAGCACAGTCAGGCGATTCTGGATCGCCAGTCCTCGACCTCAATAATAATGTCGTAGGACTATACTTCGCCGGGAATGTAGTTACTGGTACTTTCGGTGCTGCTGCTACGATCCAGAATGTACTAAGCGAATTAAACATAAGCCTGAACCTACTCGATTGCGATGGTGTTCCACCACTGCCCTTAGATCCAGAAATGGGCGATGCAAATGCGGACGGCTTTGTAAATTTAGCTGACTTGGGCGTAATAATTAATGCATTCAGAGGTACTCCAGCACCCGGCAATGGGGACTGTAATGGGGATACCTTTACGAACCTCGCTGACCTAGGGTGCGTCATAACTGATTTTAGAGGTGGTCCAACCCCGACACCTACTCCTCCTCGTCCAACACCCACACCTGTTCCTCCTAGTCCAATACCTACACCTGTTCCTACTATGCCACCACAGTTAAATAACTGCTGTAATCCTATGGGAGGGTGTACCGAAAACATTCCCCAGAGCGATTGCCGGGAGTCCATCGGCGGCATTCCCACAAATCTTCCGTGCGTACCAAATCCGTGCTTCAGCATCTTTAATTCTATATTCAATGATAGCTCGTCTAATTAACTCGATATATTCTAATAATAGAGCATAATTTATTTCAGGATAATTGAGCATAATATATCCTTCAATACAGATTGATGTATCATTTGGGATTATATAAGGAAGAATTAAAAGCCTATGTCATACAAGATACTTCTGTTTCTAACATTTATAATATCGGGGGACTTACTGCCATGGGATGCAATGTGACTCGTGCACAAGATTTATCAGAAGTATCAGGAGTGAATGGTGAAATAAAGGAATTAAAAATTAGTATTAGAGAATAGAGCTATGAACGATGTAAGGAGTCAAAAGTACATAGACTGGTTATCTAGCAAGAATAAAATCCTTAACATATGTATCTATATTGTTTTCATTCTAGTGGTGCCATGCACCGCTAATTCGGCTGTCTTTAATATTCCTTCAGGTGATGTAACAGCACTTATAGACGCAATTAACGATGCAACTTCTAATGATGAGCCAGATACGATTATCTTGGAGGCCGGCACCTATACATTAACGAGAGAGCAGTTCGGGAGTGGCAGTGGTTTAGTAATTTCTGGTCCTGTAGATATAATTGGACAGGGTCAAACAACAACTATCATAGAAAGAGATCCACAATCGGAACCATTTCGCATAATCGAAACCGGGTTTACAGGAGTGCTCACTTTAGATGGGGTTACGGTAAGAGGAGGGAGTGCTGGTTTATCCGGTGGTGGGGTTCTGAACAGCTTCGGCACTACAAACATTACAAACATCATAAATAGCTCTATAAGGAATAATTTCGCAAAAAATGACGGTGGTGGTGTACATATCCAAGGCGGAACTATTAACATTACCAATAGCACTATTTGCGATAACACCGCTGAGGATTTCGGGGGCGGCGTTGCCGTTGATCTTTTTGGGGAAAGTATCATAAACATAACCAACAGCACAATATGCCGTAATACCGCTGGCTCCCGGGGGGGTGGCATCGATAATCGATTAAATGGAACTATGAGCATCTCTAATAGCACTATCAGCGACAACGAATCTTCTTCCGCAGGAGGAATCCGTAACTTCGGTGGTGTGATGATCATCAACGATAGCACCATAAGCGGTAACTCTGCGGAATTTGGATTTGGTGGAGGAGTCAATAATCAATCTGGTCAGTTGACAATCACTAACAGTACAATAAGCGACAACACAGCTTTCAATAGTGGTGGTGTGGATAATGTGAGTAGCGTTATGACGATTACTAACAGTACAATAAGTGGGAATGTAGCTACTGACGATCGAGGTGGACTGGGGAACATTGATTCTACGTTGCATATGAACAATGTTACGATTGCCTTTAACATTGCCGATAGGGCAGGAGGAATATTGAATGCTGTCTTTTTCCAACCTTCTACTATTAATTTAAAAAACACACTTATTGCTGACAATATCGCCGCTTCCAGTGACCCGGATTGCTTTGGTACTTTGACATCTGAAGGCCATAACCTAATTCAAACTGTCTCCCAAGACTGTGCTATAGTTGGTGACACAACTGGAAATCTCATTGGAGTGAATCCTCTTTTAAGTCCCTTAACCAACAATGGGGGATCTACTGAGACCCACGCACTTTCTCCTAATAGTC
>JALLOG010000196.1 GCA_027717645.1 Desulfobacterota bacterium AH_259_B03_O07
GGCATTGGTGACATGGCAGATGCATTCCCATTAGATCCTGCTGAATCAATTGATAACGTTGGTGATGAAGTACCGCCAATTGAAGAAGCGGCAGTTGAACCGTGAATTGTCATCACAGAACCAGTTTTATAGCGTTTCCTCCTGAATATGCTTTAGGTATTGCCACAATGAAGGAGTCTGTAATAATGCAGACTCCTTTACCATTTTTTAGTTATAACTTTTTCTATCATTTGCTTAATCCATAATAAATAGTAAGATGGTGCAGTGTCAGGTCTTGACATGAGACTTAATCTCTTCTATAAAGATATTTAACTTCTTATCCTTTTTTATCTTTTCCTCTAGCCTACTAGATACCGCTGTTTATTCCATGCATTACTTTAAGTAAATTACCTTCGGGTGTTTCTATAACTATATGGTAGTGATTGTACATCAGCACGTAGCAGTGTATAAGAATTCCCGGACGATCCTGATAATATTCTAATGTTTTTAAGAATTTCTTCCGTTCCGAATCGTCAAGATATATCTTCTTTCTTTCTTTTCCTCTGCTAGTTATGTGGTAAAGTGCACCAGGATATTGAATCCTGAGGGGTCTTGCCATATCTTGCCATATAGAAAGTCCATAGATAAGTACGCCTTATGTCTATTGTCAACAGGCTGTTGCTCAAACCCTAATTTGATCCCAAGTGCATTTATAATTGAAATGATAGCCCAATAAAATCAAGTACTTGGAAAAGTGATGTGATTACAAATCTCTTTTAAATGTCCGAAAAAACCATTTGGGCAACAACCTGTCAAGGCCTGACACCATAAATTTTTCTACCAAATCATTTGAAACCAATTATTCAAACTGCAATCCTAAGAGGCATGAGAAAGAGTGAAATGTTAACACTTAGATGGTAAAATCTAGATATTGCAAATAAAGTAATAACCATTGAAGCTACTAATACAAAAAGTAAAAGAAAAAGAATCGTTCCGATTAGCGAAAATTTGAAATCTGTATTACTTAAGCAAAAACTTAAAAGCGGATTCAGTGACTATGTATTTCTTACGCCTAAAGGTACAGCCTATAGAAAAGAAGATTCGTTAAAACATTCATTTAAAAGAGCCTGTGAAAGGGCTGGGATAAAAAATCTGAGATTTCATGATTTAAGACATACATTTGGCACCAGAGGAATCGAATTGACGGGTAAGTTAGTTGCTGTTAACAAAATACTCGGGCATTCAAGCATCCAGACAACTATGGGATATGTTCACACCGACGATTCACTAAGAGATACGGCAGAGAAGGTTGGGAATTTTGAATAAAAATTTCGTTAAATTTGGGTTCTAATCTTTATAGGGCTCATAATAACCAAAAGAGTCCAGATAAATATCTCCATCTAAATTATTAGGAACTGATTTAAAAACAACTTCTAATTCATCACCTTGATCTAAAACTAGATAATTCTGATCAACTGAATTTAGCAACTCATTTATGGCTAATAATTCTAATTCCTTCCCATCTGGATATCTTAGAATTATTTTAAGAAAATCGATATATGAAGTTTCAGGGTCTAATTCTTTAATAATCAAAGCTCCATTAAACCTCCTCAAACTAATTCTATCCCAACCCTCCTTATACCTAGAATTTTTACCATATAGGATATGATCCTCTTTTAGCCACAGATTATCCTCTTCTGAATATGTATATATGTAAGGACAGCTGCCAATATCAGCGCCCATATATAATGCAAATAAATTTGGATCATACTGTCTTATTGGATATTTATCTCCGTTGATTTCAACATCTGTAAGTCTCACTGACGGTCCATAAATACTGCTCAACGTTTTGCTACTTTCTATGGGATGCTTAACCACCATTCCCACAATAGTTTCAGATGGTATTTCATCCATCAATACTTGATCATCATCATAACCGCCACGCAAGGAGAATTTTTTAAAATTATATTTATTGTGCAGATCTTGAAAAATATCTTGACACCTTTTGATATCTTGTATTCCTATCCATTCATAATAGTTTGGTTTATCTTGATATTTAAAATTTAAATTTAAAGGAACAAGGATTTTCTCGCCAGCCAATAAAATCTTAGTAGGCAACAACTCTTCAACTTTTTCTTCTTTATCACTTAATATTGATTGATCCTGTTTAGGGCCTCTTAACTTATTGGAGTTGTTTTCTTTTAGATGGAATTTACCAAACCTAAGTGGGTTTGATGTTATATTTTCTAGGATCAAGACCTGAAGATTTAAAATAGGGAAGGTTATACCTTCATAGTATTCTCCACCACATTCATCCATTCCAGAACTTAAGATTATAAAATTATCTGGCATTCCATTTTTTGTTATATAGAGAAAAAAGTCCAATGTTTTAGAAGGTTGAGACTTGCTAGCTGTTTTATGGTTTAGAAGATCCTCTCTAGTTCCGTACCTCCAAGCACAGCAAGGATCTTTAATTTGACCCTTTGCAAAACGAGATACAAAATTTTCGAAACTGCCGACAGATTCAGTAGGACAGTTTACAATCTCAAGTCTCCATTCAGTGTTGGGATCAAAGATCTTTAAATAATCCTCTTCTTGTATCGTCAGAAAATGTTGAGAGCGATCTGTACCGACTAAAAAGTTCTTCCCATATTTCTCTGAATTATACTCAAAATGCTCAGAGCTTTCGGGTTCAGAACTTGAGGATTTAATTAAATTAAAATATTGTCCATACTCAGGTATTTCTATAGAAAATTTACTTGTTAGTTTTATTAATTCTTTATACACATCACTAACTATGATTATCGGTTGCCCAGACAATCTTTCTTCCCAAGCTTTTTCGATCTTACCCTCAGCTAGTAAATCAATAGCTTGCCCAGCAACATTTAGATAAGTAACCCTAAAGGGGGGATCACCACTAGGGAGTTTAATGATTATGTTTTCCAAATCAGTGTTTTTAATGCTGAACGATTGTTCACTTTCTCTATTCTGGTATCGAGCTAACAGCTTAATTTGATTTTTACTAGGCAAGTTTCTCTTATCGACTTCATCAAATCTAAAGTATCCTCCATCCTTAGTTGGTGCCATTATCTTTTTATTTTCTTTCAAAAATAGAAGAACACTGGCGCTATCTACAGGATCACCCGTTTGCCTGGTAACGTGTCCTTGAATACTTATCGTATTAACGCCTCCAATGTATTCAGAAACAAATATAATTGATAATCCAAGGCAAATTATCCAAACGCCAGCCGTAACAAATTTTAAGTAGGTGGTAACATTTAATATATTTCCTAATTGTGTATGAAACCAATTTTGATTGTGATCTTCACTTTTCGAACTGCTAATTAATGAATTTATGACTGCGACTATTAGGGCTAGAAAGCCAGCTAGTGCCGTTGTTTTAGAGATTCCAAACGTTACGGCAGTTAGGATTAAAGATACCACAACCCCTAATACAAAAATTATTTGCCAAGCTCTCATTTCTTATTCAAACTTTGCATAGATTAGCTCTTAATTTAGATGTTCATATTGTAAACCCAGTTAGGGCAGAAATTCAAGAAGAACTATAGCAAAAACTGTCGCAATAAAAATATTGGAAATTATTAATAAATAGGGACAGATGTACTAGCTCAGTAATTTTGTCACCTTTTCGAGTTTATCAAATGGTGTTATATAATTCAATCCTCCATGCCTTCTTAGATGATTGTATTCAAAAAGAAATTTTCCTAAATTTAAGATTACATCCTTTATTGAGTCAAATTTATTTGGATAAAAGAACTCACTCTTTACTATCTTAAAAAATGCTTCTATCTTCCCATTGGTTTGTGGCCTATATGGTTTTGTATATTTATGCTTTATACCTAACTCTTGGCACATCGTCTCAAAGGGATGTTCATACTTGAGTTTACCTTTAAATTCACGGCCATTATCAGACATGATTGACTCGAATTCAAAGTTATAGAGTTGTTTAAACCATGACAGGGAACGAGCCATGAAATAGGCTAATGTTGAAGCTTTCATGTCCCTTAGAATCTCAGCATATGCAATACGTGTACAGTCATCACAAAGAGCTGCAATATAAAGCTCTTTTATCTTAAAGGAACTTCTTATATCTTTGGTAACCTTACTTAGATCAATATGAGCTAATTCTCCTGGAGCCTGCTTCTCATAACGCTTAATAACTCTCT
>JALLOG010000197.1 GCA_027717645.1 Desulfobacterota bacterium AH_259_B03_O07
GCTTTAACATTACACTTTCTCATTATATACTACTCCGTGTAACGTCTAATGCCCTAAATTTAATACTTTTGAATATATGGCCTGGCTCCCTATAATAAGGCCATAGTATAAGTTAGATTTTTTACAGAAAACCCTATATAGGAGGTCATTAGAACGACCAGAAGGCGTTACATTCTTTATGATTCCAACTTAAACCGAGCTTGACAAAAGGGGAGTAGTACAGTTATTAAACCATAATAATTAATGGGGAACCATTTAGAATTTAATTTCCTATTTATTAATACAGTGGGTCGAAATCTATGTATCAACCAGGAACAAGGTTTCAAGTAAAACTAAAGATTAAACAAGGTGACAGGGAATTCGAACCCGGATTGAAAGGTACTACACTTGGAGGCGTGAATAAGATGGTCGGTAAGGCTTACAGGGTGAGATTTGATGACGGTCGAGAGGCCGAAATCCATATTGTAATTATGAATAATCAGACCAAAGTAATTACTGACTAGGGTTAACAATATTTTCATTGTGTACCCAAAACTGGCCACGTCAACCCCACACCAGCCACCTCCACCGCCCACCTCTCACTTCCACATTCGCAACATCCCACCTCAAGCTCGCAACCATCATTATCTCAATTGCACTCCACGGACGAACGCCCTGCAGCGATACTGTAAATCCACACATCATTACACATTTCTTTGGAGGCAGAGTCAAGTCCGGCACAGAGTTCACAACAATCTAATTCTACGCGACGGAAGCTCATCCAGGCAGTTATGGAATCAGTTACAATGTGTTGACACCCTCGAGAACCCGACTCCCCCCAACTACCCCACTACCCAACGTCTAACGTACACACCAAGCCGGTGGGAGGTTAACCCTCCTTCCGGCTCTTGCTATCCAAGTAGTAGATCACCCAGCACCGTTCATTATTAGATGTGAAGCAAAGCTGTGCCGTAGCGCATGTGGAGATGTTTTTATTCCTGCTCTTCGACAGGCCTTATAAAAACTAGTCCTGATGCTCCCAATTTCACATCCATTAAGATCACAAAATACATAATTTTTTTGTATCTCATTTCTTCTTAATGTTCTTTCTGTATTTGGATGGGGAAAATTATCTTTTAACCAAAGATGCGTTCTGAAGCATTCTTCATTTAATGGCATAACCCTAAAATTGTTAGCCTTCTGACTTCGTATTAGAAGGGTTTTTCTATCATAGTCTATATCTGAGAACTTAAGATTCAGTAATTCATGAGTTCTTATACCTGTATTTATCATCACAATAAGAATGGGTTTTAAGTACATGCTTGCATGGCGTATTAATCTATCTATTTCCTCTACATTCAAAAATTTCACAGGGTTATTTGAAGCTTTAAGCATCTTTATACCAACGAAGGGATTATCTTTTAGGTATCTCCATTCAACCGCCTTCCGCAACATAAACCTAAGAACAGCTAACTCCTTATTCACTCCTCTTGGCATCAATCCATCTCCTACCCTTTTCGACTTATGTATCTCAATCGTATGAGAAGCAATTCTATTAAGAGGAACATTACCAAAGAAGGACTTTAGATGATTTGTTACTTTTAATTCTCTTTTGTATGAGCTTTCGGCTTTGTTGGTTTTGGTATAGTCCATATACTTATCGATATATTCGTACAATGAAATCTTTTTAATCTCATGAACGTTTAACCTATCTCGCTCAAATTCAACTTCTAGGTACCTCAATAACTTTTTCGCTTCCTTCTTACCTACTCTTCCAATCCGTCTCCAAACTCGTTTTAAATTTAGGTTGAATACCGCATAATAGCTCTTTCCCTTGAATGTTAAATGCGCCATGATATACTCCCTTTCTTCATTATCTGGACAGGAAAAGTTAGAATAAAGTTAGAAAAAAAGAGCACTCTTAGAAGTGCAATGGCTAACCTTCTGCAAAGATTAATCTTGGCGGCGTAGCTCAGAGGTAGAGCAGGGCTCTCATAAATCTTCCTAGGTGCATTTTCCATTGAAATTACTAGGATTTTTGATCCTAAACTGGCACACTGGGTTAGGCAATAGTTAGGCACTTTTGCTAACTCCTCAGTAATTTCTATTATACCATATTCTATTACCTAAATCTATACTTTTTATAGTGTATTTATCTGTAATTATTAACAATTTTGAATAACATATCTTGTTGGAGAGGAAGTTGTATCAATAATTTATGAGTGATCTTAGGTTAGAAAAATCTAACCTAGAACTGGAAATAGAATGACTGGATACCCCTACCACATCTGCCATAGCCCCCCTTTTACTACAACAATATACCTCAACCTACATAAATTTAATGGTAGTAAGTAAAGAGGTTTGCTTATTATTCAATTACTAAACTACTTGCTATAAGATTCCAAATTTGCTTGGAGTGAACTGAGTAATCTCATAATGAATTAGTAAATGGTTGATAAGTTGCTGCTGACTGTCATATAATTAGTCTTATGGATGATAAACTTGTAGATGAAATTATAGGTGCATATGGAAAGGTTCTACAGCAAAATCCCAAAGTTGTCTACCCTTCAGAGTCAGAACTACCTTATACTAAGGATCAAATCAGGCGTGCCATTTCTATTAAGTTGCTTAAAGATTTAGACTTAGAAATGAAGTACAGGAATACTCTAGAATCTGCTTACTTGTTGTTAGAAAATTATCTTCCTCCACAGGAGTTTGACAGAGTTAATGAGTATCAAACTCTAATGCTTTCACTTGAACCTTCGTTAGATAAAACTGCTTCAGAAGAAGATAAGGGGGCTATATGGAAAATGAGGAATAAGATTGTAAACCTACATAATAGCTATACTGAAATTACAAAAGTTGTATCAGAGAGAATGGATGAGAGAATGAAAGATATTCAATCTATAAGGAGAATAATTGGATTGTCTGAAGAGTGAATTAAATACTTGATTAGGTTTCTCAAGTATGAGATAGAGGGTGATAGTAAGGTTATAATTTGTTGTGAAGCCCCCACCACATCTACCATAGCCCCCTGCTTAGTATATCTATATTGTTTAACCATCCTTACTTTTGTTTGATATTCTAGTGTAAATTGAAGGCTTATACTTGATTTCTGACACAGTTTGGTCGTATCTATAGAATTATTGAAGAAATAGGCCTGTAAACTACTATTGGCAGGAATACAAGAGTTTGTGTTGTCAACTAATTAACTTCCCCATATTGCTAGAGAAGAAATTGTAATATTAGTTTAGAAACTTTGTCTTAACGTGGAAAATCTGCGCTAGATACTATGGTCGTTTGCAAGTTCTCTTAAGTTGGAATTCCCAACTAAGATTCTAAACTAGGAGGCTAAACGCCCCCTGCCACATCTGCCATAGCCCCCCTAATTACAATACAATATACTCTTTATAGATTTCTTGCATTTTTAACTAGATTATAGAAATTAGATAGAGTACTTTGTATTAGCAAAGAATTGGAAAATCAACATGGGTTTAAAGAGTAATGGTTGAATATATATCACCTAAATTACTTCAATCTGCGTTTCATTGCCCCGTTTGTAAAACTTATTCTCACCAATTGTGGGGGAAAGTTTTTCACCTACCAGAGTCTACTAAGAGTGCTACAGAGTTATTCAGTGTGAAATCCAGTACATGCGCAAGATGTGAAAAGGTGGCACTATGGTATAAAGATATAATGTTATATCCAACTTTTTCAAGTGCTCCAATGCCAATAGAAGAAATGCCAGAAGATGTAAAAAGTGATTTTAATGAAGCTAGGAATGTAGTTGATGCTTCTACACGTTCAGCAGCGGCATTATTGAGATTGGCAGTTCAGAAGCTTATGCCACACCTAGAACAGAAAGGTAACAATTTAAATGAAGATATAGGTAAATTAGTTAAGACGGGTTTACCAGAAAGAGTGCAAGAATCACTAGATGCATTAAGAGTTATTGGTAACAATGCTGTTCATCCAGTGGGGCTGGATATTAAAGATGATAGGGATACAGCATTAAAATTATTCATACTAGTAAATACTATTATAGAGTTGACAATAGGTAGAAAGAAGTTAATAGATGAGCTATATGATAAAGTTCCAGAGTCTAGTAAGGAAGCAATTAAGAAACGTGATAGCTAGAATGCAAATTCTTATTAAA
>JALLOG010000198.1 GCA_027717645.1 Desulfobacterota bacterium AH_259_B03_O07
TCATCCGATTAGAGCCAGGTGTTAGTCTTTATTGTCGTAAAATTTTAATCGACCCAAATCCCAAAGGCCTTTTGCCAGAGTGGTTACGTTTTGTTAAGGGAGTCATTGATAGTGCGGATCTACCTCTTAATATCTCACGTGAAACAATGCAGGATGATTCGCTTGTCCAAAAGATAAATGATGTAATAACTAAGCGCTTCTTAAAATTTCTGGATGAGGAAGCTAAGAAGAGAACCAAGGAGTTTGCGGAGTTTTACAATAATTTTTCAGTGTTTCTTAAAGAAGGCGTGATCACAGATTTCGGTCACCGTGATCAGCTTTCAAAACTCCTTCGCTTTGAGTCTTCAAAATTTGAGAGGATAAGCAGACTTCTCTAACCGAATACGTCTCAAGGATGAAAGAAGACCAAAAGGAGATTTATTACCTTCATGCTCCAACGCGAGAGAGTTTGGAGAATGGACCCCAAGTCGAACTATTCAAGGCTCAAGATCTTGAAGTTCTCTTTCTCTACGAACCCATAGATGAGTTTGTAATGAGTAATTTAAGGGAATTTGAGGGTAAAAAATTAGTCCCTGCCGACAGCGCTGAAATAAAGCTCGGAGACGTATCCAAAGAGTCAAAGGAAAAACCACTTAAAAAAGAGGCTGCCGACAAACTATGCGAATGGCTTAAAGAGATATTAGGAGAAGGTGTCAATGAAGTAAGTGTGAGCAAAAGACTTGTTGGCAGTCCAGCAATAGCTCTTAACGTTGATAAGTTTATGACTCCGGGGATGAGACGAATCATGAAGGCGATGAAGCAGGAAGTTGATACAAATCAAAGTGTTAATTTGGAGATTAACACACGTCACGGTCTCATCAAAAATCTTTCAGAATTGAAAGATAAAGATTCCGAACTAGCTAAACTTGTTGCAGAACAATTATTTGACAACGCTCTCATTGCGGCTGGATTCCTTAATGACCCAAGAGCCATGGTCAGCAGAGTATACAAAATTTTAGAACGTATTTCAGTTCCGTAATGACCGTTTAAACAAATCTAATTGCCGTGATAGGGTGGCCCTACACAAACATCTTTTTCCCTTCTAGCCGCGATCTGTTTTAGTATGCTTGGGTAGCGCAGCAGTCTGGCAGGTGTGTCATGTTACATACATTATTTTGGTATCATATATGTATGGACTGATGCCCCATCAGTCCAAATATAAATGCCCGTTTGGTGAACGAGCTCTACTATCATCTCTATATCAAATACAATTTATATATGGAAACTCAAAATATTGATCTTCTAAATAAACAATTTGCTATTTCAAACCATATAATATTTAAACCTGGTCCTGGTGGTTTAATTGTTGCCGAGATTAATAATGAACAAGCCTCTGCAACAGTTTTCTTACACGGAGGGCAAGCAACTTCCTTTAGACCTAATGGTCAAGAATCAGCTTTATTTCTAAGCAACCTTAGCCATTTCGAGTCTGGAGAACCTATTAGAGGTGGAATTCCCGTGAGCTGGCCATGGTTTGCGGATCATCCAACTGATAAGACTAAACCTGCACATGGGTTTGCGAGAATATCTACCTGGGCTGTAAGAAGTACTGAACAAATATCCGAAAATGAAACTCGATTGAGGCTTGGATTAATAAATAGTGAATTTAGTCGTCCAATGTTTCCCTATGCATTCGATTTGGAAATCGTTATAAATATTGGGAAGGAACTTGCAATCGAGTTGATTACGAGAAATAAAGGGAATGAGGCTTTTACAATAAGCAGCGCATTTCATAGCTATTACAAAGTAAGCAATATTGAAGACGTAGTAGTCCGGGGTTTAGAGTATTGTAAGTATATTGATAAAGTTGATGATTTTAAAAAGAAGATGCAAGAAGGTCCGATAAAAATCTCAGGAGAAACTGACCGTATATATCTAGATACGACGAATGATTGCATAATAGATGATCCGGGTTTTAACCGAAGAATACGAATTAAGAAAGAGGGTAGTAAATCCACGGTGGTCTGGAATCCTTGGATTGATAAAGCTCTTGAAATGAATGATTTGGGGGACAAGGATTATAAACAATTCGTTTGCGTCGAAACCGCAAATGCCGGCGACGATTTGATAACCCTGGCCCCCGGTTCGGAACATCGTCTAAGAGCTAACATTAGTATTTAGCGCACGTAAAAAAGGAATAAAATAGGGATTGACAATATTTATAAGGAAATGTTATCTGCACCATTTTCAGAATTCAATTAATAGATTGCTTAAAAATAACGTATGACAGAATAATATTGGTGTCTGTTGTCCCTATTTTTTCATGTCCCTATTTTTCCGTCATAGTGATCCCCGAATTCCTCAATCGGGAATCATCCAATTGATATCTGATGTGGATTCCCGCTTACAATCCGTGGGGTTGACAAAATCCCATTAAAACATAAGGTCGGCGTTACATTTAAGAGTGAACCGCATAGTGCCTAATTAATAATGTAGGGACCGATGCCCCATCAGTCCTAAAATGCCCTTGCGGAAGACGGGCGCTACTGTTAAATGTTAATATAAATGAATATAATTTGTTTAAATTAAAAGGGAACGTGAATGATGTCTCACCGAAAATCAATGAATATTATGTTTTTATTACTCATAACCTTGACTATTGCAACATATGAGAGTGAAACTAATGAACCGAGTAAAGACGCCACATACTCTGATCCTTTCGATTATTGCAAAGCTATGGGTACTATTGATTCCCCTGATGCAAGATATGTTGGACCAGCCGTACCAGAGGTTATAGCAAGAGGCTTGCAGAAAGCCTTTGAAGCGCCACCAGGCGCTCCAATTGAGGCATTTTTAAGGGGGACATATTGGCGCTGTATGGATAGGAAGGTTTACGCATGTAATGTCGGGGCAAATATACCATGCAGTGAGAAGGCAGATACAAGCCGAAAACCAAATCAGGGCATGAAAGAGTGGTGTGAATCCAATCCTGATTCTGAATTCATACCTGCTTATGCTTCAGGTCGAGCAACAATTTATGAGTGGCGATGTAAAGGGGCTGATCCTACTATAGTGAAAGAATTCACTAAGCCCGATGCCGCAGGTTACATTTCAAGCTTTTGGTATGAAATCAGCCCCAATTAGGCGATAAACAGGTCTAAACAGGGTGAACAGGCAGCGGAATAGACAGGGAAAGTGGTTTACAATCTTCCTCCTCACCTTAGGTAAGGTACGTAGGATGCTGAGTTATTATAAATGATCCCTATTACAACTTCATGCCAAAGATGATCTGAAACCTAATGCTCGGCTATCAGCGGGTAATTTTCTGGATTCTGAATTGATTCTAATTCTAAATCAAGATCTAGATCAGGCCAGTAGAGGTGATGAGAATGTAATAGCCGAACATTTGTAATTTGTGATATAGTGGCTTCCCTAAACCATGGGAAGTCCTTAAAAGCTAGAAAATACTCTCTACCACTTATGAGCATCCAAAAACCATGTTTTGAAACGTTGCTTATGTCAGCTTTCGAAATGTTTTTTCCAAGCCTTTTTGATTTCATTTAAACGTTCCTCTATGACTTTTTGTAGTATGTTAAGCTCTTTTTTAGAAAACCCTTCGCTTTTATCTAAGGTAACTTCCGGCTCTATCCAAAACTTAGCTTCGCCATCACTAGAGTATACATGAATATGCTTTCTTATTTCTTCTCTTGAAAAGAAAAAGAATCGATAATTTTTGTACCGAAAAACTGTCGGACTCATTTATTATAAATATATATCAGAAAAAATTAAAGGAGGCATAATTCGAATCTGTACTTTATAGATTGAGTTATGTCACGAGTAAATACCCGTTCGGGGAACGGGCCCTACATAAAACATTCGTTCGTCCTGAGCAGTGAATCCTGAGTATAGTCAAACGGTCGAACGAAGGTCTCCGCTAAATTAAAGTCGGATTATAAAAATTCGCAATTATAATGTAAAATCCTTTTGCTTTATTATTAAAGACTGTATATTCTATCAGCTCATAATATCAATATTGGAGGCGACTATGGTAAAAATGTTTCTTTCGGTATGTACTGCA
>JALLOG010000199.1 GCA_027717645.1 Desulfobacterota bacterium AH_259_B03_O07
CTCTATATGTATCTTCGCCTTTTTCGAATTTTTTTTCTAAGCTGCCAAAGTCTACACCATAGAATTCTTTATATTTAAACAGGACTGGGAAATAAAGATTTCCATTCCATCTGAGCATTAACGGTTTATTGCCCGCAAGGAAATTGTCAAATATTGCAATGCAGAAAAGCAAAACAATAATTAATAGTCCTGTCAATGCCAGTTTATCTTCTTTGAATTCCTTCCAAACACTACTCCAATAGCCGATACTCCTAGTTGTCTTCATTTTCTGCCTTCAAAGCTGATTCTTGGATCAACAAATACGTATGTAATGTCTGAAATCAAGATACCTAACAGAGTAAGAAACGCAGTAATTGTTGCAATAGCCATAATGACTGGGTAGTCTCTCGAAAGTATTGACTCGAAACCAAGCTGTCCTATACCTGGAATTGAAAAAATACTCTCAATTATCACGCTACCTCCTATCATTGCGGGAAGAATTGATGCGACTATAGTAATTATGGGTATTAAGGAATTTCTCAATGCATGCTTGAATATTACCCTCGATTCTGTTAGGCCTTTAGCCCTTGCAGTTCTTACAAAATCCTCACTAAGGACTTCGAGAAGACTACCCTTCTGATATCTTGAAAGATAAGCCAGGTCTGCATATGTCAAGCAGACCACCGGAAGAGTAATGTGCCAGAGAAAGTTCAACGCCTTTTTGAAGAATGGATATTGGTCTGCACCGGGAGAAATTATCCCATAAACTGGAAATACATCCCAAAAGTCCCCACCACCCAAAAAGAAGATTAATATCATGGCTAACCAGAAATTTGGGATTGAATACAGGGCAAATAGGGAAAAAGTTGTGAGTCTATCTGAATAGCTTCCTTGTCTAACAGCCGAAAAAACACCAAGTGGTATCGATATGATGTAGACAATGAATATGGATATTATGTTCAGCGTGAGGGTAACAGGTAATCTTTCTGCTATTTTATTAATTACGGGTCGATGATCCTTATATGAAAGTCCAAAATCAAGGGTGAATATTTGCTTTAACCATATCCAGTAGCGGATATAAATTGGTTTATCGAGACCGTATAATTTTTTTGTCTGTTCCATAATATCCTTAGTAATAGCCTCGGCTTTGACCCCTTGTTCAAGCTGTAGTTTTCTCTCAACCGGGCTACCAGGTGCGAGTTGAATAACCAAGAAGGTGATGATTGTAATGCCAATAAGGGTTGGCACCAGTAATAGTAAACGCTTTAATATATAATCTCTCATAAGTAGCTTAAATTATTGTACCAGGATACCAAAAATATGTTTAAAATTAAGTAGTTACATACTGCGGAGATGATTGGTCTAGGGATTCATAGCGGTTTGCCCATATTTTCTAAGAGATGACGGCACAAACCACTGACGTGGTTCAAGGCCCAGAGGATAAACGACAACTCCTCTAAACCTCTTATTTACTGCGACTGTGGATTTTCTGCAGTATAGGAAGGTATAAGGTTGATCCTCATGAACTATTTTAGAGAACTTTCTGTATAACTCGATTCGCCGCTCCCTATCGAACTCAGTCCTTGCCTCGTCTATTAATCCGTCCGCCTCTTCATTTGAAAAACCAACAAAATTAGAGCCCTCTTCGATCTGTGAAGATTGCCAAATTTGATAGGGATCTGTTTCCACTCCCATTGACCAGCCGAGTGTTACAGCGTCGAACTTTCTTTCATTGAGGTGTCTTGTAAATACGGCCCATTCTATTTTTCTTATCTGCATATCAACTCCGACTTTGTCAAGTTCCTCCTTTAAAATTGTAGATATTTTTTCACCAGTATCAGATCCGTTCGGAATCAAAAATTCAAATTTAAATTCTATTCCATTCTTATCCCGAATACCATCACCATTATGATCCATCCAACCAGCTTCGTCTAAGAGTTGTTTAGCTACTTTTGGATCGTATGAATAAGGTTGTATAGATTTATCGTATTCCGGACTGTTTATATAAAAGGGGTTTGTTACGACCGTACCAAGATTATAAAGGATTTTTTCTAGTATTAATTCTCTGTTGACAAGATGGGTCATTGCAACTCTCACACGCTTGTCGGAGAAATACGGCCTCCTTGTATTCCAACCTATGAAGCTGTAATTAGGGGTAAAGTAGCTTAGTTTATAGAACTTTTTCTCGAAGCTATCGGAATCGCTCTGCCTCGACCACTGAATTGGAGTTAGTGCGGATAAATCCAGCTCTTCCGTTTTCAAAACCTGAAAAGCCACCGTGGGATCATTTATTATCCGGTATACCATTCGATCAAGATATGGTTTTTCTCCCCAGTAAGCTTCATTTTTTTCCAACACAATTTCTCTCCCAGTAATCCATTTCACAAACCTGTATGGACCAGTACCTATTGGATCCCTACCGGCAGGATTGGTATTAAATTCCCCCTCTTCGAAAACATGCTTAGGGACTATAGGCATTCCACCACAAAACTCAAGGGCAAGAAAATAAGGCCTAGAGTAAGTAAATTTAACTGTATAGTCGTCGATTGCTTGTACACTTTTGATATCTTTGTAATAGTTTCTAAGGTGTGGAGCATCCACTTTGGGATCCATAATCTTTTTGTATGAAAATACAACGTCGTTTGATGTAAATGGGACTCCATCTTGCCATTTTATTCCCTTTCTTATATAGAAGGTATATGTAAGTTTATCTTCGGAAATTTTCCATGATTCAGCAAGTAGCGGTACTATATCGAGAGTCGCATCATCCCTTTTAACCAGAGTTTCGTAGATGTTGCCCCCGTTTATTACAGATTCATAAACATCAGTGGCTGTGATTGGATTTAATGTCGCTGGCTCAGCACTTAAATGGTATATCAGCCAGCCCCCATCGAAGGGCTCGGCATCTGAGGAATCTCTAATGATGTCCTTCTCTTTGTCTGATTCCGCATCCCCCTGATTACAGGAAACGATGAGAGAGAGAACAATGAAATTACAGATAGTGAAGACGAAAAGCTTTTTCATTAGTTTATCGAATTTTCCTTAATCGCAAAAAGTCATTCGCCATGTGATCCCTTTTCAAAAAAAGGTTTTAAGAGATCAAGAGGAATTGGAAATACAATCGTTGAACTCCTTTCAGAAGACACTTCAACAAGAGTCTGAAGATACCTGAGCTGGAGTGCCATAGGATTTACAGCAAGTATGTCCGAGGCTTCTTGAAGTCTTGTTGCAGCCTGAAACTCTCCCTCCGCATTTATTACCTTAGCCCTTCTATCTCTCTCAGCCTCGGCTTG
Source organism: Desulfobacterota bacterium AH_259_B03_O07 (assembly GCA_027717645.1). GTDB lineage: Bacteria > Desulfobacterota_D > UBA1144 > Nemesobacterales > CSP1-2 > JALLOG01. Next base: position 3,273 of record JALLOG010000199.1, read on the forward strand.
TCGTGCCATTGCCCTTTGCATCTCTTGAGGCAGATCTACAAATTTTACTTCGACCAAGGTAACTTTAATGCCCCAAGGATCAGTGTGCTTGTCAAGTACCTCCTGAAGTTGAGCGTTTAGTTTTTCTCTTTCGGATAGAAGTTCATCGAGCTCGACTTGCCCCAGGACACTTCTTAAGGTTGTTTGAGATAGCTGTGAAGTTGCATAGAGATAGTTTTCGACCTGGACTACTGCTTTAACTGGATCAACTACTCGAAAATATACTACAGCATTAACCTTAACGGATACATTATCCCTCGTGATTATATCCTGCGGTGGTACATCCATCGTTATGACCCTGAGGCTTATCTTTGTCATCTTATCAACGCCTGGTATTATCCATTTGAAACCGGGGCCTTTTGGGTCAATAATTCTTCCTAACCTAAAAACAACTCCCCGTTCATATTCATTTAAAATTCTTATCCCAGCTAGTACAAAGAGCACTATGAACGCGATGAATATAAATAGTGGTGTCATGTTAAATCCTCCAGTATGTTAGATTATGCTTTTTTAACTTTTAATTTAAAACCACCTATAGCCTCGACTACTTTTACTTTCTCACCTTCTTTAATC
>JALLOG010000019.1 GCA_027717645.1 Desulfobacterota bacterium AH_259_B03_O07
TGAATGCCCATTTAAAATCGAAAAGACTGTCCCCGAAATATCTAACATCTACAATCACAACTATTAAACGAAGCGATCTCTAGCTATCTTTGAAGATTGCTTCACTCCGTTCGCAACGACACGACAGAGGAAACCCTGCAGCAAGCTAAAGGGAATTTGCTAGTTTAAATCAATTATATCTGTATCGGTTTGCAGGCTAATTTTAAAGGGTGATTTAGGAATGAGTGAATTAATTATTTCCCCCACGTTTCTCCCCTGAATTAATATCTTGAATCTATCCCCCATTTGTTCAGGTAGGAAAAGATTTTTAATTGAGAATATAGTTTTGAGTCTTGTTGCCTCTGATTGTTTATTATTTTCTGTGGTTCTTTCGATAATATCTAAAATACCCCAATCGATTAGAAATTGTCCTTGAGTTGTATATTTTAAAGTTTTTAAACCAACGGATTCTCCAATTCTTATGAGATTGCTAAAGTCAACATGGGCTGTAATGTCTTGTTTCCCTATGTTTATATACGGGTTATCATTTATACTGTGTTTATATAGACATTTACAAGTTCCCTTCAATCTTGTGGGATTAAATAATTCCTGGGCGAGAAATCCGTAGTCAATTGTCATAACAAAGCCCTTATCAAGCACACTTGCTATATCTCGAAGCCATTTTTCCGCATGAAGGTTAATCTCAACCTCTTGACAATCCTTAAAATCAATATTGTAATCGAGGAAATAGTCTCTTAATTCTTTAATGCTTGGATCATCTATGACTTCTATAAACTCATCGTTTTTAAGATCAACGAATATTTCTTTTAGCATTCCGTCTTCAAACCTTGCTCTATGGAAGGGGAATGAATCAAGAAGTTCATTTGATATAAAGATTCCGCAAATATTTGTTGATTTCAGTTCAGAGATTCGATTGATCCATTTAATCTTATCAAGGTGCTCTTTCAATAAATTTTTCTCCTGGAGAATTTGGTGCGGGCTTTTTTCTATAATCGTGTAATTAAGGCAATTGTAGAGATTAGGGTAATTCCTTTTTGTTGAATCAAGAATATCCAGCGCAAGATATCCTTTACCTGCGCCCATCTCTACGATTGTAAAGTTTGATACACCGATAACTTCATATGATTTATGTATTAAACTACTGATGACTTCTCCGAATGCCGGATGAACGCATGGGCTAGTATAATAGTCGCCTTCTTTACCGATTATTCTTTTCCCAGCGGTATAGTAGCCATATTTTTTATGGTAAAGAGCGAGGCCCATAAATTTATCGAACGTAATCGGACCAGTTTCTTTAATTATGGATTTTATGATTTTTGTTAGTTCATGCATCTAGTTGTCAGAAATTTAAGATAATATTATAAACGTTTTAGGAATAATGAAATCGGGTATGGATTTTAGGCGACAATTGATATTAAATTAATTATACATGAGTATATTAAGTTGAAAATCCATGAAAATTAATCAATAATTTATATTTAAATTCTTATTTCTCTATTAGAGAGATTGGGGAAATTTGATGCTAGCTCAAAAAGTCGCATCTATAAAAGATTCTGTATTTAATTTCAATATGTTTTTAAAGGCGTACCGGTGGAAATTACGCCAGTTTAAACCCAAGGTATTAGTATTTTATGAAAATCGAAAGTTTATTATAAAATCCGCCGAAAATGCCTATGAGCTTGAACAAGCTTTAAATCTTAGATATGAGGTTTTCTACAAAGAGGTCCTAAATAAAAGGGCCATATTACAAATTGATATAGATAGCTTCGATCTAATTTGCGACCATCTGATTATCATCGATAAAAAATCAGAAAAGGTAATTGGAACTTATAGGTTTATTTCTTCTACTTACTCTGAAGTGTTCTATTCTGAAACTGAATTTTCAATTGATAATCTTAAAAGGGCTACCGGGAATAAACTTGAACTTGGCAGGGCTTGTGTACACAAGGATTATAGAACAGGGATAGGTATAGCGCTCTTATGGAAGGGTCTCTCGGAATATATGAAAAAGGTTGATGCCCAATATCTTTTCGGATGTTCTAGTGTTAACACGACGAACACTTTTGAAATAGGATTACTTTATAAGTACTTAAAGGAATTATATTTCTCACCGGAGGAGTTAAGGGTATATCCCAATGAGAAAAATAAGATTAGGCAGTTCGACTTATATTTGAATGCTATTGGAGATATAAGTTCACAAATAGAAAGGATAGAAGAATTAATTCCCGCTCTTTTAAGAGGCTATTTAAAGGCTGGTAGCAAAGTATGTGGTGAACCTGCCTTGGACTGGAAATTTGGATGTGCGGATTTCTTTACCATTTTAGACCTCGAACGAATGAATAAGTTACATGAAAAGAAGTATAACAATAAAGAAAAGTTTCAGCCATAATAGCTAATGATAATATCCCGTAATAATTTATCTTATAGTGTTTTTCTAATTAGTTTCCTTTAACACACTAATCAACGTTTTCTCAATCGAATGTTGTTTAAGAATGGTAGAAGTTTTATGGATTCGCACATGGTTTGATTAAAAGTGACTCTTTTTAATAGACAAAAGAAATAAATGATGAAAAAGTATTTAAGAATTACTGCGCTTTTTTTTATCGTAGTATCTTTTGTTATTATTTGTTACATTGCAGATAAAGCAATTGGAAATGAAAGGAGGAAATTAAAATTTTTTTCTAAGAACGCCTCCTTTTACACTAAGCTCTTGCTTAAGGCTTTCGGAGTCAAGCCTTTATATAGAAATATTGAAAATCTATCGAAAAAAGAAACTAACTATCTAATTGTTTCTAACCATCTATCATATTTAGATATTTTCATAATCTTTTCATTTGTACCATCAGTGTTTGTAGCTAATTCCGAATTAAATGAGCAGTTTCTGTTAGGGACAATTACTAGATATGCTGGTGGGGTTTTTGTAGAGAGGAGAAGTAGGGCTGAACTTTCTAAGGAAATTGAATTGATAACGAATATGCTAAAAGAAGGTCTTAATGTCGTTTTATTTCCTGAAGCAACCACATCCAATGGTGATGCCCTAATGCCCTTCAAAAACCCTTTCTTGACATGTGCAATTAAAGCGAATGTTGACATAGTGCCTGTTTGCATTAAATATAGAAAGATTGACGGTGAAGATGTTAATTCGATGAACCGTGATCTAATATATTTTTATGGGGATGCAAAATTCTTCGATCACGCTTTTAGGCTTGTATCCCATGAACGTGTTGATGCGGAAATGTATGAACTGGAGAAAATAGGGGTAAAACCTGAACACACAAGGAAGCAATTAACAGAAATTGCTTACAACATTATTAGTTCAGCATACACTTCTAGTTAGGAATCTGTTTTTTCCAAACAAATATTCCAAGCTACCTGGTTGTTTAACGCTAAGTGGTTTTTATCAACTATTAAACTAATTATATTTTCCGCTTGTCAAAACGAGGTTAAATATCGACGTATCAACCTCGACCAAGTGTCTAATCTTTTCATGAACATCTATATAAATCATATCAGCATATCCGGAAAGCCGTTTCAAGAATCGGTTAAAATGCTTAGTCTGGGATTCATGAAACTCTTCAATATTTAGAGTAGTTGAGGATGAAGTATTTTTAAGAACCATTTCCAGATGGTGTTCGGCACTTAAAAAGAAATCACGATCTAACGATCCCGTCATTGATATCGAAAGGTTAGTTACAGCATTTTTATAGTGCTTTAGGGATATCTCTAATGCACCGTGCTCTTTATACTGTAGAAAATTTTTCTAAGGATTCAAGATAATTAGCCGTTAAACTATTAGCCTCGCCAAATTCTTGAATAAAATGGCGTTTGAACTGTACTCCCATTCCACAAATCCCGATTATATCTGCATCAGGGTCCGTTGGAATAGATTCAATGTTTTCATCAATAATCTCTATATCCCATTCTTCCGGACATAAAGCTGCCAGGGTCGCAATACCTAATGGTGACCTGGTGGTTTTAATGTCTCTAGGTAAAACATTATCAATTGCCCACTGAAAACTCCAAAAGCTCTCGGGAAACTTTGGGTTGATAAGTAATAATTTCATAGGCTTTTTCTCCTAGTTGATTAGTTCAACTGTGATTTCGTACAATTATGATAATTTCGTTTTATGCGAAAACCTAAATCATGAAACAAATAAAGGTCTCTAGTCAACCAAAGACATCACATCGAACTACACATTTCCTTGGAAACAAACTTGTCGTTCCTTCGAGCATAGCATTAAATTTAAGTTGTTCCCAGTACTTTCTTGTTGATTTATAGACCTCACCCTATAAGTGTTGTTAATCATTGCTCTTGTTACTCCCTCCCCTATTTCCTCCTTGTTATGTAACCCAAGCTAAACTCTATTGTTCATTTATGTTGTCTTATAACCGTAAGCGCCTATAAATTCAAAGAAAGTGGGGATCGCTATAATTGCCATCTTCTAAAGGTATTATTTGGGATAATGATTCTTGCTCTAAAAATTGAGGTAGGTTATGATTAAGGCTTTCTAAAGGAGATTCATCGATGAATGTGAAATGGGCTAACAGAATCGAAGCGCTCCCTCCTTACCTATTTGCAGAAATAGATGCGAAAATGGATGAAATGAAAGCCAAGGGGGTTGACGTTATAGATTTGGGTGTTGGTGATCCCGATATACCAACGCCTTCGAACATTATCGATGCGCTGGAAATTGCCGCCAGGGATCCAGGGAATCATAGATATCCATCATATGTCGGGATGCTATCTTTTAGAGAGGCTGTTTCAAATTGGTATAACGAAAGATTCGGTGTTGATTTGGATCCTGTGACTGAAGTACTTGCCCTTATTGGCTCGAAGGAAGGTATAGCACATACACCTCTTGCCTTTTTAGACCCTGGGGACGTTGCTTTGGTTCCAAATCCTGGATACCCGGTTTATAGTGTAGCAACCACTTTTGCAGGTGGAATTCCCTATGACTTACCATTACTTAGGGATAATGGCTTTATCCCCGATCTAGATTCTATTCCTGAAGAAATAAGAAATAAAGCAAAAATAATGTTTTTGAACTACCCGAATAATCCCACAGCCGCTGTATCAGAAATTGGCTTTTTTAGTGAGGTTGTAGATTTTGCATCCAAGAATAACATTCTTGTTTGTCATGATGCAGCATACACAGAAATAGCTTTTAATGGGTTACAACCGCCTAGCTTTCTCCAGACGGAAGGTGCCACTGAAGTTGGCATGGAGTTTCACTCTTTGTCGAAGACTTTTAATATGACTGGATGGAGGATAGGCTTCGCCGCTGGAAATAAAAATGCCATCGCTGGTCTGGGTAAAATAAAAACAAATATCGATTCTGGAGTGTTTCAGGGTGTTCAATATGCTGGTATCGAGGCTCTCAGGAACTATTCTCTTGGGTTGGATGATCGCAGGAAGGTTTACGAAGAGAGGAGGAACATATTCTGCAAGGGTCTGGATGATGTTGGGTTGAGATATTATCTTCCTAAGGCTACTTTTTACGTATGGTTCGAAACTCCTGAAGATATCTCTTCACAGGATTTCACGTCGAGGCTTATATCTGAAACTGGTATTGTAGTAACTCCAGGAAACGGATTTGGAAATTATGGCGAGGGGTATATTCGTGTTTCTACTACGATAGGTACGAAAAGGATTTTAGACGCAGTTGAGAGAATAAAAAACTTTAAAATTTGAGCATATTATAAAAATATTTCCAGAGTTGTTTACTCTATAAATTGTGGAAAACCTGGTTCTACTTTCTAAAATATTTATAACCTCTATATACACGATTACACTTCTTCTACTCTGCTCCTTTGGGATTCACAGATATTATCTGTCTCATATTTTCTTAAAGTTTAAAAACCAGATTCCGAAACCAAAGGGTAGATTCTCTAAATTGCCTGTTGTTACCATACAACTGCCAATCTATAACGAAATGCACGTTGTTGAAAGGATAATTTCTTCAGTATGCGAAATTGACTACCCAATTGAACTTTTAGAGATACAGGTTCTAGATGACTCTACTGATAAAACCAAGGAAATTGCGAAAGCAATTGTTAATAAATATAGATCCTTAGGATTCCAAATATATTACATTCACCGGGATAACCGAGAGGGATTTAAGGCCGGAGCACTGAGGGAAGGGATCAAGAGATCCAAAGGTGAATTCATTGCGATTTTTGATTCGGATTTTATTCCACCGAGTGGATTTCTTAAAAAGACGATAGATTTTTTTACAGACCCTCAAGTTGGAATGGTTCAGGTAAGATGGGGACATTTAAATCTAAATTATTCAACACTTACCAGGGCACAATCTATTCTACTTGACGGCCATTTCCTAATTGAGCAGGCATCAAGGTTTTATGGTGGAATGTTTTTTAACTTTAATGGAACTGCGGGAGTATTGAGGAAGGACTGTATTGAATCATCCGGGGGCTGGCAACATGACACACTAACTGAGGACCTGGATCTTAGCTACAGGGCACAAATGAAGGGTTGGAGGTTGGTTTATTTAAAAGACTTGGTAGCTAAGGCTGAACTCCCGGTCGATATGAATGCTTTTAAATCTCAACAACATAGATGGGCGAAAGGGGGAATTCAAACTGCCAAAAAACTTCTCCTAAGAATTCTTAATACAAAGGAAATATCTAAAAGAAACAAAATAGAAGCCGCCTTTCACCTTTTAGGAAATTTCTCATATCCACTTTTATTACTCCTCCTATTATTGATGTTACCGATGGCATATTTGTGGCGATCATATGGCTGGGAGAATGTTATACTGTTAAATCTGATCGCAATTTCTGCCGGTACCTTGAGTTTCGTTAGGTTTTATTTTCTCGCATTGAAGGAAGCAAACAAAGATAATTGGAGGAAATACGTTAAGTATATACCTCTTTCAATGGCTATAGGTACAGGATTAGCAATTAACAATTCAATAGCGGTTTTTGAAGCTCTTATCGGTAAAAGTTCGGACTTTAGGCGAACTCCTAAATTTGCTGTTACTACAAAAGGGGATAACTGGCGAAAGAGCAGTTACGTTAGTTCAAAAGAGCCAACATCTCTGATTGAGCTGGCGTTTGGTCTTATCTTTATAGTACAAACCTTTTACGCAGTGTTTATGGGATTTATTGGTTGGATACCATTTCTCATAATTATCCAGATCGGTTTTATTTACAATTCGATTCTTTCAATAATTCATGGTTCGAGAAAGGGTACATTGTGAATATAGATAGTTGCTGTAGCTAGAAATGGTTTTGTGTCTCTTCCTTGTGATTCCGACCTCGAAGTGTTTTTTTGAGAGTCATCAATAAATTCCAATAAAAAAAAGTACTTGACAAAAGTATTTTGGTGTGATAATTATATGTGTATAGAAATATGACTGACTGGTCAGTTCAGTATGGTGGGGAAAAATGGCGACTCCAAAAAGCATGGTTAGACAGAAAGTCCAGGGGGTGAGTTATCGATCGAGGAGGGAGAGGCGTAGGGAACAGATAATTAAAATAGCCTCAGGTTTGATTTCTGAAAAAGGCTATCACGATGTAACTGTGGAGGAAATAGCTGACAAAGTTGGAGTTGCAAAGGGAACTATTTACCTTTATTTCCCTTCTAAAGAGAAGTTATACCTTGAGATTCTAGAGGATAGTTATGAAGCCATAGAATCTATCCTCGAAAAAGAAATAGCAAAGAGTGATCCAGCTCCGATTAAGTTGAAAAAGGTATTAACTTTAATTTTTGAGTTCTATAAAAGAAACCTAGACATACTGCGAATTCTAAGCAGAGATGAGACACACCTTATTCGAGAGCATTATGAATTCACTGAACATTGGAGATTGAGGAGAATCAAGCTTTATGAAAGGATTCTCGAAAAGGGGCAAAAAGAGGGATCATTTCGTTCAACGAACACAAAGCTTACGGCTTTAATAATGTTTGGTCTTGTTAGATCGGTGATGTTTTTCTATAGGACTGATAAGACCGCAGGAGAAATTGCGGATGAAGTATTTACAGTTATCTACAGAGGAATTCTTGTTAGTCAGGTAGAAGAGGAAGAAGGATTGTTATATGGGAATTAGTTTTTTAGATAGCAAATAGAAGAAATCTTTTTAAAACAAGGAGGTATCGTAAATGGCCATGAACTATCAATTTAGCTCGAAGATAAGCCATTTTGTTCCCCCAAAGCAGTGGGCCAGTATGAGGGTAGCAAAGGAGCTTGAAAAAACCACTGGCAAAAAAATAATTCACTTCGAAAAGGGTGATTATCAGGGACCTGATTTTGATACTCCAAACCATATCCTAGAGGCCACAGGAAAGGCGCTGGAGGACGGATATGTAAGATACGACCCAGGTCCTGGTCTTTCCGAACTAAGAGAGGCAATTGCTCAAGAGATGACAAAAAGAGGAAGACCTACAACCGACGATGAAGTTATAGTAACTGCGGGTGCAAAGCAATCCCTTAAGATGTCTCTCCTAAGTTTTTTGGAGGATGGTGACGAGGTGATTTTTCCGAACCCAGGTTACCCGCCCGATGAGGTTTGGGCAAAGTATGCAAGAGCAGATATACAGCATACCCCCCTCTCAAAACCCGATTGGCAGTTTAATGTTGAAGAACTTGAAAAAATGATTACACCCAAGACCAAGCTTATAATAATAAACACCCCTCAGAGGCCAAACGGTCATCTGGTAGAAAACCCGGACGAGATTGCCGAGGTTTGTTTAAAACACGAACATCTGATGGTTATAACCGATGAGATATTCTCACATGTCGTTTACGATGGAAAACAACATAGGACTATCTCTGCCGTACCCGGCATGGCTGAAAGATGTATCGTTATCGATACATTTTCAAAAACTTATGCAATGACGGGATGGAGAATCGGGTGGACTGTAGCTCCAAAACCTGTAATAGAAAAGCTTTCAATTTTTCTTCAAGACTCTATAACAAATGTTGCGGCATTTATTCAAAAAGCTGCCTTTACCGCTATGACAGGTCCTCAGGATTGGGTAGAAAACAAATTAATGATACTTCAGAACAAGAGAGATAGAATGGTATCAGGATTAAATTCAATTCCAGGCATAAAATGTGACACTCCTTCCGGGGCTTTTTACGCTTTTCCTGATATTACTGGTACAGGATTAACTTCACAGGAATTTACAGACAAGTTGATTAAAACTGCAGGGGTTGCAGTAGTTGCAGGAACAGCTTTTGGTAGCCAGGGAGAGGGTTATGTGAGGGTAACATATGCGTGCTCCGACGAGGACATTGATGAGGGAATTGACGGGATGAGAGGGGCTAACTTAAAAGCATAGTCAATACTCGTTTTTTCCAGAGTGTAATTTGCACAGTATCGGGGGAACAAGTTGCTTTGATAACAACTTGTTCCCCCTTTATTTTATAACTCTTTAAATTTGTCTGTAAAGTTGATAATATAATAATAATTAACTTGATAAAGACACTCCTATGATAGATAGAAAGAGAAAAAAATCAAAACCCCAAAAAACGTCCATTATATTAACGGTATTATTCCTATCTTTCTGTTTATTGATTGCATGTTATCAGGCACCAGTAACAGGAAGGTCTCAATTTATACTGCTTTCTGAAGATCAGGAAGTTCAGATGGGACTGATTGCTTACAAGGAAGTACTGCGAAAAGAAAAGATATCAAAAAATGCGGGATATAATCAATCAGTTACCAGGGTGGGTAGAAGAATTGCCGAGGTTTCAGATAAACCAAATTATGATTGGGAATTTAAGGTTATTAAGGCTGATGACACAATAAATGCCTTTGCCCTACCCGGAGGAAAAGTGGCTGTTTATACAGGTATTTTACCGATTGCTAAGAACGAGGCTGGCCTTGCCACTATAATGGGACATGAGATTGCACATGCGACTGCCCGCCATGGAGGTGAAAGGGCAACAACGGGAATACTTGCTGAGCTTGGTGCTGCCGGACTAAGCGCAGCTATTGGAAGCCAGAATCCTGTAGTTTCGAGTGCCATAATGCAAGCCTACGGGGTAGGTGTTACTGTAGGTGGAATATTACCCTTTAGCCGTGCCCAGGAGGCTGAGGCAGATAGGATTGGGTTAGTATATATGGCGGAGGCGGGGTACGACCCGAAGGAGGCATTGGATTTCTGGAAAAGGATGGATCAAGCAACCAGGGGTAGCCCAAAGCCACCAAAGTTTTTATCAACACATCCAGGTTATGGTACAAGGCTTAGTAATATCCAGAAATGGCTTCCAGAAGCGATGAATTATTATGAACGCTCTAAAAAGGCTCCAAACCACCCGATATAGATTTTAGAAATTGTTAAAAGTGACTTGGAAGCCTACGAAGTTTCTTGATTGTAATTCGTCTGAACCGGGAAATTTATGGTAATTTTTGATCTTTTCTCGGTGGATGTTTTATAATTTCTCCGCTTTCAATATAGTAGGTATCTTCCGCGATGTTAGTAGCAAGGTCTGCAACCCTTTCTATGTCCCTTGCGATTAGAATAAGCTGTATGGACTGATCAATTGTTTTGGGATCAGAAAGCATATAGGTAATAAGTTCTCTCATTATCTGGGGTTCCAATTCGTCCACTTCGTCATCCTTTTCGCATACCTGGCGAGCGAGTTCTTCGTCCGAGTTCACAAAGGATTCTATACTTTCTCGAAGCATCTCCATGGCTTTCTCAGCCATTCTTGGTATATCAATTAGAGGTTTTACAGGGGGTTTATCTGCGATAGTGATTACCTTTTTTGCTATATTTACTGAATGATCCCCGATTCTTTCAAGGTCATTATTTATCTTCATAATCATTGTAACTTTCCTTAGGTCTTTAGCTTCAGGATGATATAGAGCGAGAATCTTGATAGAGAGATTATCAATCTCAATTTCCATTTTGTTTATAATGTCATCACTTTTTATAACCTCTTCTGCTAAAATCATATTTCTTTCAATCAAAGCCCGAACACTTTTGACAATCATTTCTTCGGCAGAGGTTGCCATATTCACCAATAGCTTAGTGAGATTATTCAAATCTTCTTCAAGTTTAATCATTTAATTTCTCCCTATTCTTCATTATCTATATATAATAGAACCAAAATGTTAAATAATAAAATCGATCTGATTTAACCCCTACGTTCAAGAGTCTATTTAGCGAAAGATTTCTGAATCCAGTAGTTTATTTCATCTCTTACCTGTGTGAAAACCAGGTATTTCTCTTCATCGGAGCCTTCAAAACTTGTTGGATCAGTAAAACTCTTATGAATGTACTTTTTCGCACCGGGAAAATGCGGGCATGTTTCCTTTGCAGAGTCACAAACCGTTATCACATAATCGAAAATCAGATCAATAAATTCATTCACACTTTTTGAGGTGTGATTTGATATCTCAATACCTATTTCTTTCATTGCTCGAATGGCATATGGATTAGCAAATCGAGGCTTTGTCCCCGCACTATGAGCATCAAATCTGTCACCATAGAGGTTATTTAATATTCCTTCTGCCATCTGTGATCTTGCTGAGTTATGGGTGCAAATAAATAAGACCTTTTTCTTTTGACTCATAAATATTTTGGTGGAAAGGGCTTTAACTTAATTTTTATCATCACTAGGAATAGAACAGATTAAATGTATAAAATTTTATTTAGCAGGATGAGATGAGGAATAGATCAACTATTAATAAATATCGGTGCTTATCCAAATTTACCGGAGACATAGTCCTCTGTCTGTTTGTTAGTAGGCCTTAGGAATATGTTTTCTGTTATGTCGTATTCAATTATCCTTCCCAAATACATAAATGCAGTATAGTCTGAAACCCTAGCCGCTTGTTGCATATTATGTGTGACAATTACAATTGTATAATTTTGTTTGAGCTCGGTTATCAGATCCTCAATTTTCCCCGTTGCAATTGGGTCTAGATCAGAGCAAGGTTCATCCATTAGCAGGACTTCAGGCTCTACTGCGATAGCTCTGGCAATGCAGAGTCTTTGCTGCTGGCCGCCAGAAAGGCTTAATGCACTTTCTCCCAACCTGTCCTTTACTTCTTCCCATAGGGCTGCTCCATTTAGACTATTTTCTACTATCTCATCCAGATCGGTGCTGTTCTTAATTCCAGATAGTCTTGGTCCATAAGCTACATTTTCATAAATTGACTTGGGAAATGGATTAGATTTCTGGAAAACCATTCCAACCCTCTTTCTGAGTTCTGTGACGTCAATATTTGAGTCGTAAATGTCTTCGCCACTTATCTTTACCGATCCTTCTATTGTTACGCCATCAATTAGGTCATTTAAACGATTTAGGCAGCGAAGAAGTGTGGATTTTCCACATCCAGATGGGCCAATAACGGCAGTGGCATGATTTTTGGGAATATCGATTAATATATCGATTATGGCGGGCTTACCATCATACTCGAGAGTAAGGTTTTCAATCTCAACGATGGGATCTGAAATTTCTAATTGATGGCTTCTACCTTCTTTCCTTATGCTGTCTTGCTTTTTATCCTCTAGATTTTGTTTTATCAATTGATCAGATTTTTTTAAGATTTGGTTATATTTTAGGATATTTCCCTGTACACTTGCCAAATTTAGTATAACCTCCATTTTCCAAGAATATAAAATTATCTGACTAGAACATAATGTGATTTCGTTTATTAAACACCTGGCAGAGTATACTTCTTCCTAAGGTAGTTTCTAATAATTATTGCTGTAAGATTCAATATTACAACTATTAAGATAAGTAATAACGTAGTTGTAAATATCATGGGCTTAGCTGCTTCTACATTAGGGGATTGAAATCCTACATCATAAATGTGGAAACCAAGATGCATAAATTTTCTCTCAAGATGAATAAATGGGAAATGGCTATCAATCGGAAGATCGGGAGCAAGTTTAACAACTCCCGTGATCATAAGAGGTGCCACTTCTCCAGTGGCTCTTGCAATTGCTAGGATAACCCCTGTAAGAATCGCTGGCATTGCACTTGGGATCATGACTTTCCAGGTGGTCTCAAATTTTGTGGCTCCTAGTGCTAGTGAGCCTTCCTTTACTGCCCTCGGGACTGCTGCCAAACCTTCTTCTGTTGCCACAATCACAACAGGAACTGTCAATAAAGCGAGTGTTAATGATGCCCATAGGATGCCACCCGTTCCGAGAGTTGGTGTAGGTAGGGACTCTTTAAAGAATAGGCTGTCTATAGTCCCACCAATACCATATATGAAAAAACCCACAGCAAAAATTCCAAATACTATAGATGGGACTCCAGCGAGGTTGTTAACACAAATTCTTACTATTCTCACAAGTAGCCCCTGTTTTGCATATTCTCTGAGATAAAGGGCGGCAAGCACTCCAAATGGTAAAACAACTATGCTCATTATCACGACCATCAACACCGTGCCAAATATTGCAGGAAAAACACCACCCTCTGTATTCGCTTCTCTTGGGTTGCCCGAAACAAATTCCCAAAGTTTAGAGAAATAAATTAGTAATTTTTCAAATATACTCATTGAATTGGGACGGTAAGCACGAACGATAGTTCCTATCGACATTTCTTTTTCTCTACCGTCGATAGTTGAGATTGTTATCCTGTTTTGATTAAGTTGTTTATAGAGGGATGTAAGCTTAGATTCCTCTTCTTGAAAGAGTTTATTTTGGTCCTCAATCTTTTCTTCAAGTTTTTTGATGGAACTTTTATTTTCTCCTCTCTCAAGTTCCAGTTTGCGGATTTGTAATCTGAGTTGTGAAATATTATAGTTGATATCACCTATCTTCTTTTTCTCTATCCTCTTTATTTCCTTATGGATTTCATGGGTCTTAGGAAGGAGGGATTTAAGAACAGGCCATGACTCCACATTTCCGGTGGCTATTGTCGTTCCGTCTGATCGGATCCCTTTAATAAATCCATACATATTGCCCCATTCAAGTCTTTCTAAAACAACAGCATCTTTTGGATATTCTATACTTTTAATCTGATTTTCGTCTATCCATTTGAAATCCAATCCATAAAGGTCGCGATTTCCGATCTTTAACTGAATTCTGGAATCCTTGTTTTTAGCAACGGCTTCACCGGGCTCGGGCTTTTTCTCACGGTTTGATATTTCTCCCATGTAATAAGTGCCGTCATTCAGTTCTATAACGGCAATGTCTGAAGGCCAGAAGAATCCTAATCCCTTATACATTATGAGAAAGAGCAGGCCACCGATCATAATCAGGCTAAAAACAAGCGAAAGGCCTGTTAGCCATATAAAAGGATCACCACTTTTCCAGGAATTTTTTTTCATAATTGACCGTATTTTTTCCTAAGCCTTTGTCTTACTAATTCTGCAGCAGTGTTTAACACGAATGTTACGAAAAAAAGTAAAAGTGCTGCAAGGAATAAAACTCTATAGAGTGTCCCCCCGTGTGGGGCTTCTGGAATTTCAACAGCTATATTTGCCGAAAGCGCCCTAAAACCGTTAAAGATAGACCAATCCATGATAGGGGTATTACCCGTTGCCATAAGCACAATCATTGTTTCTCCAACTGCTCTTCCAAGTCCAATCATGATTGCTGAAGATATTCCTGCACTTGCCGTTGGAAGGACTACTTTAATAGCTGTTTGCCATCTGTTGGCGCCTAGAGCCAAAGAGCCTGCGGTTAAATGCTTAGGTACATTTGATAAAGCATCTTCAGCAATACTGAAGATTATAGGAATTACTGCAAATCCCATTGCAAAACCGACTATCAAAGCATTCCTCTGATCATATTGGAGCCCAAGAACCTCAAATAGCCAATTTCTATAATCTCCGCCGAATAACATATTTTCTAATGGGGTATTTAACCAAATACTAATCAGGATCCCTAAAATTATTATTGGTATAAGGAGGAAAAATTCGGTTCCTTCTCTAAACCTGGCATGAATAAACTTTGGCAAGTACTTCCAAAGAATCATAGCAACTAAAGTTAATATTGTTATGACTAAGGGCATCAAAAAAACTGCTGGAATAATTTTCTCAATGTAGGGTGCAAGCCAGAGGCCAGCAAAGAATCCCAAAACAACACTGGGTAGAGCTGCCATAATCTCTATAATGGGTTTAATAACATTTCTCATAGATGGGTGCATAAACTGAGAAACGCAAATAGCACCCAATAATGACAATGGAATTGCAAAGATAAGAGCATACAGTGCTCCCTTCAGAGTGCCATAGGCGAGTGGTGTAAGGCTCAATTTTGGTTCAAACTCGTCTGTACCCCCAGTAGACTGCCATACGTAATCAGGTTTCGAATAACCCTCATACCAAACCTTACCGAAAAGTGTTTTTAAATTTGTCTCAGGATGTGGATTATCAATATCCCAGTCATAAAAAACACCCTTTTGGTCAATTGCAAGGATGCCGTTTGCTTTTGGGGCGAATGCAATTGCTACTATTGAGGAACCTTCAGTACTGAGCTGAAGCAACGTTTGATTTGATGTTGCGTGGTGGAGAGAAATATTACCACTACTATCGGCACTCAGAAAGCTCCTGTCTCTGGAGGATGAAGCAATATTTGTAATGGGTTGGTTGTGAGATTTAAAATGATGAATCTTTTGAAGTTTTCTTCCAATAGGTGAAGTTTCATCTTCAACTTGGAACCAGACAGATACGACACCCGAAGCATCTCCTACTATAAGTGAGCGATCTCCTAGCAGGAATCCAAGTGCCGTTAAAGGAGTACCTGGTGGTGCAGTAGCACTTATGACATCCACTAGTTTTGGATTCTGTTTATCACTTACCGACCAATGATATAGTCTTCCTTCTTTAGTGCCAACATAGAGGTTATCCAGAAAGCTATCCAGTTCTAAGGAGGTGACATTGTCTCCTTTTAGGCCTGAAGTTAAATCGTGTTTGAAAAGATTTTTTATTTCGTCGCTAATTAGGCTGCTGGACGTTTCTACTGAGACAAAAACAAGTCTGCCATCAGAGGTAATTACAGCAGCAGCCCTTGAATCATCACTGGATTGATTATAGGCCAGCTTGTTTAACGTAATTGATTCAACTAAAAATGGCTCACCTTCAAATAGCCTTGGCTCGATGATTCTTTTTCCTTCCTGTGTAAAACTTACTTTAAAATTGATTTCTACTGGTAAAACATATCCATCTTCAGTTCCCAAGGCGTATTGTTTGTTATTTGATGACTCGAAAATTGAACTAACATTTTTTCCTTCTATTTTCGAAAGAGGAACTTGTTTTATGATGCTTCCATCTTTTAAGGATATAAAATTAATTTTTCCAGTTTTTGTGATGATAAACCCTATTTCTCTATATTCATCCAGCCCTATAGCAAATATGGGAATAGGTTTGTTGAATGGAGTGTCATCGGTAATAATTATGGCTATTCCGGCGGTTTGTTTGATGTCGAATCTGCCAGATAAGTCAGCTTTAACTCCCCTCCAAAGGGGAATGACCTCTATAGTAATAAAGAAAAGGATAGCTAGGATACTGAGAATAATTGCAATACCACCTGATGTTACTACCAGGCGGGCAAAGAAATCAGCAATCTGCCTTTTTCTTTTAATACGAGATTTAAAAGCGGATTGCAGATAAATTTTATCTTCTACATCCTTAAGTCTAGTGATGACGGACATAAACAATTAGCGAATCACAGAATAGTCTATGATTCATTGGATTTTTTCTAGTTGTTTTTCAGCAATATTAGCCGTTAGTGGTAAATATCCATCTTTAATTACAACTTCTTGACCTTCTTTACTTAGTATGAATTTTAAAAATTCTTCTCTTATTGGGTTTAGGTGCTTATTGGGTTCCTTGTTAATATAGAGGTAAAGAAATCTTCCAAGAGGGTATGAGCCATTGATAACATTTCCCAGATTCGGCTCTACACATGAGCCCCCGTCTTTTGAAAGTGGCACATCTCTGACACCTGAAGTTTTGTAACCGATACCACTATAACCTATTGAATATTGATCCTCAGCTACACCCTGAACTACAGAAGCGGAACCAGGCTGTTCTTTCACGTGGTCTTTATAGTCACCTTTACACAACGCGTGTTTCTTTATATATCCATAGGTACCAGATGCTGAATTTCTACCATACATGCTTATAGGGCGATTTGCCCAATCACCTGTAAGACCTAATTGTCCCCAAGTTATTATGTCTTCGGTTCCTCCACATTTTCTTGTCCTTGAGAAAATTGCATCCACTTGTTCAATGCTGAGACATTCTATTGGATTATCTTTATCAACATAAATTGCGAGTGTGTCAATGGATGTACTAATTCTAGTGGGTTTATAGCCGAATGCTTTTTCAAATCTATCTATTTCGGTATTTTTCATAGCACGTGACATGGGCCCAAACTGTGCCGTTCCCTCAATAAGAGCAGGCGGTGCAGTACTCGAGCCCTTTCCCTCTATCTGGCATCTAACGCTTGGATAAAAATTGTTGAAGCCTTCGCACCATAGTGTCATTAAATTATTCATAGTGTCTGAGCCAATACTGTTAATATTCCCTGATACACCACTGACCTTTATATAATTTGGTATGTTAGAATCTACCTTGACTGGCCCTTGAGCATTGACTCCTTGTGAATTAAATAGAGCACCAACAATTAGAGCAAAGATCGTTTGACTAAATACTAATCTAAATTTTATAATGATTTCAGACAGTTTAATTCTCATTTCGTAGTTCCTCCCTCTTTGGTTTCTATTATCAAGAATTAAACTATAAAATTGTTAAGGGTTTGTTAAGATTTTATTAATAACGTGTTAATAGTATCTAGATACCTTATTAAAAGGTTAAATATCATTAATATGGTTTAGGTACCTAAGTGGAGAGGACCATGTTTAAAAATCATCGTATATTAAATGAGTTGGCTCAAGAAGTATATAACGGGAAGTTAATAATAAACTTGGTTCCTTTACCTACTTCACTTTCAACGTCAATTTGTGCACCATGAATATTGGCTATATGTTTTACGATGCTGAGTCCTAATCCAGTACCTCCCATCTGTCTTGATCGTGTCTTGTCTACTCTATAAAACCTTTCAAAGATTCTTTGTAAGTTTTCTCTCGGGATTCCCATTCCAGTATCAAAAATTTCTATTTTGATGCTTGAGTCTTGATTACTCGCATTCGCCCCAATTGTTCCACCTTCTGGTGTGTATTTTACAGCATTATCAACAAGATTAATGAACATCTGTTCAAGTAGAAACCTATTCCCCATTGTGATAGGTATAACTTCATTTAAATTGAGAGCAACTTTAAGATTTTTCTCGGTAGTGTTGCCTTTTAATGAATCATATGATGAAGATATGATTTCCCTAATGTCGACTTTTTCAAAATCTGAAACAAGTGATTCTTTCGATGAAGATTCCTTGCTTTCAATTTCTGATAGAACAAGCAGGTCAGAGACTATATTTATAAGTCGATCTGTATGCCTATTAATTGTGTTTAGAAAATGTTTTCTTTCATCTTGGCTTTCATAAGCTTCCTCTTGCAGTGTTTCAGTGTAGCCCTTTATAGCTGTGAGAGGGGTTCTAAGCTCATGAGAGACATTAGCAATAAAGTCTGCTTTTATCTTTTCTAGGCTCTTGAAACCGGTTATATCGAATATAACAACAACTAGCTCTTTTTCTGGAGAATCTAGAGGGATAACACTTGCTAGGTAGTGTTTTTCAGTCGGATAAAGAAATGCAATTTCTTTTTTGCACTCAGTATTAGTACTTAGGACATCTTCGATTAGCTCATTAAGCTCTGTGTTTCTAATAATTTCCCAATACCGTTCGTGAGTGAGATCCTCTTTAATTTGAAACATTTCCCTAATAGCGTTGTTAATAAGAATTACTTTGCCGTTACTCGATAGGAGCATTACGCCTTCACTCATTGAACTTAGGGCTGCTTTTAGCTCACCTCTCTCATGAGTGATTTGTTTGAACGACCGATTTAACATCAGAGCCATGTCGTTGAGAGCGTCAGAAAGTTTTTTTATCTCGCCTTTATTGTGATCAGTTGAAATTTTTGCGTCTAGATTCCCTTTCCTAATTTCTTCAGAGAATCGAATAATGTTCTTTATTACTTTTGAGAATTTTCTTGATGTGATTAACAAAAGGGTTATTGCGATAATAGCTATTATTAAGCAGATGAATACAATGATGAGCATGATCAAACTTAATTTATAATAGGATTTTAAATAGTTATTGGAACTATAAATAGAAGGATTAGAAAAAGTAGCTTGTCAATATAAAATATGAAGCTCAAACATGGATCTATTAATCTCCTTCCAATTTATATCCTATTCCCCTAATAGTCTTTATCATATTGCCGGCTTTTCCAAGCTTTTCTCTTAAATTTTTGATATGGACGTCAATTGTTCTATCGTAAACTAGTTTATCATCACCCCAAAGCCTTTTCTTTTTTAGTAATTGATCCCTTGTGAAAACGGTTCCTCTTCTCTGTATGAGGGCCTCAAGTATTTTGAATTCAGTAGTTGTAAGATCTATTTTGTTCCCATTTACTTTGACGTCGAATTTATCAGGATTGAGAGAAATCGGGCCAATCTTTAAATTTTCATCTTGAACTTCCTTAATTCCGGTTCTTCTAAGCAGGCTCTTAACCCTCGCTACTAATTCTCTTGGGCTAAAGGGTTTTACTATATAATCGTCGGCACCAAGTTCAAGTCCCACTACTACGTCTGCTTCTGAGGCTTTTGCAGTAAGCATAATAATGGGTAGTTTAGATGTACGATTTTTACTTTTTAGCATCCTACAAATTTCGAGTCCATCTATTCCGGGGAGCATAATATCTAGTAGTACCAAGTCTGGAATAATGGATTCTAAGAATGAAAGAAAACCCCTGCCATTATAAAATTCTTTAACCCTATATCCTTCTCGTTTTAGGTGGTGACTTACAAGTTCCACTATGTCCTCTTCGTCATCTACTATCGCAATAACCTTTTCAGCCATTAGAGTAGCCCCCGATTATCTATATTTCTTAATATTATTATAGATTGGCACACCTCTTTAGCAATAAAGCTGTTTAGAACTTAACAAAAACTTAACATTAAGTTCATATCTAGTTAATTGTTACCTCTTATCATTTAAGTCAAATTCAATGAAGAAAAAGGAGGAAAGTATGATATATGCGATTAGATTGCTGGCACTTGTAGTGCTTTGCACACAACTATTTATAGTACAGTCACAAGCACAAAACCAAAGTGGTAAGCAAGTAGCACAGAAAAGGAGTGATATTGAGGAGCTAAAAAGGCGGATAGATGAGATTCAGAGACAAAACCAGAAGCAGATTGAGGAACTTCGGAAAAAGATAGAACAGCTTGAGTCTGAAAGGGCATCTGAAAAAGAGGCTGCAGAGAAAGTCATTGCTAAGGAAAAGGAAGATAAAGATGCTTGGTATAACAAGTTCGAAGCTGGATATAAGAAAGGATTGTTCTTTAAAACAAATGATGGGAACTTTTTAATGAAAATGAGACTACAAACACAGTTTCAATTTTCAGTGAATGATACGGATGATGAAGACACTGCTACAGATTTCCGCATAAGAAGGTTTAGGGTGAAGTGGAATGGACATGCCTTCAGACCCTGGTTTCTGTACACAATTCAATTAGACGCCGATAGTGGAGATGTAAGATTGAGGGATGCTTATTTCGGTGTCGCTTACAATACTGGAATTGTGCCAAGGGTGGGCCAGTTCAAGGTTCCCTTCAACAGGGAAAGGTTAACTTCATCGTCAAGCTTACAGCTTGTTGAAAGATCCATTGTAAGTGATGAATTTAGTATCGGACGTGACATTGGTGGTGGATTATACGGGATATTTGGAAATATGATTACATATGGTGGTGGAATTTTTAACGGGGACGGAAGAAAAGCCAGGAGTACAGATTCCAATCTACTTTATGCCGGGAGAATACAATTTAATCCTTGCTGTGGAAAATTGAAGTATAATGGTGAAGAATTCCCTTCGGGGGGTTCTTATAAGTTAGTGCCGAACTTCGGTGGCAGACAACCTATTGTAGCTATTGGAGGCGCATTTTATACTTTTCCGGGTCTGAATATCGCTAGAAAAACCCCCGATGATCAGGGCATTGAAGAAAGGTTTTTGGAGCTAGGTATCATAAGAGGAAATGTATCGGGGATAAGTGCTGATATTGCTTTCAAACAAACAATCTATAGTTTTGTAGCTGAATATGACGGAAGGTGGATAGACCCGAAAGAGACAATAGATAGTCGTGTTTTAGATACCATATACGATCAGGGGTTCAGGGTTCAGGGTGGTTTTTTCTTGCTACCACATTATATAGAGGTTGCTGGAAGGTGGGCATATGTAAGATATGATAAAGTAGAAGGTTTAATTCCTGTATTGGTTGCAAGGAAAAGCAGATGGCAGATCACCCCTGGGCTTAACTTTTATCTCTCGGGGGATCACAGGTGGAAAATCCAGCTTTCCTATAATTTTATCAAAAACAAATTTTTAAACGGTGATGATATTAATGAAAACATAGTTAGAGCACAACTCCAGGCATATTTCTAAATTTGCTTGTGGAGGGGATTCCTATTGATCTCTCGTAAGATCTTGTTGAAACCATACGGCCCGGCGCCGGGATATACTGTGCCAGGCTTCTTAGGCTTTGCATTGAGATAATTAAAGGTCTTAGATATACAGATAAAATCGACTCATTTCTATTTACGTTACAGATCATTGTAGGCCTTAAGATTAATTTATTTGCCCTCCTTCCCCCTGAAAAAAAAGAAGGAATCTACATAACTGGAAAGTCTTGGCTGTCCGACAGAACCGGGGTCCAAGAAGCTCTTATTGCCAATTTGTCTTAAATATGGCTTGTGAGAATGTCCGCTTAATATAAAATCATATTTGAACAAGTCATAATTGACTCTTGGTTTGGGATGACCTTTGGAGTATGAACTATTTCCATGACTTATATCATGACTTATATGGAGATTCAGACCTTCTAATAAGAGAACTGATTATCCAAATGGTAGTGTCCTTAGAAAACCTATCTCTTGGCTTTCAAGGAGGTCCTCACTCCATTCCCTTGTTGTGTTTGATAAAGTATTTAATTCGTTATTACAGAGACACTCTTTAGCATATGCCATTGCATGGTCATGATCCCCCCTTACGCCCCAAAATTGGCCATATGAAGATTTTATTGGGAATCTTACACACTCCCTTGGGTTTGGACCAAAATCAACTACATCGCCCAGGAAGACAAGGCAGTCATAGCTTTGCTTGCTAAGTAGAGCTTCTAGGGCGTGCCAGTTGCGGTGCGTATCTGAGAGAATTAGAATTTTCATTATAGTGAAATTATAAAGCCTTTGTATGAATTAAATATTAAGTATGTAATAGGTAGGGGTTAGGAAAATTATTTTGCTTTCCTTTTTGAAATGCACTTTGGTTATCTTTGATATTAAACTCTTTTTATGCTGTTTAGGGACTAAATTAGAGAGAATACATCAATCATGCTAAGAGGTTAGGTCATTATTTGGAACGATATAGAAAAGGGTGATTTCTTGTGGTATGATGTAAGAAACAAAAAGAAAAAAAACCTCTTGACAAAAGTTGATATTTTATATAAAGTAAGGTAATAGTTTAAAAAGTTAAAGGAGGTAAGGAGAGATGAGTAAAGCCAAATGGCTAGTGTTATTTATATTGGCTCTTTGTATTGCAGTTCCCTCTTACGCAGTAGAACTCACGTTGGGTGGATTCCCAAGCTACATGCGTACAAGGGCACACTTTATTGGGCAAGCGACTTTCGTCAGCTCGTTGAGTCCTAGAAATGCTAGGACGCTTGGTTTTAGCGGTTCAGATGACTTTATCCAGTTTATTGATACGAGGCTTCGATTGACCCCACAGCTTGTGCTCAGTGATAGTGTTACGATAAGAGCACAGGTTGATGTTGCGGACAATATGATATGGGGTGGATTCGGTAGTGGTTTTGCAGGAACGAGTAGTAATAATCCCTTTTCTTCCAGATCCGACGTAATATTTTCTTCACTTACTCCTAGCGATAGATTCAGAGGTGCGTTGTTGACAAATGCTGGAGCTTGTGCTAACCAGCCGGGGTCAACTGCTGTCTGTAGCTTTGCCCTTGGTAACAATACAGCAACTGATAATGTTCAGTTTTTTAACGTCCGCATGCTTCACATGGATGTAGTTCTCCCCAATAATTTGGGTTTCGTAAGGATTGGGCGTCAGCCGTTTGACTGGGGCTTGGGAATAATGGCAAATGGTGGTTGGGACCCACAATCGGATCTGGGATTTGTACTTGACAGGTTCCTTTATCTTAAATCCTTTGCGCTTGGCGATGGATCGTTTACGTTCGTTTTTGTTTCTGACAAATTTACTCAAGGTCAGAGTTTGATAAATGGTGTAGGTGAATCATATGATTATGGTGCTGTGGCGCTAATTTACAATATGCCAAATCTAATGGGTACTAACTTTACGATTGGAGGTTATGTATTCCCATATATACATCAAGATAATATCTTTTCAGGTCCACCCGCTACTGTTGGAGCTGGAGTTACCGATCTTAATCTAGACCGTCTAACATTATGGGCTGGTCTTATCGACATAAAGACCGACCTATGGAGACTCGTGGCTGAATATCAAAATGTGCAGGGGGAGGTAGCGCTTGAGGGTGATGATCTTTTTGATATTACTGCTCATAATTTACTCTTTGCTATACGTGCTGAGGTCTATCCAGGATGGCCGGTAAAGATCGTAGCAGCAGAGTTTGGCTACGCTGGTGGTGATGATGTGAGTACTACTGATATAGAAGGAAATGTGATCACTTTCAGTGCTGCCTATAACTTAGACAACCTGATGTTCAGACATATGCTACCCAATATATACCGACAAGAAGGAAGCGTAATAAATGCTTTCTACGCAAGGGCGTGGGCAACGGTTAAGCTTCTTGACTCGATTTCTGTCACACCACAAGTCGTCGTCGCTTGGAATGAGGAGACGAGTTCTCCCCTTTTTGCTCCTGGTACCTTCGGTTTTGGTACTCCTGAGAACCCACAGAACACAGATGTTAGTAGGTATTTGGGTACGGAGATTGAATTAACCGGCACTTGGCAGGTACACCCTGGTGTTAACTTTGATCTAATAGGGAGTCTTGTGATCAATGGGGATGGTATGCAGGATCTTTTGGAACAGCAGGCTGTCGCTACATTTAATCAATTTTCAACATTAACTAGTCTCGGTACCGAGATAAATAGGGGGGATGTTGACGCTCAGAGTGTTGCTTGGGCCATCCAAGCAAGGGTGTTGATTTATATTGATCAGTTCTTTAAATAGGAAATAGATGGTTGGGGGATTCGTATTGAATCTCCCAATTTTTTGGAATAGAATAACCCTTCTGCTTACATGCTAAGCAGAAGGGTTTTTTTATGATTCTAGATTAGGATTATTGATAAATTTCGGGTTTCTATCGAGGGAATATGTTTATAAGTGTATTTTCTAGATAAAGGTGTGTTATTCTCCTCTTCCCTGCTTGTGGATTAAGGCTGGAATGAATGGGTAACCAATTTTATAGCTCCATCGTCAAGACCCATTTTCTTAATATTGTAGTAGAGATATCTTGGACCTTAGAATGTTTTGTCTTTTAAACCATCGGGATTTGTTTTAGGGTATATTTTAATACCATTACAAACCATTTCCAGATCAGGCCCTTTAGCTATTTCTACAACCCAACTAGTGTCTAGGTAACAGAATGGACGACTATAATCTTAGGAGAAACAAATTTTGATATTAAGTGGGATTGAGTAAATATGATAAGTTGATTTGTAGCTTCATTATTCTTGCCTTTCAGCTAATATATTAATGGAGCTGTTCTATGATGTTAATGTGTTATAATTTTGTGATTTTAAATTCTTATTGGAGGAAAATAGATGACACCCATTCTATTATTACTTATATCCCTATTTGGTATTCAGGAAGTGCTGAATTTGTCGCTTGATGATGTGCGAATAATTACACTTGAGAATAACAGAGATATTCAAATAGAGAGGAAGAATGTTGAAATATCCCTAGGAGAGGTACAGAAGCAAACGGGGGTTTTTGATCCACTATTAAATGTGGGTTCCTCTTATACAGATGCTTATATTCCAACGACGAGCACATTTATACAAAGTGGTGTGATCCATGAAAAGGTTTTTGATGTTGGAGCCAATGTCGAAGGGACTCTTCCAACTGGGACCTTTTATGACATACTTGACTTTTCAATAACAAGGACTGAAACTGATTCGGCAATTACGGATCTCTCTCCAGGTTGGTTTAATACATTAGGTTTTACTATCGGGCAAGACTTACTTAAAAATTTTGGTGTTGAAGTAAATCGAACTCCAATTATAGTTGCAAGTAGAAACAATGAGATCTCAGACAAGGAGTTGGTGAAAAGGATTTCGGAAATACTACTGGAGGTTGAGAGATCCTACTGGCTGCTTGTATCAGCTGAGGAAAATCTTGAACTTGCTCTTACTGCTCTGGAGCTAGCTAAGGATCTTCAGAGGAGAAACGAAATTCAAGTTGAAGTTGGTGTTTTACCGCCAGTAGCGGTCACTCAGGCCAAGGCCGAGGTGGCTGCGAGAGAAGTTGATTTAATCAGGGCTGAAAATGAACTTAGAGCAGCGGAGGATAATTTAAAAAACATTTTGGCTATGCCACTTACAACTAAGATTTCTGCGATTGATGAACCCACTACAGTTTTTCAGTCATTTAACGAAGATGAGGTTCTTGGGGAAGCACTTGAGAAAAGACCTGAAATGCAACAGGCTAAGCTCGAAATTGAAAACAGGGAAACTCTCAAGAAGTTTTTTTCAAATCAGAAGTTACCAAGATTCGCGATAGAGGGAAGTGTTGAACTTCAGGGTCTTGGGGGTGCGGAAAATCCTGATCGCGCAAGCTTCTCAGGAGTGATAGAGCCTGTACCTGAGAGATTCTTAGGGGCTGGTAAGGCATTTAGTAGCCTATTTGAGGGTGATTTCCCTACATGGCAAATACTTGGTGTTTTTACTTTTCCGCTTTTTAATCGGGCTGCAAGGGGTGATTACGTGAAAGCTTCTGCTGAAGTAGATAGAAGTATTATTTTTTTTAAAAGGGTGACTGAGGATGTTTCACTGGATGTGAGAAATGCTATAAGGAATGTTAAGGATAGCATAAGAGGAATTGAAGCTGCAAGAGTGGCTGTAGGGCTTGATGAGGAGGTTCTGGAAAATGAGGAACAAAGGCTTGAAGTGGGCATTGGTACAACAAGATCTGTTCTTGAAGCACAGAGGGATTTGGTTGATGAAAGAACGAGGGAGATAGGGGCTATTACGGGTTATAATACCGCGCTTGCAGAGCTTGAATTTGCGAGGGGGACTATCTTAGAGTCGAGTGCCTTTGAGTTTCAGGAGTAAATTTATTAATGCCTAAAATGTCTTACGCCCGTAAACACCATTGCGATACCGTGTTCATCGGCGGCCGCTATGGTTTCCTGATCCCTTATAGAACCCCCAGGTTGAACAATAGCCGTGATCCCTGACTTTGCTGCTTCATCTATTCCATCACGGAATGGGAAAAATGCATCAGATGCGAGAACTGAACCATTTGTTGTTATGTTTGCTTTCATTGAGGCGAGTTTAACTGAATCTATTCTACTCATTTGGCCGGCTCCGATTCCAATAGTTTGACCATCACGAGCAAAAATTATCGCATTGGATTTTACATGTTTGCAGACCTTCCATGCGAATTTTAATGCCTGCATTTCTTCATCCGTGGGTTGTCTTTTGGTTTCCACTTTAAAATTCTTGAAATCTTCATCCGCACTGAGGTCCCTATCTTGAACAAGCAAACCTCCTACTACCTTTTTATGATCTAGGCCTTCCTTACGACTGTTGTTCAATGGAGGTGTTTTCATCACTCTCAGGTTTTTCTTTGTCGACAGGGTAGAAATTGCTCCCTCTGTGTAGCTTGGAGCCAGCACTACTTCAAGAAACATACCTGATAGTTCAGAAGCAGTGGCTTCATCTACTTCGGTATTAAAGGCAACTATCCCACCAAATGAACTTTCAGGGTCACATTCTTTTGCTTTAGCGAAGGCTAAAAAAGGGTTTTCAGCAGTTGCGACACCGCAGGGGTTTTTGTGTTTCACAATTACACATGCTGTTTCTGAAAATTCCTTTACTGTTTCAAAGGCAGCGTCTGTATCAAAGATATTGTTAAGTGAGAGTTCTTTTCCTTGGATCTGAATTGAGTTTGAAACGCAAGGTTCTCCTATCCCCTTTTCGATGTAAAAAGATCCATCTTGATGGGGGTTTTCACCATATCTGAGCCCCATCTTCTTTTCGAAATGTAGAGTTAGATTTGAGGGAAATTTGGTTCTCTCTCCGTCCTCATCAATAGAAGAAAGGTAATTGGATATAGCTCCATCGTATCGAGCTACATCGGAAAAAGCTTTTAATGCAAGCCTGAAATTTGTTTCAACTGTTATATGACCCTTATTCTCCTTTAATTCATTTAAAACGGTTCTATAATCCTCTAGATCGACAACTACGGTTACGTACTTATAATTTTTAGCCGCTGCGCGAAGCATCGTGGGTCCACCAATATCAATGTTTTCAATTGCTTCTCTTAAATCTACATGGTCATTTTCGATTACGTCCTCAAAGGGATATAGATTTACTATAACGAGATCAATTTGCTTAATACCGTGTTGCTTGGATTCTTCTCTGTGAGTTTTATTGTCTCTCATCGCGAGAATACCTGCGTGAATCTTGGGATGAAGAGTCTTCACCCTTCCACCAAGAAGTTCAGGTGATTGAATGTATTCTGATATTTCGGTTACTTCAATACCAGATTCCTTTAAAAGTCTCGCGGTACCACCCGTTGATAGAATTTCAATGTGAAATCGTTTTAGTTCGCGGGCAAAGGTAGTTATTTCATCCTTTTTTGAAACACTTATGAGGGCTCTTTCAATTTTATTCATTTTTTGTGGCTCCTCGGAAGAAGGGGATAATGAAAATTACCATGTGTTTTGAGAAATTGTCAATTCTTACGTATAATCATTTTTAAATAGTCAGGTCTAGTATAGTCAATTATTAGAACTGATAGAGCATTGAATTATTAGGAGTTTGTTTAACCCATTAGAGATTTGTTATTATGATGGATCAAAGAGCGTTAAAGCTTAAGGTTGGACTATTTGTATTAATCACTCTTGCTATTCTAATATTCTTCGTTTTCATATTCGGTGGAACTAAGACTTTATTTACAAAAATATATATACTGAATACCTCATTTACGAATACTGCAGGCCTTAATCACGGGGCTGCAGTTAGGCTTTCTGGGGTGCGAATTGGAAGTGTCAAAGGGATTGAGTTTCCGTCTGATCCGGATATTAACCTAATTAGGGTTGTAATGAATGTAAGGGAAGAGGGAATGAAGAGGATAAGCCCTGACTCAGTTGCAACTATTCAAACAGAGGGACTCCTTGGTGATAAGTACATAGAAATAATCAGGGGTAAAAAGGAGC
This sequence comes from Desulfobacterota bacterium AH_259_B03_O07, assembly GCA_027717645.1. Lineage (GTDB taxonomy): Bacteria > Desulfobacterota_D > UBA1144 > Nemesobacterales > CSP1-2 > JALLOG01. The sequence continues at coordinate 28,489 of JALLOG010000019.1, forward strand.
CGCCTAAAAAGATTCAGAATAACATGCAGATTAAGAGTTACACACCTCCTCAATTTCAACAATTGATAGGACAATCTGGTCAATTAATCGATAATGTAATCAAGATATCTCAAAGCTTGGAAAGGATAGTAGATGCTTTTGGAACAGAGGAAAACATTGAAAATATAAATAAGACTATTGCTTCAATTAGTAATAGTGCTCAGGCGATCGAAAAGAGTTTGCAGGCAATCGAAAACCAACCTGGTGTCCTTCACAGCTTGATATATGAAGCACAACTTTCTAATGATCTTGACAATACGTTGGCAAATATAAGTTCGGCCTCTGATGATATAAGTGGTGAGGATGGCATTGCGGCTGAATTGAAGGAAGCCGCTGCAAATTTCAGAGAAATATCGGAAATGCTCAGGGGTGGGGAAGGTACACTTGGGGCACTGTTGATCGATCCTACTGTTTATGATAATTTAAAAGGAGTTTTGGGACAGGCTGATAGAAGCAGGTTTGTCCGCGCAGCAGTAAAATATCTTTTAGATGAAAAAGCAAAGAATTCGGATGAACCCTAGACCGTTTGATGACTTTGCTTGAGCGGGCGACGGGACTCGAACCCGCGACCCCAAGCTTGGGAAGCTTGTACTCTACCAACTGAGTTACGCCCGCTTTCAGAAGAAATTTATTATAGCTCCCATAAAATGTCAATAAATGCCCAATATATGTTTAACTTGAAGACACTTAATTGATATAATACTTCTCGTGACTAAGCACCGCAAAACCGACCACCTCATCACGGAAAGGATCAACCCAAGAACAATAGGAATTGACAAGTGTTCTACGCTTGAAATAGTCGAATTGATCTCTGAAGAAGATAAGGAGGTTGCAGAGGCAGTTTCTAGGCAAATAAGAAAGATTACTAAGTCTGTGAATTTTATTGTTAGCAGTCTTAAACAAGGTGGACGCTTATTATTCATCGGAGCAGGCACTAGTGGAAGATTGGGTGTTATGGAGGCCACTGAATGTCCTCCGACATTTGGTACAGATCCAAACCTGATTAAAGGTGTTATCGCGGGTGGAAAAAGTGCTTTTTGGCGTTCAATAGAGGGTGCAGAAGACTCTAGAAAGGATTCTCAGACTGAATTGGCAAAACTAAAATTAAATAGTAAAGATGTCGTAGTAGGAATAGCGGCCAGCGTTGACACACCATTTGTTGAGGGAGCTTTATCTTATGCTAAGAAAATTGGATGTGGTCGTATCATCATCACCTGCCATCCAGTAAATTATTCTAACCTTGCAGATATCATCATTAGTCCTGTTGTAGGTCCTGAAGTTATAGTGGGTTCGACTAGAATGAAGGCCGGCACGGCTACAAAAATGGTATTAAATATGTTAACAACTGCTACAATGATAAAGCTTGGGAAGACTTATGGAAACCTTATGGTTGATGTCCAGCCGAGATCGGAAAAGTTAAGAGATAGGGCGATAAGAATTGTGATGCATCTCGCGGGTACGGGTAGAAAAGAGACTTCGATTTTACTTGAGAGGTCAAGATGGAATGTAAAGATTGCCGTTATTATGGGACGCAAGGGAATCAAATACCGGGAGGCGAGGGCGATTTTGGAAAGCAGTAATGGCTTTTTGCGTAAAGCACTTAAATAGCGTGTATGAAAATAAGATACTATAAAAACTATAATTTACTTGTCATAAAGAGGAGCTTTGTCTATGTTTGATTCATTTGAAGCTACTTGGACGTTCATTGCAGGGAACTTTTCGAGAACCATGGCCTGAAGCGAGATCAGGCCAGCTTCGGGGCCAACAACGAAGCAAACTACAGAATTAGTTTGCTTCGCCTCTTTCAGCCGCTCGCAATGACGATTTGGGGGGAAGCATCATTGAACTTGTTAAATCGAATCCATAATAAAGAAGAAAGACTCGTGGTTGGACTGATGTCTGGTACATCCATGGATGGAATCGATGCAGCTCTGATGAGAATCAAGGGAAGCGGTTTTAATACGGTTTTTGATTTAATAGGGTTTGTTTCCTTCCCATATGAACCAACTCTTTTGGAGAACTTGGAAGGTTTATATTACGACTCTTCAATGGAATTGATATCAGAACTTAATTTTCTTGTAGGGGAAGCTCATGCTAATGCAGCCATTGCAGTAATCGAGCAGAGTGGGTTTCAAGTTAGTGAGGTAGATTTAATTGGCTCTCATGGTCAAACTATTTATCATAACCCTCCGTCATCGAAAAATGGAACTGGGAGTACTCTTCAGATTGGCGAATTAGACGTAATAGCCGAGAGGACAGGGATTACCACAATCGGTGATTTTAGAACACGTGATATTGCTGCTGGGGGTGAGGGGGCTCCCCTTGTTCCTTATGTGGATTATATTTTATTCCGCGAAACTGGAAAAACTAGGATCGCTCAAAATATTGGTGGGATAGCAAATGCTACAGTTATAACAGAAAAACTTTCAAAGGTAATAGCCTTTGATACAGGACCAGGAAATCTAATAATGGACTGGGTTGTAAGTTTAGCAACCAAAGGTAAAAACAAATTTGATAAAGACGGGAAATTCGCTGCGCGTGGTTTGGTTAATGAAGAATTATTAAAAAATTTATTAAATGATCCTTATTTCAAACTTCCTCCACCAAAATCTACTGGGGGCGAGCTTTTCGGGTTAGAAAAAGCCAAGGGACTTTATAATTTGGTAAAAGGGGATAAAATAAGGCTTTCTGATTTAATAGCGACCCTTTTAGAGCTGACTGTAGAGTCAATAGCTATTTCTTACGAAGAATTTATTTTTCCAAGTTGGCAAATTAACGAGGTTATATTGAGTGGAGGTGGATGTAGAAATCCTATACTTTTAAAAAGACTAAAAGATAGGTTTAAATCTTTAAAAATTTCTACTTCAGATACCTATGGGGTTCCAGTTGATGCAAAAGAAGCGATCGCTTTTTCCATCTTGGCAAATGAGCTCATTTCTGGAAATTGTGCAAATTTACCTTCTGTCACCGGAGCCAAATCACATGTTCCATTGGGAAAGATTGTTTTAGGTAGGGCAAATCTTTAATTGCAATGATTGTTACTGGATTATCTCCATTTCTATCATTAGTGTCAGGTTAACTTACAATAATAATCAGATTTCTAGAAACGATGAATAGGCACGTAGTAAAGAGTCTAAGCTTGCAACAAAAGATTGGCCAGATCCTGATGCCAAGGTTGAATTTTAAGGATCCAGGGGCTCTATCATATGCAAAAGAACTAGTTTCAAAATATCATTTTGGTTCATTTATAATCATGGGAGGAGAGTATCTGCAAGTCAGACAAGCAACTCAACAACTTCAGGATATTTCTGAATTTCCCCTCTTTTTTGGTTGTGATGCTGAGCGAGGAGTGGGTCAGGTTTTAGCAGGAGCAACGCTCTTTCCTTCTAATATGTCACTTGGAGAAGTAGCCGACAGTGACCTTGTAAATCGAGAGGCGAGATTTATCGCAAATGAAATGAGCTTTTGTGGACTGAATGTAAATTTTGCACCCATTGTGGATGTTAATACCAATCCCGAAAATCCAATTATAAATATCAGATCTTATGGAGATGATCCTAATTCAGTCTCGGGACTAGGGATTTCATTCATTAAGGGATGTCAGGATGAGGGTGTAATGGCTTGTGCTAAGCATTTTCCGGGACATGGCAGTACTGGGATAGATTCGCATATAGAGCTGCCTAATGTGATGAGATCTCTGGATGAGTTCTTTAAATGCGAGTTAATACCATTTCAGAAGGCAATAAAACATGGCGTTTGATCAATAATGACTGCTCATATATCTGTTCCAAGAATTGATGTGAGAGGTGTTCCAGCAACGATTTCAGATGAAATTATAAATAAGCTCCTTCGTGACCTCGGGTTTCGCGGGTTGGTTTTTACAGACTCATTTCACATGGGTGCAATCGACAAATTTGGGAGCGAGGAGGAGATAGCTTCTATGGCCCTGACCTCTGGCTGTGATGTTATCCTTGACCCTCGCGATCCTTTGGATTTACTGGAGAAATTAATTGACAAGGCAGGTTCTGGAAAAATCTCTTTAGCTCTTTTGGATAGAGCGGTGGAAAGAGTCGTGTCAGCGAAAGACAGTTGGCTTAATAAAAGTGATATTAAGAAGCTAGAGAATAGAACCTCGGGACTTGATATAATTAATGAAATAGCGAGCCGATCGGTATGTGTCTTAAAAGGTGGGAAGTTAGCAGCAAGGAAAGCAAAGGTCTATATTCTAGATGTAACACAATCTGGAGAGGATATATCTAAACCCTTTGTCGATAATTTAACTCAAGGTGGTATAGGCTGCGATGTAGAGATAATTTTACCTTCCTACGAAAATAATCCATCTCGCTTAGATATAAATTCTTATGAATCTATAATCTGTCTCATATATACTTCCGTTGGTGCGTGGAGTGATTATTCTAGATTACCGGAAGCTTATAGATTATTTTTGAAAAGGGTTAGCTATGCTGAAGGTGAAAAGGTTGTAGTTTCTTTCGGATCTCCTTATGTAGTTGAAAGGCTCAAAAATTTTAATACTATCGTCTGCACATTTGACCAGTTAGAAGTCTGTCAAATCGTTACAGCAGAGGTGTTGTTGGGACTACTAGAACCCCAGGGAAACATGCCAGTAGAATTAGCCTTGAAGTCATAATTATTCTTATGTCGGAATCCTTACAATCTATAATATCGTCATTAAGTCCGCTTGATTGGCTAATCGTCATATCGTATCTCGTTTTGTCTCTTTTAATAGGTGCCTACTTCACTAAGCGAGCTAGTAAAAGCATGGTTTCTTATTTCGTATCCGATAGAAATCTCCCTTGGTGGATACTTGGTACTTCAATGGTTGCAACTACATTCGCTACAGATACTCCTCTTGTTGTGACTGGCTGGATTCGTACGGATGGAATATGGAAAAATTGGTTTTGGTGGAATTACATCTTTAGTCACGTGTTTATAGTCTTTGTATTTTCTCGGCTTTGGAGAAGAGCTGAGGTGATCACGGATAATGAACTTATTGAACTTCGTTACAGTGGAAAGCCGGCTGCATTTCTTAGAGGTTTTAAAGCATTTTATTTTTCCACTATATTCAACTTCGTTGTTATGGGTTGGGTTATAAGTGCTATGGTTAAGGTTTTTAAGGTATTTTTTGGTTTCGAAACAACAATCGCTATTATCATTTGCATATCAATTGCTTTTCTATACACGATGATGTCAGGGTTATGGGGTGTAGCAGTGACAGATTTTTTGCAGTATTTCATAGCTCTAATAGGCACGATTATACTCGCGTGGGTTGTTATTGGCTCCCCAGAGATTGGAGGATTTCAAGGCTTTATCGAAAAACTTAAGGGTATTGATAGTCATACGTCGTTTTTTATGACGCCTTCCGAAGGGGTTCCCGTAAGCGAGGGGTTTTGGAATTCTAGTTTCTTTGTCTTCCTGGTTTATGTTTCCATTATATGGTGGTCTTCTCATAATGCTGATGGTGGAGGATATTTTATTCAAAGGTTATGTTCTGCAAGAAATGAGCGTCATGCATTGTTAGGAACGGCTTGGTTTTCCCTGAACCATTATGTTGTTCGTCTCTGGCCGTGGGTTTTAGTAGCAATTGCCTCCCTTTTAATTTATCCCACAGCTAAACCGACAGGGGGAGATCAAGAAGCTATGTATTTAGTAGTTGTTAATGACTTCTTAGGGCCTGGTCTTAAGGGTTTATTGTTGGTATCATTTCTCGCTGCATTTATGTCTACTTTGTCTACTCAACTAAATTGGGGGACCTCTTACATTATAAATGATATATATAGGAGGTTTATCAATAGGGCTGCAAATGAAAGTCATTACGTTTTTGTTTCGAGAATATGTACTTTAATTCTGACGCTGGTTGCAGGGTATTTTGCTTTTCATATCAAAAATATAGGCAAGGCATGGATTCTCCTTTGGGCTATGAGTGCCGGAGTTGGATTAGTACTAGTTTTTAGATGGTTTTGGTGGAGGATCAACGCATGGTCGGAGATAGCTGCTCTCGCTTCATCATTGATTACTATTTTTTCTCTGATTCTATATACAAGGTTTCAGAATGTTTCTCTTGAGCTCAAGCATCAAATCATAGTTGTTCCCGTGGCCATATTCAGTTGGGTAACAGTTACATATCTTACTAATCCTGAGCCGAGGGACACGTTACTTAATTTCTACAATAGGGTTCGTCCATGGGGTTTTTGGGGACCCGTAAGGGAGATGAATCCGGTAGTGAAGTCACCGCCATTCGTTCCGGTTCTGATAAATTGGGTTCTGGGTGTTAGTTTCCTATTCTTTGCTATGGTTGGTGTAGGTAAACTTTTATTGGGATCTCCATTCGTTGGTTTAGCTATGATTGTAGTATCACTATTCTCAGCGATTTTGATTTATTTGAGATTGAAAAGGGAGTTTAGTGAGAATTAGTTTTTCATATACTTATATTTACAAATGTCTTTCAAACAAGATCTATTATTCGGAATTATTGTACAAAAAATATTGGTAAAAATTACATTGATCTTAACTTGTGTCGAAAAATAAAGGCTTTCAAATCGCTTCAAATATGTTATATATAAATTGATAATAAAACTATTTTTGAAAATGAAATGGCAATAACTGTTAAGGTCTTAAAACAGCCGAAACTAAGTTTTCTGGAGAAGCTTTATTTTCCTCAAATCTTTAGTGGTTTAAAAATAACCATAAAGCATCTTTTTGGTGTTAAACCAATAACTG
>JALLOG010000001.1 GCA_027717645.1 Desulfobacterota bacterium AH_259_B03_O07
GCTGGTCATCCACTTTGTTGAGTATATACTTATTTGGTTCAATTCAATTGTTATTTCTTGGAGTAATAGGTGAATATATTCTCAGGATATACAAAGAGAGTCAAAACAGACCAATATTTATAGTTAAAGACTTTATAGACTAGGAAAAAACTTAGGGCTTATGAAGAGGTTCTTTCACTATGATGCCGAGAGAAGGAAAGCCCATTTTTCTATCAGTCGTCATCCCGCCTATAATGAAGAAGAAAGAATAGCGAATATCCTACAGGAGATAGGCGGCTACCTTCAAAAAAAAGAATATACTTACGAAATTATAGTCGCAGACGACGGAAGCCAGGACTCGACCGTAGAGCTGGTGAGCGGTATATCGAGAAACAACGGAAATATAAGAGTCCTGAGAAACTATGTTAATCGTGGCAGGGGATAAAGTGTAAAAAGAGGGGTATCTTCCAGTATGTATTGTTGATTTTTCTTGCTTTATACTCGTAAGTGCCTATAAATTCAAGGAAAAAGTGAATATATTCCAATCATTGCTTTCTTCTTAACACATAATTTGGAATTATCTTAAGACAGTCCCATATCCCTCTCAATCACTATCAAGATGTCTGTTATAGCATATACCCGGCCTTGGCAGCATCACGATGAAACATTTTAACTGTATCCAATGAAAAATTGCTTAAATCATAGCCAACAAGGTGAAGCTTTTTAAGGATATCGTTAGTAATTGTGATAATATTAACGCCAATTGCATCTGCCTGGAAAATATTAAGCAATTCTCTGGGACTTGCCCAAATAAGCTCAGCTTTTGGGTTTAGCTTTAGCAGTTCAACTGCTGCTGACATTAATGGTATTGGATCACGGCCGGTGTCTGAAACTCTTCCTGCAAAAACAGAGATGTAGCACGGTGTGTCTGGAGAAATATTTGTTATGATTTTCAGAACCTGATCCAAAGTCATAACAGCTGTTACATTTACCTTAACGCCAGCGTTTGATAATTTTTTTACTAAACCATAAGACGGTTTGCGGCGTGTATTAGTTACTGGAATTTTTACATATACTTGACTTCCCCAATCAGCTATTTCCATAGCCTGACGTTCCATTTCCGCGAAGTCATCAGAGAAAACCTCAAAAGAAATGGATCGATCTGGAATATTCTGAAGTATATCCTTGGCAAACGCACGGTAATCGTTAATTCCAGCTTTGTGCATTAATGTTGGGTTAGTAGTAAAGCCTTTAATAAAGGGCTTGTTATACATTTCTAACATTCCTGCTTTGTCCGCACCATCCGCAAAAATTTTTATCTTTAAATTATTTATAGTTTTCATCCTTATCTCCTATTTTATTTGGAACAAATCCACTCCGAGGCTTCAAATAGTGATTTTACTTTTACATTATATCCACTTGGTTGACGTTCAGCATAGGCGTAATCTATAAAAATAGTAGTACAACCAGCTCGGTGCCCAGCTTCAATATCACGCCAACGGTCACCTACCAAAAAGCAAGATTTGAGGTCCAACTGTGAATCATTAGCGGCTTGCAGTAGTAACCCCGGGGCCGGTTTACGGCAATTACAGTTATCTGCATCATCGTGATAGCAAACACGAAATTCATCCAACTGAAGCTTTGCCTGAAGTACTTCATTAAAGGATTTCACTGCTTCCCGTGTTTGGGTACCACGTGCCACATCTGGTTGATTAGTTATCACAATGAGTTGAAAATTTGCTGCGCGTAAATTCATAATCGCTTCAGGTACACCAGGCAAAATTTCTAATTCAGATAGCTTGGTCGGGGGATGGGGTCTACCATTTCGGATTATAGAGCGATTTAATACTCCATCCCTATCCAAAAACACAGCTCGATTTGTCATCGAATTATGGACTCCCATTTGGTTTGTGTTAGCTTTAGTGATGGGTGGGAAACTAGTAAGTGCCAGATAATTGCTTGAAAGGATTCTGAATGGGGTGTTATAGTTTCTGGATTTACTGTTGGAATGATGACACAAGCGTCGGCCATATGTGCTGTATATCCCCCATCCCTACCTACAATACCTACAATTTGAGCGCCTTGCTTTTTGGCGTATTTTATGGCATACACCAGGTTTAGGCTAATATTTTTCTTCTGATCCCCCCCACCTACAGATAAGATAAAAATCATGTCTTTAGACTGCAAATGGCTAACCTTCAGCCATTCTTCAAAAACACTGGCCCATCCGTCATCATTTGTTCGAGCTGTCAATTCGGATACGTTATCTGTGGGTGCATAAGATTCAATCCCAACAATTTTACGGAAATCGTTGACAGCGTGAGAACAATTGCCGGCACTTCCCCCTACACCTAAAAAAAATAGCCGTCCCCCACGATTACGAAGGCTAACCAAAAGTTCAGCCATTCTCTCGATTTTGGAAACATCCAGATTATTGATGATTTTGCTCGCTTCATCAAGATGTCTTTGTGTGTAATTCATGGGGTTCCCTCTTTAGTCCGATTTAACAGATAGTGATGGGTTTCATCCAATCCATCAGGTGATCCAATTTCATAAAATCGTTGTGTAACCTCAAACGTGGACAACTCATCTTTGGTAAGTAAATCTTGATAAATTGTAGCCAAATCAATCGTAGTATCTGGTGGATAATCATCAAAAACCTTTGCATTCAATACACCAAGCCCATAATCAATATGTTGCATTTCCGGGGTTGGGTTCTCCTTGTCATAATGTATTAAACAGCCATCTTTATAAAGTATATTACTACGATCCCATTTGTTAGCATTTCGAAAAATAGTCATTAACCCCAATTTACGTTGTTCTAAAAACTTTTTCTCAATAGCTATATAATTACAATCTAAATAGGAGTCGCCATAGAGAACAAAAAAAATTTCTCCTAACAGAGGTAAGGCTTTCCGCAATGCTCCACCTGTTCCCAAAAGTTTTTTTCCGTCAAAAACATACCGTAAATCCATACCCATCCTGCTTCCATCACCCAATACTGTTTTCACCATTTCACCAAGATACCCCACACATAGTACGATACGATGCAATCCATGCTGTTGCATCAATTCCAATTGATGCTCGATAAAGGGTTTATGCGCTACCTCCACTAAACACTTGGGAATACTCTTGGTGAGTGGCCGTAATCGTTTAGCTAATCCACCAGCTAATATTGCAACAGGCAGAGCCATCAGATTATAACCTTAGTACCTTCAAAATCAAAGCTAAAGCGCACTTCCTCTAACCCTGCATGTGCCATGGTGTGTCGCAAACGATTGCGGTCAGAGGCATAAAACATCAGAAAGCCGCCACCTCCTGCTCCAACCAGTTTTCCACCAATTGCCCCATTAGCTTTCCCTAGTTCATACCACTCATCAATTTGTGGATTGCTTATACCCTTGGATCGTTTTTTCTTATGTTCCCAGTGCTCATGCATGAGTTCTCCAAAAAGAGTTAAATTACCATCCTCCAGAGCTTTCTTGCTGCGTAAGCCTAGCTCTTTAACATAATGCAGATTTTGAATCATCTCTTGATCAGATTGCTGTGTACGGACATTCTGGTTCTTGAGAATAATTCCAGCGTTACGTGAAAAACCGGTAAAAAATAGCAGTAAGTTATCTTCCAGGTCAAACATGGTGTCATCTGAAATATTTAATTGATCAGCATTTACCGTTTCATCTGAGTTAAATGTAAAACAAGTAATGCCACCATAAGCCGCAATATATTGATCCTGTTTGCCAATAGGTTCCCCAAGCCGATTAATTTCAATATCGCAGGCCAATTTAGCCAAATCACTAGGGAGCAATAATCGCCGCTTAAAAGAATATAATGCCTTGAGGAGTGCAGTAGTAAAACTTCCTGATGATCCTAGGCCTGTCCCTGAGGGTATATCGGTTAGCGTAGCAATCTCCAGTTGAGAGGGCTTATAATCAATCATTTGAATTGCCTCACGAATAATCGGATGTTTAACATCTTCCACTCTCTCAACATGCTCAAGCTCAGAATATTTTAAGTAAATACCAGGTGTGAATGGCCGTATTACTGTTACATAAACGTATTTTTCAATCGAAGCTGCAATCAAAAATCCTTCATGTTCTTTATAATATGATGGTAAATCAGTCCCTCCACCTCCCAATGTAATGCGTAATGGGCTACGCGTGATTATCATTACAAGACTCCTGATATATTTTGTTAACAATAGTGAGAACAGCATGCGCATCACTCAGATTAGCCGCTGGTTGCCGTCCTATCTTAATATCTTCTAAAAACTCAGCAAATTCTACTATCCAGGAATCATTTATCATAGGGTATTCCCAGATCGTAGTTTCCGGTGGACCCATTTGGGGGAGCATTTTGTAATAACTCAATCGTTCTGTTCCGTAACTACCTCCTAACCCTTCAATATGCAGCTTGCCATGTCGTCCATATATCTCAAGAGAAAACAAGTTCTTCCATTCAGTGCAACTAGCATGGAGGAAAGCTACCTGTTGCTTGGCAGTTTTTAGAATCATAAAAGCGTTATCATCTACTGGCATATCCCAAAAAAAAGTGCGAGCTAAGCCCTGCACCTCAGCAAAATCACCCAAAAACCAGCGTGCTAAATCAATTAAATGCACACCCTGATCAATTAATTCTCCTCCTCCAGATAACCCTGGTTTTGCCCGCCACTCCTTTTCATAATCAATACGTCCTCCATGGCCATAACGGGCGCGCAAGAACATCAGCTCCCCTAGTTCATTAAGTTTATAAATTTCTCGTGCCTTGCGTAATGCAGGATGATAACGGAGATTAAAACCAACCCTGACGAGTGAACTGCTTTGCTTAACACCGGTAATCAAAGGGGTTAACTCATCAACATGGCGTGCTGCCGGTTTTTCAACCAGAACATGCTTACCACTAGATACAGCAGCTAATGTAATCTCGGCAAGTGATTGATGAGGAGTAGCGACAATAATTACATCTATATCTTTATATTCCATTACCCTACGCCAGTCACTCAAGGCCTCGCTGCCGGAGAACCGGCGTGCAAGCATTTCTGCCCGTTCTACCGAAATATCAACGCAAGCGACCAAACGGTTTCCCCCAATGGACTCTGCCCTTTTTTCCCCTATCAGACCACAACCAATAATTGCAACATTCATTTCATCTCTCGCCCCAATTCTTACCACGTTCCCTGGGAATTATTCTACGTAATGTATATATATCCGTCTCTTTTAATTCCTCAATATGCTCTGAGAATGTCTCCCATGGGTCCCATACAGCGCTGATTAATTTGCCAGTGACTCCATCACTTTCTTTTGATGCAAGATACACAGCCAAAGAAGCTCCTTTTTGTAATGGAACCCCACCGATATCTCTTTGTTTTAATGCTTTTTCATAGAATGCTTTACCAACTTTATCAGGGCCGGCATCTATTACTTCATCAAGTAAACGAGTATTTAATGCTCCTGGAGCAATAGCATTGATATCGATATTATAATCACGGCATTCTTCTGCTAAGGTTTCAGAAAGCCGAATGACAGCAGTTTTTGAAACACCATATGCACTAATTCTAGGAAGAGGAGAAGTAGATCCTCCGCCTGATAAGTTAATTATTTTCCCAAATTTATTTTCTTTCATATGAGAGAGAATGTATTTGCAAGTATAAAATGTACCGAGTAAATTAATTTCTAAAGCCCTAATCCATTCAGTACTATTAATATTTTCGAGTTCACCTTTAGGGCCATAGATTCCTGCGTTATTTACTAAGACATGTATAGATGAACCTAGTTCATCTATACAATAAGTAATAAATTCTTTTACAATTGCTTCTTTTGAAACGTCAATAGGTTTAGAGACAATTTTTTGATCTTCTTTTGCAATAGATTTAAGTTTATTTGTAGCTATTTCAAGGAATTTTTTATTTCTTGCACAGATAGCAACTGAAGCACCTTCTTTAATAAATTCTTCTGCTATAATATAACCTAATCCTTGGCTTGCTCCAGTGATAATTGCATTTATTCCTTTAAGTTTCATTTATTTTTTTTCCTACACAAAAATAATTGATTTTTCGATAACTTTTTAATTGTTTTTCTAAAAATGCATTTGGGTCAATGATAACTTTGTTACTCATTAAATCTAATATTTCATTATTAAGTTCTTTAAACACTTTATGTTCAGTTCCAACGATAATACAATCAGCATCTTTAATAGTTTTTATAATATCAGAGCATAAATTTATTGTTAAATTATCAGGGAGTTTCTTTATATGAGGATCATAAGCATTAATTTTAGCCCCTTTATCGGATAGCCATTTACATAGTTCAATTGATAATGATCTTCTTAATGTATTAGTATTTGGTTTATAAGTGAGTCCTAAAATAGCAAATTTTTTATTTTTTATTTCTGCAAAACATTCTTTTGTTTTTCCTTTTATCCAATCTTTGTGGATATCGTTACTTTGTTTTACTGCATTAAATAGAACGCCTTTAGTATTATATTTTTCACTAAGTTCAATCAAAAAGTTCACATCTCTAGCTAAAGTACCTCCAGCAAAAGCAGAACCTGCACGAACATATGCTTTTGGTCCGATTCTATCTTCAGTCTTAAGCCCTCTTTCAACTTCTTTTGCATTTGCGCCGACTTTTTCGCATATACATGCCAGTTCATTTGCAAAAACAACAGATATAGCAAGAAATGAATTAATTGCATGTTTAGTCATTTCAGCTGATTCTGTTTTCATCCATTCTAATTTATCAGAAATTTTCGAAAATATCGGTAAAAACTCATTAATATGTTTTTTATTTCTAACACCAATAATTATTCTGTCAGGTTCTCTAAAAATATTTATTGCATTTCCAAGCCTCAGGTTCTCAGGAGAGCATGCAAAGAATGCTTTTTTATTTGCAAATCTTACTTTAAAAATGTTTTCAATATTTTTTGTAAATCCAACAGGAACTTGTGAAGAGATTATGACTTTTGAATTATTTGGAAGATATTCTAAAGCTTTGACTATATGATATTTAACAAAATCAACATCAGCAATATCGTTATCATCAACAGGGGTATCAAATGTGATCCATAAAACATCAGTGTTCGATAAAGCAGCCTCAAAATCAGTTGAAAAAGACAAATTATTATTTTTAATATATTTATTTAATAAATCTTCAAGACCAGGTTCAAATATAGGAGGTTTACTATTTTGCAAATTATTAATTACTTCATTATCATTATCCAGACCAATTACATTAAAACCCAAGTCAGCCATACAAACAGCAGTCACACAACCTAAATGCAATAAACCAAATACACAAACTTTCATTATTATTTCCTTTGGTATCTCTTAATAAACTAATTCAAATACAAAGATATTCACTTTCTTTAGACCACATCAATATTACAATTAAAAATTACGCATTTATTTTCTCTCCTCATAAACCCATTTGTTATTTTGTAAAAACTCCACTGTCTTAATAACTGATTCTTTAATAGTAAGTTTTGGCTGCCACCCCATCGCACGAATTTTAGCACAGTCCAGATAGATGAAAGGGTTATCACCAATCCATCCGCGCTCACCGCCAGCGTAGATCACCTTAGGCGCCAGTCCAAGATGCTGGGTGATCCAGCCGATGGAGTCATTAACCTCGCAGTATTCATCCAAACCGAGATTAAACAGGTTGACCTTATCGTGTGCCTTTTCGACAGCCAAGAGCATAGCATCCAAGCAGTCCTCTATATGCAGGTACGACTTGCGTTGATGGCCATTGCCCAGCACATGCAGTTCGTGTGGATTCGCGCAGAGGCTTTTATAGAAGTCGAAGACATGCCCATGCGTATAACGCTCGCCCAAGATTGAGACGAACCGGAAAATATAGCCTTGAAATCCGAAGCCCTCGCAATAGGCTTGGATCAGACCCTCCCCTGCCAGCTTTGAAGCACCGTAAAGCGAGGTCTGTACGGGGAAGGGTGCATCCTCCATTGTTGGGAATATCTGTGGCTCCCCATAGACAGAACCGGTTGAGGCAAAGGCGATCAGGCGGATATCATTGGCCCGCATCGCCTCCAACACATTGAAGGTTGCAATGATGTTTTGTTCCAAATCTTTTCGTGGGTGTTCCGTGCCAAAGCGTACATCGGCGTTGGCCGCCAAATGAAAAACAAAATCAGCGTCCTGTATGGCACTGGTCAAACTATCGAGGTTCAATGTATCGCCATGCACCAGCTTGAAACGCGTTGAATGATGAGCTATCTCCAGAAATCTTTGTTGACCGGTGGAGAAGTTGTCATAACCCACGACCTCATGGCCATCACGTAATAAGCGGTCTGTTAGATTGCTGCCGATAAATCCTGCACATCCAGTAATAAAAAAGCGCAAGTTATAAACTCTTCGACTTTAAGATAGCTCCCTTTAGATAATACCCCCTATCCCAACCCATTTTGAAAAAAGGGATAACACTAAATGGATAAAAAATAGGAAAATAATTAAACACACTCTTAAGCGATCTATTTAAATTGAAATATGAGGATAGCTTATAAAAAAATATCATAAATTGCAAATGGGAACCATGAACTAACACTTTTTTTCCATTCTATTTGTAGATAACAAACCTATACACTTTTACTGGCGTAAGCATTGCGGGAAATTTATATCCATATTATAAAATCCACCTTCCCTTTGGTATGAGGTTGGCTTCAATGCTTGATGAATCAAGCTCTTCAAGAATCTCTTCAATAACGGCTGCTGGAAACTGCAATGGCGCTGGATGCTAAAGGGTTGCATTAATTAATCTGGCCATAAAACGGGAAACTGCTTTCTCAAAAAAATAGAACCACTTTGGGACACAAGATTCTATAACAATCAATTTACCTCCTGGACGCAATACTCGTAAAGCTTCTTTAGCAGCCAATTTGATATTTTCAAGCGACTCACCGATAGTCTTGCCCGTGAGATGGTGAAATAGCATAGATATTAGCACACCATCAAAAGATTCATCTGGTTCTGAAATATTTAAAGCGTTTCCACTTTTTAATGTGACATTGGAAGGATAAGAAAAAGAAGTGGGCAAATCTTCAAGAAATAAATCTAAAGCGACAATGGCTTTTAAAATGTTTGTGTCGTAATCAAATACCCCCCCGTTTCCAATATCAAGGAGATGATCAATGCCCTGTAATGCCTCGTTAAGGTGTTTCCGTAGGGTACAATAAGTATCTAGTTCTTAAATATTCTTATTGTAAGAATAAATATTATCCTTGAAAAAAGAAGTGTTCTAATTAAGCCTCTTATCAGTTTGACTATATTTTGGTTCTTGATTCATTAAAAAAAACCTTAAATAAAAAAACAGATTCACATATTTACCTTCCGATCAATAATAAACTTTGGTCGTCGTTTTACCTCGTCATATATCCGCCCAATATATTCCCCCATCAATCCCAGACAGAGTAGTTGAATGCCAGCAAAAAAGGTAACAACTAGTACAGTAGTGGGTAAGCCAGGGGTAAGATCTATACCGATCAACTTCTGGAAAACATACCATGCGCCCAATAGAAAACTAAATCCTGCAATAATTACCCCTGAAATTGACATCAATTGCAAGGGGCGAGTGCTAAAACTAATAAGACCATTTAGACCAATTGTAATTGATCCTATTAAGCGGCTATAATTCCCTTTACCATGGAATCTTTCATCACGATCATACTCTATAAAGGTCTGCCGGAAACCCACATAGGCGACTAATCCTCTCAAAAACCCATGTGACTCATTCAAGCGCCGCAACTCCTCGATAACTCGACGTGTCATAATACGAAAATCACCCGTATCACGTGGAATCGGAACCTCACTGAACCTGGCTATAATTTTGTAACCTACAAATGCAATAAATCTTTTCACCAGAGTCTCACCTTTTCGAGAGCGACGCTTTGCATAGACAACCTCATAGTCCTCCCGCAATTTGTCATGCATCTTGCCGATGAGTTCAGGTGGATCTTGCAGGTCTACATCGATCACTACACAGCACTCACCTTTGCATAGTAAGATGCCTGCCATCGTTGCAAAAGGCTGGCCGAAGCGTCTGGAAAAAACTATTAATTTGATGTTTGGATTACGTTCAATCTCTTCAAGAATCACTTCTTCTGTCCTGTCTGGTGGTGGGTCCAAACAAAATATTATTTCATAAGCCACCCCCATCGTACTCAAAACAGATTCCATCCTCTCAAGAAAGGGCTTGATGTTGCCTTCCTCCTTATATACTGGAACAACAACAGATAAGTTAGGATTGTCTAATGAATATTCTGATTTATTTTTCAATTCGAATAAATTCCTAAAATAACGAGTTGTTTACGAAAATGGCGTTAATTATAGTAATTAGTATAAATCATCAGTTACGTTCTCTGTACCTGAAAAATATCCTTTACAAATGGTTTCACTACAATTATAAGCAATGAAACGGCCTAATTCATCCCTTTAATATAAAATAAATATCAAAAATAGTATCTTATGTCAACAACATCATGCTAAGTAATTTCATGCTAAGCAACAGTCGGTTTAAGCAATCTACGATCGCATTTTACAAAAAATTACAATACCTCTCTATTAGGATAGTAAAAGGATAGCAGAAAGTAAGGGGGCGATACTTTGTGCTAAGGTGTGTCATCCATAACATAAAGAGTAGCGTTATCCCTTCCTACCATTGATCTTTCCGGTTGGAAGTTTGAAACGTGCCTTACAATAGAGCTTATCCTGAGATCGGCAATCGTCCCTTTCCAATACCTTTTTAGATAACCTTTGCCCAATATGATTTTGTTTTCACCAGACGGGATAGTGACATTGTTGGTCTGTCCCACAATCTCCCCATTTATAAAGATTGTTGAAGTTGCTTTGTCATTATCAACATCGAGTTCCATGTGAAACCACGTGTTCTCCATATTATCATCAGGAATTTCATCCATTCGGTAAAATACAGTATTGCCGGTTCTTGTCTTTATCCATATAAGCATGTTGTTTTTTGAGTGCTGATAAAGGCCGATTGGGCTGACCAAAGCAGGCATAGGTTGATACGATTCCGAATAAGGGGGTAAGGGTTAGGATATGAACGCTCCGAAAGAGCATTTTCGCCAGGCTTACTCCACATCTCGATTGTAAACTTACTTATTTTTGACAAAACAGATCACCGGGCTGAGTGAGGATATAGTGAAGAACTCATAATTTGTACCATAAGAATATTTCCCTATTCTGATGTCAGGGAGATTAAGAAGTTGTGGCGTCCCACCAAGAAGTGATTAGGGTTTTTGTGAAAATTTTTTGGGTTCTTCATCCATTCTTCTATTACCTTTTCATAAGGCGTTACAAGTTTCAAAGAATTGAGCTTTATGGCGAAATTATAGGCCATCACAAAATCATGAAGATGAGATCTCAACTGCTCTAAAGAGTCGTACTTATATGTATTGGTTGGTATAAAATCCCAGGAGAACAGTAGGAGATGAGGTTACAGCAGAGGTGATACGCAAATACATAGAGTATCATGATCATGAGGAGATTCACACTAAGCAATTGAAGCTTTTTTAGAGGTTCATTTGTAAAAGTCGGTTTCTGCTTAAAGAAGCCCCCACCTGTGGTGGGGGATTTTCACTAATAAACATCCTTTTTTAACTGGTCTGCTCCTCTGTGCTTCTTATTGGTCAAGGTTACCAACTATACTTAGCTTTCCCTTTTTTATTATCATGCTTTCTGATAAATGGTATTTAGATTTCAAGGATAATACTATTTCAAGAAGAATAAATTTAAAGCCCCTTGTTTTGCTTGCCTTTGATATTAGGAATATTTGTTTTTCTAAACTATAGCTACAATTTCGTCAGATTTGGTACCTCTTTCGATGCTGCATGTAAGATGGTTAAAGTTAACCAGCAACCCTGGTTTAATAGGGGCTTATTTAGCTTGTCCTATATACCATATCATCTTTCGGTTGTACTGTTTAAGCTCCCTGGAGTTATTTCAGACCCCCCTTATATCGTTCCTTCTTTGTCTGGTTTGTCTATCTTCTTAACTACCCCTGCTTTTATATATGCGTTTTTGGCCGGAGTGAGAAATAAACTAGCATTGGCTTGCTGGCTTGGGATAATACCTGTAGCATTTCTAATATTTATAAAAGCTGGTACGAGTTGGACAATGTTCGGTTATCGATATGCGATGGATTTCTATCCATTTTTACTTATTCTGACTGTTAGAGGCATTGGTAAGGAAATAAAATGGCACCATAAACTACTCATCATTTTCGGCATCCTAGTAAACCTTTGGGGTGTAATTTCCATTAATAAGCTAGCACATTTTGCTTGGTGGTAATGGTAATTGATCTTCTAGCTTATCTTATGTACTGTTAACTCCACCTAATTTCAGAAAAGATTATTATATCGTTATAAATAATGACGCTAACGGATCTGTGGCACAGGCCATACTTAGGGCCAATAATAGTATACGTTTTAGTCATAATTCTCATCGTTCTAATGCGAATTTTAATTCCTGGGGATTATGCGTTTTCTTTTGCCGCAATCCTGATGTTTTCCATCCCCTTTATTTTGAGGGGTGAAATGAAGGGTTTTAGGTGGGATGCCAAGGGCTTTTTAACGGGATTAGTTGTGTCCTTCGTTATTCTTATCCTATATGTTATTCTTATTTTAGTCTTTACCGACCACACCATCAATACAAGCAGGATTACCTCTTCCTTAATAATTGTTCAACTCTTTTTTATTTCTATCCCAGAGGAGGTTTTTTTTCGTGGTTATCTTCAGGAAAAATTGGGAAATAACTTAAAGGGTGTAGTAATTGTGAGTTTTCTTTTTGCTTTGGGTCATTTTTTTACAATATGCTTGTTGGGTGGATTTCAGGGGTTGGTCTGTGCTCAAAACCTTCTTACATTTTTCCCGTCTATTGTAATGGGATATCTTTATTTAAAAACAGGAACTCTTTGGGGCAGTATAGTTTTTCATTTCCTTTCCAATATTGTCTATATATCAACTGGTGGGATCTAATCGTTGTCACCATATTGTTTTCCCAACCAACTGGAGTCAATTTAAGTAGCAATCCGACCAAATAACCTTAAATTTATTTTCAGACGCAAATAATTTAAAATAGTTCAGTCAAGTCAAAAGGCGATCGCTTATCGATTAATTACTGGCTTGATGTGGTAATATAATATCATGGATAAAATGAGGTTGGCCCTTAGTCAGATAGATGTTACTGTGGGAGATATAGATGGGAATCTAAAAAAGATTCTTAAGTATACAAAAATAGCAAGAAATTCAGGGGTAAACATAATCTGCTTCCCAGAACTTTCCATTACCGGCTATCCCCCTGAAGATCTATTATTAAAGCCCAGTTTTATAGAAGAAAATTTAAATGCTCTTGACGAGGTTAGAAAAGCATCCCATTCGATCACTGTAATTATTGGATTTGCCGATAAGAAGCAAGATATTTACAATGCCGCTGCGATCATTCACAACAAAAAGTTAATAGATGTCTATCACAAGTGTTACCTTCCGAATTATGGTGTATTCGATGAAAACCGATATTTTCAAGCGGGGGTGGATTCGCCAGTATATAAGCTTGGTGATTTTAAATTCGGGGTTAATATATGTGAAGACATCTGGTACCCTGGAGACCCCACCAGAAAACAGGCCATTTTGGGGGATGCGCAGATAATTTTAAACATTTCTTCATCCCCATATCACGCCACTAAGGTTCAGGCGCGGGAAAGAATGTTGAAGACAAGGGCGACGGATTATTCTGTAGTCATAGGATTTTGTAACCTCGTCGGGGGACAAGATGAATTGGTGTTTGATGGACATAGTGTAGTAATAAATGAGCGAGGGGAGGTAATGGCACGCGCTGCAGGTTTTGAAGAAGAATTACTTGTTACTGACGTCAATGTCCAACGTGTTTTCCCCTCTCGTCTGCATGATCCCAGGAGAAGAAAAGAGAAATACGCTGTGATGCTTGAATCTACTGATGTTCATGAATTTGAATTAAATCATAGAGGGTTTAAGAGCAATTCGACGCCTAGGATTAGATCAAAGATCGAGGACTTTCTAGTTCTTGAAGAAGAGGTTTTGAAGGCACTAATTACAGGAACAAAGGACTATGTCAAGAAAAATCGATTTAAGAATGTGGTAATAGGCTTGAGCGGTGGAATCGATTCATCTTTAGTAGCTGCGGTTGCTGTGGAGGCTTTGGGTAAAGAAAACGTTATTGGGGTATCAATGCCATCTAGATATAGCTCTCCGGGAAGTACTATTGACACTGAGAGAATTTCTAAAAATCTTGGAATTGAACTTATCAGTATACCGATTGAACAGGCTTTCAGTGCTTATCTTGAAACCTTGTCAAAGGTTCTTTATGGTAAGAAGCGGGATGCTACGGAGGAAAATATTCAGGCTAGGATTCGAGGAAACATTCTTATGGCTCTTTCAAATAAATTTGGATGGCTTGTCCTTGCGACCGGGAATAAGAGCGAAACCAGCGTGGGTTATAGTACACTTTATGGGGACATGGCCGGCGGTTTTTCTGTAATAAAAGATGTTCCTAAGACTTTGGTTTATAGGCTTGCTGAATTTTACAATGAGTGCAAGGGAAAGGAACTGATACCAAGGTCTGTTTTAACCAAACCCCCAACGGCGGAGTTGAGACCCGACCAACTAGATTCTGATTCACTTCCTCCTTATAACATTCTCGATCCGATCCTAAGAGCCTACGTTGAGGAAGATTTAAGCATTGAAGAGATTATTGACAAAGGGTTTGAAGAACACGTTGTTAAGAAGGTAGTTAAGATGGTTGATGTGAGTGAGTATAAAAGGCGACAATCTCCTCCTGGTATCAAAATTACGGCTAGGGCATTTGGAAAAGACCGTCGATTTCCGATTACAAACCTTTATAAGCAACTCTAATAGTAAAAAACCTGATTTTATTTCACGGTAAGGGTGAGTGTTACCCACCTGAATTGATGTTTTTATGGTATAATAAAAGCTGTTTAATTTTAAGGGGGTAATTTGCTTCTTTAAGTTCAATATTAAATGGCCGGCAATATTTATACGGTTTTCATTGAAAATGATTTGACAAGGTGAAATTATGAGGTTTGTTGGATTTCCCCAAAAACAGGGACTTTATGACCCAAAGTATGAGCATGATTCTTGTGGAATAGGGTTTGTTGCTAATATAAAAGGGGAAAAATCTAACTCTATAGTTCGTAATGCACTTACCGTACTCCTAAATCTCAATCACCGCGGTGCGTGTGGTTGTGAGCCAAACACTGGAGACGGCGCAGGTATCCTAATACAGACACCCCATAAATTTCTGGGAAGGGTGTGCTCAGAAATTGGAATAAAACTACCCCCTTATAGATATTATGGTGTAGGTTTGGTATTTCTTTCTCCCGATCCTAATTACAGGGAGGAATGCGAGCTTCGTTTGGAAAAAATTGCTCAAGAAGAAGGACAAGAGGTGCTGGGATGGAGGGATGTACCGACTAATAATAGTTCACTCGGGAACACCTCTAGGTCTTGTGAACCATATATTAGACAAATCTTTATTAAACGTAATCCCGAGATTGAAGAGGATATTGCCTTTGAACGAAAATTGTACATCATAAGAAAACGTGCAGAGAATGAAATAAGGTTTTCTGGTATGCACGGTGGGGAATATTTTTACATAACGGGTCTATCCTATAAGACTTTAATTTATAAGGGAATGCTGACAACTTGTCAGTTAGAAGAATATTATCCGGATTTAAGTGATGGTGAGATTGAGGCTGCAATAGCCGTAGTGCATTCCAGATTCAGTACAAACACTTTTCCTAGCTGGGACCGTTCACACCCATATCGCTACATTATTCATAACGGCGAAATTAACACACTTAGGGGAAATTTGAACTGGATGCATGCAAGGCAGGCGATGCTTGAATCGGAATTATTTGGTGAAGACTTAGAAAAGATAATGCCAATAATCAGCCCCGAAGGAAGTGACTCTGCCAACTTTGATAACTGTTTGGAATTCCTTGTTCTATCCGGGCGATCTATCGATCATGCCGTTATGATGATGATTCCGGAACCGTGGTCAAATCACGAGAGTATGAGCGAGGAGAAAAAAGCTTTTTATGAATTTCATAGCTCTCTTATGGAACCCTGGGATGGTCCAGCATCTATTGCATTTACGGATGGCTTAAAGGTAGGTGCTGTGCTTGACAGGAACGGCTTGCGACCTTCTAGATACTACGTAACCAAGGATGATCTCGTTATTATGGCATCCGAAGTTGGTGTTCTAGATGTTCCTGTAGAGAATGTGTTGCATAAGGGGCGGTTACAGCCAGGAAGGATGTTTCTTATCGATACCGAGGAGGGCCGTATCGTTGGGGATGAAGAATTAAAGCATAAGATTTCAACTGAGCATCCTTACCGCAAATGGCTAGATAAAAACCTCTTAACCTTGGAAGAGCTTCCAGAAACATCTAAAGGTGTATCTAGTGTTGAATACGATCATGAGGCGGTACTAGCAAGGCAGAGGCTGTTTGGCTACACGTTTGAGGATTTACGGGTTATTGTGGGACCCATGGCTCTTAGCGGAGTTGAGCCTGTCGGATCGATGGGTAAGGATACACCTGTAGCAGTGCTATCTGAAAAACCTAAGCTACTTTTTGACTATTTCAGACAGCTTTTCGCTCAGGTTACCAACCCTCCTATTGATGCTATTAGGGAAGAGATAGTTACTGGAACTGAAGTCACAATCGGGCCAGAATGGAACCTTCTGGATCCTAGACCCGAAAGCTGTAGAAAGATAAAGTTGAATATACCTATTTTAAGGAACGAAGAGTTCAGCAAGTTGAAGATTATGGACGATGGAAGGTTTAAGGCTGTAACACTGCCTATATTGTATCACGTTTCCGAGGGAAGTAAGGGTCTCGAAAAATCTCTTGACGATTTGTTTGAAGGAGCGGATAGAGCTATTTCTGAGGGCGCGAACGTCTTGATACTGTCAGACAGAGGGTTTGACGAAGCTAAAAGCCCCATTCCGGCACTTTTGGCTGTGTCGGGCTTGCATCATCATTTGATCCGAAACGGAAATCGTATGAAAGTGGGGTTGATTTTAGAATCGGGCGAACCACGAGAAGTGCATCATTTCGCATTGCTGATTGGTTATGGTGCAAGTGCCGTTAACCCATACCTTGCTTATGAGACCCTAGACGATATGATCAGGGAAGGGATGCTTAAGGATGTAAGTTTGGAAAAAGCAATTTCAAACTATATAAAGAGCATTGTAAAGGGTGTTGTAAAGGTAATGTCCAAAATGGGCATATCTACTGTGCAAAGCTATCATGGAGCTCAGATTTTCGAGGCAATAGGATTGGATCCTGAATTTGTAGATAGATACTTTACTTGGACATCCACTAGAATCAGGGGAGTGGGCATCGACGTCATAGCCGAGGAAGCAAGAATAAGGCATGAAACGGCTTATCCAGACAGAAAGGTCGTCTCGGACACACTTGATGTCGGTGGCGTTTACCAGTGGCGTCCAGGCGGAGAGCATCACGCCTTCAATCCAAGGTCGGTACACTTGCTCCAAACGGCCTCTCGAACAAATAAGTACGAGCGGTATAAGAAGTTTTCTGAACTGGTTAATGACGAGTCCAAATGGCTGAATACGCTTAGGGGGCTATTGGAGTTCAAATTTAAAAAAGAGCCGATTCCGATCGATGAGGTTGAGTCTGTAGATTCTATTTGCAAACGGTTTAAAACTGGGGCAATGTCTTATGGGGCAATAGGCCAAGAAACACATGAGAACCTGGCAATTGCAATGAATCGTATTGGAGGAAAGAGCAATACCGGGGAAGGTGGGGAAGATCCCGCTCGATATGTGCCTGATCCCAACGGAGATTCTCGAAGTAGTGCTATTAAACAGGTCGCCTCCGGTAGATTTGGTGTAACGAGCGAGTATCTCGTTAACTCTCAGGAATTACAGATTAAGATTGCTCAAGGGGCTAAGCCGGGAGAGGGCGGTCAATTGCCGGGGATAAAGGTATATCCTTGGATTGCAAAGGTTAGACTCTCTACACCGGGTGTCGGTTTGATTTCGCCTCCACCTCACCACGATATCTATTCTATTGAAGACCTGGCAGAGTTGATTCACGATTTAAAAAATGCCAATCGGAATGCCCGTATAAATGTAAAGCTGGTGTCCGAAGTAGGCGTGGGCACTATTGCAGCGGGAGTGGCTAAGGGACATGCCGATGTGATTTTGATCAGCGGGTGTGAGGGAGGAACGGGTGCTTCGCCTCAGGGGAGTATCCAACACGCTGGGCTTCCTTGGGAATTGGGTCTTGCCGAGACACATCAGACTCTTGTTCTAAACGATCTCAGAAGTCGGGTGGTCCTTGAGACAGATGGTCAGATGAAAACCGGAAGGGATATCGTAATTGCCGCTTTACTTGGAGCCGAGGAGTATGGATTTTCGACGGCGCCTCTTATCGTTCTTGGCTGTATTATGATGAGGGTGTGTCATCTTGACACATGCCCGGTTGGTGTTGCAACTCAAAACCCGGAGCTCAGGAAGAAATTTGCAGGAAATCCCGATCATGTCGTGAATTACCTACGATTCGTAGCGCAGGAGGTGCGCGAACTAATGGCGAAAATTGGATTCAGAACTGTGAATGAAATGATCGGAAGAACTGATAAACTTGAGATGAAGGAAATAGTTGATCACTGGAAAGCGAAAGGCTTAGATTTGTCTGAGATACTGTATCGGCCAGATGTTTCGCCGGGAATTGGCAGGTATTGCCAAATCGCGCAGGATCATGGACTGGATGACGCACTCGATACCAAAGTTTTGATGGGAATATGCAGGCCGACCCTTGATAGCAAAGAGCCCGTTGAAGCAATAATTCCGATACGTAATACCAACCGTACTGTTGGCACTATTGTTGGAAGTGAGTTAACGAAAAGGTTTGGCGTCGATGGACTCCCTGAAGACACGATTCGACTTCATTTCAACGGATCGGCAGGACAGAGTTTCGGGGCATTTATTCCCAAGAGCATGACCCTAATCTTAGAAGGCGATTCAAACGATTATATCGGCAAAGGCATCTCTGGTGGGAAAATAATAGTGTACCCACCGATAGGTTCTACCTTCGTGCCGGAAGAGAACATAATAATTGGCAATGTGGCGTTTTACGGTGCAACAGGGGGGGAGGCATATATAAGGGGAATGGCAGGAGAGCGGTTCTGTGTGAGAAATAGTGGTGTTCGTGCAGTAGTTGAAGCTGTGGGGGATCACGGATGTGAATATATGACTGGCGGAAGGGTTGTGGTATTAGGGCCAACTGGTAGAAATTTTGCAGCCGGGATGTCTGGAGGGATAGCATATGTACTCGATGAAACTGGTGATTTTGAGAGTCGCTGTAATAAGGAAATGGTAAACCTGGGCGAACTGGCTTCAGAGGATTTGGAAGAGGTAAAAGGGATGATAATGCGCCATCTAGAATATACAGATAGTGATCGAGCTAAAACAATTTTGGGTTCTTGGAATGATATTTCTAAAAAGTTTGTTAGGCTAATGCCCAAAGATTATCAGAGAATGCTTCAAGCCTTAAAAAGGGTTGAGGAAAGCGGTTTAAGCGGAGACGAAGCCTTAATGGCAGCTTTCGAGGATAATAAGAGTGACCTTGCGCGGGTAAGTGGAAATTAACGTTTCAAAGGTTTGTATTAGTTATGAACCTAGGAGGAGTCAGTATTGTTGCTTGACTTTCAGTTGATTGATTGTTGGGAGGGATTTTGATGGGGGATCCTACAGGATTTATTAAGCACACACGTGAACTGGAACCCGATCGAACTCCGTTAAAACGGATAAAGGATTGGAAGGAATTTCATAAGCATTTACCGGCGGACAAGCTAAAAATTCAGGGTTCTAGATGTATGGACTGTGGGATTCCTTTCTGTCAATCCGGAACTATGATAAACGGTATGACTTCCGGTTGTCCAATCTACAATCTCATACCCGAGTGGAACGATCTTATATATCGCGATCTTTGGAGGGAGGCTCTGGAGCGACTTCATAAAACAAATAACTTTCCTGAGTTTACTGGGAGGGTTTGTCCAGCTCCTTGTGAAGGATCATGTGTGTTAG
Source organism: Desulfobacterota bacterium AH_259_B03_O07 (assembly GCA_027717645.1). Lineage (GTDB taxonomy): Bacteria > Desulfobacterota_D > UBA1144 > Nemesobacterales > CSP1-2 > JALLOG01. The sequence goes on from JALLOG010000001.1 coordinate 20,117, forward strand.
AGATTAGTGAGCCACCCGTTACAATTAAAAGCATAGAGTGTTCCATAATAGACAGGGGTTTTGAAGAAGGGTGGGTTGTTCCTGAACCACCGGAGAAAAGGACTGGGAAAAAGGTAGCAATTGTCGGTTCAGGGCCAGCTGGGCTTGCATGTGCTGCCCAGTTAAACAGAGCGGGACATTGGGTCACAGTGTTTGAGAGGGATGATAGGATGGGGGGGTTACTCATGTATGGAATCCCAAACCCTCATCTCGATAAGGCAATAGTGCAGAGACGAGTGGACCTGTTAGCTGAGGAGGGTATAAAGTTTGTTGCCAATATTGAAGTTGGAAAAGATTATCCCAGCGATAGGCTTTTAAAGGAGTTTAATTCGGTTGTATTGTGTACCGGTGCTACCAAACCTAGGGATCTGGCAATACAAGGTAGGGAATTAAAGGATATACATTTTGCGATGGACCTTTTACGTGCTAACACAAGAAGCTTGCTGGATACCAATTTGAAAGACGGAAATTATATATCGGCTAGGAATAAGGATGTAATAGTTCTCGGAGGTGGAGATACGGGTACCGATTGTATTGCCACCTGCATGCGCCATGGTTGCAGAAGTTTATTACAGTTTGAGATCCTTCCAAAACCACCTAACGAGCGTGCTTACGATAATCCGTGGCCCCAATGGCCCAGAGTTTATACACTAAGCTATGGACAAGAAGAGGCTATGGCGGTCTTTGGAGAAGATCCGAGAAGATACCAGGTATTAACAAAAGAGTTCATTGGGGATGAAAATGGGAATGTCAAGGATCTACTTACTGTCAAAATTGAGTGGACTAAAGGCGACAATGGACGTCCGACATTCCGGGAGATTTCTGGAACTGAGGAGAGGTGGCCTGCCGAGTTGGTACTTCTTGCTCTTGGTTATCTTGGGCCTGAAGATAATTTACTTGATCAATTAGGGGTTGATCGTGACGAGCGTTCGAATGCTAAGGCGGACTACGGGAAGTATAATACTAGTATCGAAGGTGTCTTTGCAGCGGGTGATGCTAGGAGAGGGCAAAGTCTTATAGTATGGGCGATAAACGAGGGGCGAGAAGCTGCCCGTGAGTGCGACCGATATTTAATGGGATCGACAGACCTTCCTTAAATTTAATAGGATTTATTTCTTTTTTAATTCACACCTATATTGACTACAGTAGACAAATTAGTTTAATTTTTTCATTGATCAATTTGTGCGTGGAGGGGGTTTTAAATAATGGCATCTAAGGATCCTCAGAAGCAGCTTGAAATAATTAAAAGAGGAGCGGAGGAAATTATCGCCGAAGAGGAACTCATAGCTAAGCTCCAGAAATCGGTTAATCGGAAAGTCCCTCTTAGAATTAAAGCGGGATTTGATCCTACTGCACCAGACTTACATCTAGGACATTGTATACTTCTTAAAAAACTAAGGGAATTTCAGGATCTGGGACACACTGTAATCTTTCTAATAGGTGACTTTACTGCGACGATTGGAGATCCTTCCGGACAAACAGTGGCCAGGCCGCCATTGGCCCACGAAGAGGTCATTGAAAATGCTAAAACGTATGAACGCCAAGTGTTTAAGATACTAAATAAAGATAAAACCGAGGTCGTTTTTAATTCGAATTGGCTTAAAGAAATGAATGCGGAGGATCTCTTGAGACTGGCTTCATTAGAAAATGTAGCTAGAATGCTAGAGCGGGATGATTTTCAGGATCGTTACAGATCGGGTTCTCCAATTACTATAAAGGAATTTCTTTATCCTCTCATTCAGGCATTTGATTCTGTAAGTTTGAAGGCCGATGTAGAGTTAGGCGGGACGGACCAGAGATTCAACCTTCTTCTGGGACGTGATGTTCAAAGGCATTTTAAACAGGAACCACAGGTTGCAATTTTTTTACCAATACTTGAAGGCACTGATGGCGTAAAGAAAATGTCAAAATCACTTGGTAACTATATAGCTATTGAAGATTCACCAGAAGATGTATACGGGAAAGCAATGTCTATTTCAGATGATCTAATGTGGAAATATTATGATCTGTTAAGTTCCAGGACCAGAAATGAGATAAATGAAATTAAATCAAAAAGTCATCCGATGGATGCTAAAAAAAATCTTGCAACTGAGATTACGTCATTATTTCATGGAAAAGAGAAAGCATTTAGGGCACAGAAGGATTTTGAAATTAAATTCTCGGATAGACTATTTCCCGACGATGGTAGGGAAATAACTTTACCGAAGAAAAATGGAATCACGGTTTTAGAATTAATAGCAAATTCTTCTCAAAGGTTAAAAAGTAAAAGTGAAGCCAAGAGGCTAATTGAGCAGGGGGGGGTTAGTATAGATGGGAAGAAATTTACGGATCCAAATTCCGTAATTCCCGAAAGGGATTTTATCAGGCTTAAGATAGGCAAGCGTGAGTTTGTAAACGTTAGGTTTATGTAGGGGAAATACTTGTGATGGCCCATGATATATTTGATTTTATCTTTTGGGTGAACGCAAGATTTACCCTAACAACCATAAATTGAGGCAAGTGAACCTGTAAGCCGAATTCTGTCTTGAGCAATCATTCATCTAGGGCATCCATTGCTGAACGTCTCTAGCGACCTACCCGGAAGCATCAGGCGGGCAACCTTACCTTATCTACTATAATTCGAAATTTGCTCCCCTATTTGGTCTTTCTCCGAGTGGGGTTTTCAATGCCACAGTGTGTTGCCACACTGTGCGGTAGTCTCTTACACTACCTTTTCACCCTTACCGGATATCCCGAAGAACGAGATAACTTAGGCGGTGTGTTTTCTGTTGCACTTTCCTTTGCCTCACGACACCTGGATATTATCCAGCACTCTGCCCTCTGGAGTTCGGACTTTCCTCTTACTTTAGCAATTTGTGAAAAAGTAAGCGATTGCTAAGTCCACTTGCCTCATTAAGAATGATAATCATCTAAAGCTTCATTCGCAAGTCTATCAGCTTCTTGATTTAAGTATCTTGGTATGTGATTGACCTCAACTTTCATAAAGTTTGAAATTAGTCGCATGGCTTCCTTATAAACTATTTGTATTTCTGGAGCGCGGACCTTCCAGATACCATTGATCTGGTTAGCAATTAGCAAGGAATCGGTATGGATTTTAAGGGTAGCTTGCTTAAGTTTTTTTGCGTATTTTAGGGCGGTAATGAGTGCCTGATATTCGGCTTGATTATTTGTAAGCGTGCCCAAATATTTTTTTACCTTATATAAGTTTCCTTTTGAATCATTAATAACAATTCCAATACTTGAAGATCCGGGATTTCCCCTTGAAGCCCCGTCTATAAATATTTCTGCAAATTCTTTTTCACTTTTATATTTAGCCAAATCAAGCAGTTTGAAGTTTGCCACTCATTGATTCTTCACAGTAAAGGATTCTTCCGCAGTTCGGGCACTGAATCACCCTCGTTAATGTAAGGACTTCATTGAATAGCTGGGGAGGGATGTTCATATTACATCCGGTACATATTTCATTTCTTGCTGGGGCGATAGCAATTCCATTTCTTGCTTTTATTTTCTCGTAGATAGGTAAAATCTCAGGCTTTATGAGTGACAATACTTTTTGTTTTTCTCGTGTTTTTATTTCTTGGGTTTGCTTGAGCTCACTTATCTTTGCTTCATAATCATTTATTAATTGTTCCGATTCTTTCTCTTTTTCAGATAATTCTTGTTCCTTTTCATTGATATGATTTTCAAGGTCCTCAATTACTTCCATTGCTTGAAGGATTTCTTCTTCAAATGATCCGTTTGCCAATTTAGCTTCACTAATTTCTTTTTGAAGCGCTTCATATTCTCTGTAGGTTTTTATTTCAAAAAGCCTTTTCTCACCGTTTTTCATAGTATCAGTATTTTGTTCAAGTTGTTGTTCCATTTCGTTTTTATTTATCTTCATTTGCTCTAGCTCTTCTTTTGCTTTAGCAATGGATTTCTTAGAGTTTTCAAGTTCTTCTTGATAGCGATATATTTCCTTTGGATAATTCTCGAGTTTTTCCTCTATGACGTCGAGCTCTAAATCAACTTGCTGAAGCGTACCGAGAGCAGCAATTTGATCTCGCATTTTTACCCCCTTGAATCAAAATTTTTGTTAATTTTTCGTAAAACTTAAGTTGGATGAAAATTGACTGGAATGGATGGTTGAATAATTTAAGACTGGTATAAGGTGTTGTAATTTCCTCTTTTCCCATTTATAAGACTATGTTCATCCTTTCTTTTGGGCCCACCCGGACTCGAACCAGGGACCAACGGATTATGAGTCCGTCGCTCTAACCAACTGAGCTATGGGCCCAGCTTATGTTGTTTAGAACAAAGTAGGATAAATGATCATCTTACAATTGTCAAATCTAGACAGATGTCTGAAAGGATGTTCTACTAAATAAAACAAGTTATGATCAACTCTCTAAAGAAGCTGCTAAAAACGGAGATACTTGGGAAATCGATACATTTTTATGATGAAGTTGGCTCAACAAATGATATAGCTTTTGAACTTGCAAGACAAGGCTCTCCAGAGGGGACTGTTGTCATTGCTGATTGTCAGACCGAAGGTAGGGGTAGGCTTCAAAGAAAATGGATATCACCTCGTGGCATAAATTTATATATTTCTGTAATCTTTCGTCCCTTTGTCAAATCAAGTGATGGGCAGTTATTTACATTAATTGCATCTATCGCTTTGTCAGAAACTATTAACGCCCTTGGTTTGGAATCAAAAATTAAATGGCCTAACGATTTGCTCATAAAAGGGAAGAAAGTAGCTGGTATCTTAACCGAAATGCAATCGATGGAAGATATGGTTGATTTTCTTGTAGTTGGGATAGGCTTAAATCTCAATATGAGCAGAGAGATGATGCAAATGGAAATGGCTGTTATAGCTGAAACTGCAACTTCAGTTAAGGAATTATTGTGTAGGGATGTTGATACAACTGAGATTACAGCAAATTTGATCTTCAATCTTGAAAAATGGTATCAGGAATTTAATAACAAAGGGAATAATTATATTATAAATGAATGGAAAAAAAGGTGGGGTGATTTTGGAAGGAGGGTGCATGTGGATTTTGATGACAGTGTGGTTGAAGGGGTTGCATTTGATATAAATGACAAGGGTTTTCTTCTAATAAAAAAGGATGATGGTACAATTAAAAGGGTAATTTCTGGGGATGTAAAATTAATTTAGAGCTATTTCGCGCTGTGGGCATTAATCGTATCCCAGAACATCAGTTCATAATCTAGTCCTAACCTTACCGCCGTTTTAATTCTTTTTCTGTTTATTGCTGGATTAGAGAATTCTTTCATTATTTTAATTATTGTATCGTAAAATTGATCTGGTATAGGATAAAAGCTATCTAAGAATTTTGTATCTTCCGCTGAGAATCCATAGTTTTTTTTAAGACCTTTGCTCAATCTGTAGCAGTTCTCACCCCAGCACTCAAAATCCATTGTTAAGCTTCCACAAATCTCTCCCAATGTACCATAGATAGCAAGTCGTGTGAAGTAATTGGTAAAAGCGAGGGTGTAGGCATGTGGTTCGGAGTTTGCCAATTCTTTTTTCTTAATGTCAAACCTCTTTGCTAAAATGAAGAGATTTGCTAAAGCAATACGTTCTCCTTGAATAAGCTCCAAAAAAAAGTCTCTGATCCACGGTTCGGGAGAGAGAGATATGTATAAACCAATATTCCTTAAGTCTCCATGTATTATGTGAAATTGCTGAATTGTAAAGAATTTTAATTTCCTGATTGGTGCTTTTCCCTTTTCAACACTGATTACGAAGGGATGAGAAAGAATTTTTCTTCTCAGAGATCGAAATTCTTTTCTTAAATCGTCTAGGTATCTATAGTTTGGGTATTTATTACTCAACCGAAGATCTCAAAGAAAAGACTATCTTGTATTCTTTCTTATTAGTATTAATATTTGCTCTTGTAAACTGTTCATAAGTTCTGACCATTGACTAATCTTCGACAGGTCATTTTCGTGAAAAAGTTTCTTAATTAAAAGTCCTGATGCGCTTGTTTCTACTATACAGTCTGAATATTTCTCTCCCAATATTTCCCCGAATCTGTTTAGTAAATTAATAGCTTTAGGATCGTTACCCTCGAACTTAGAAATAAGGACCATATCCTGATCGAATCCTTCAAAAACTATATTCCATAAAGTTGAACTGGATTCCATCCCAAAAGAAAGTTTAATTGGACATGATTTTTCAACTATTTCTTGCATTTAAATTAGCTATATTATTTCTAAATAAAAATAAAAAATAGTATTATAGTTATTATTAATTTACCTTAACTATAATAAACTATGATGAATTATAGAGCCAACAGCTTGAATAGTGTTCTTAAAAAAACTTGGCTAAGGTTATATACATGACTCCGACATGTGCAATTTTAACTGATCTAGTATGAGCCGCGTTGGAGTTTGGAAAGGCTCTTCTTTGCAGTTGCTGCGTAACTTGAATAGCTTTGGTGTTCTGACACGAGATCTAGAAAGATTTTATAATTTCTTATTGCCAACTGAGGATTATCGGTAGCTTCATAGCTGCGTGCAAGGAAAAAATATGCATCAGGATAGTTCGGGTTTAATGCAATGGCTTTTTTCTCTTTTGCGATACTTTCGTTGAACTTATTTATATAATAAAGAGTAATTCCGAGGTTCATTTGTGCAGGGGCAAAGTTTGGTTCTAACTCTAAGGCTCTCTTATATTCAGAGATAGCTCTTGGATAATAACCTTGGGTTCTGAGCACAGTTCCCAAATAGTTATGCAACTGTGCAGAATCTGCTAATTCAACAGCCTTTTTAAAATGCGCAGCTGCTTTTTTGTAGTTGCCTGTCTTAAAGAAGTAGGCCGCTCCCAGATCAACGTGGGCCATAACGAGATTTGGATTTATTCGTAAAGCATTTCTTATGCCGGGGTTATTAGGTCGTTTCCCATTCGCTGCCCAAACTATGTACAGACTTTCGGCGTCATTCGGATCCATCTGTAATACACGATTTGCTGCGGCTTCAGCGTCTTTCTCTCTACTTAGATGAAGATAGTTTAAAGCGAGCGCTCTCTGAGTTTCTTTAAAATTTGGCCCGAATTGAAGAGCTTTAAGTATGTTTTGATAAGCTCTATTGTAAAACTCCTCGTAGTCATCTTTTACCTCATATCTATAAAAACCCATAAAGGAATAAACTTCTCCAAGTCCAGCGTAAGCGGGGGCAAAAGTAGGATCTATCTTAATGGCTTGTTTATAATTTCCAATTGCATCTATAAATCCTTGAGGAGTAAATTTTAGATATTCACTTCTTCCTTTCTCATAAAAATCTTTTGCGCTTGATGGTGTCGTCTGAGTTTCATTAGCGTCTTGGCTTTCCTCTGAAACGGCATCTTCTACCCTTAGTTGTGTGTGAGTTATGAAAAATGTCAAAAACGGCAATAAAACAAGAATCAATATATTTATGTTTTGTCTTCTCATTTCATCCCCTCCTTGAATGTATATTGTTACATGATAACTGTCGAATTCAATAATTTTCAGAAATAAATTTTACTATTTCTTGAGCTATAATCTCATACATGTCTTTTCCAACATGACCACTTCTAAAAATCCCTAGGGAGCTGAAACTACTTATTTCACCTGTCGTTATTTCCTTGCCCGTATCTTTTTGCAATAGTACAAGCTTTAGGGAGAGTGTTACTTCGCCGAATTTTAGTGCTCCGCCCTCGAATTTAACATCTGTACCTGGTACAAATTCAGCAATCTCACCAAGAAGAACTAGTGTTTTATCAGCGGCAATATCATCTATTTTCCCATGTTTTACCTCTTCAAACGTATTTTCTTTAGCTTTCAAAAGTTTCTCAACGTCATCCGGGATTTTTTTCAAAGCGTCCTTAGGAAATTCAGGAATTGCCGATTCAAAGTCAAATATCTCAAGAGCTTCGTACTTGTCTAGTTTAGATTTAGGGGGTGTAAAATAAGAAGATGTTTTTACGTCGCCACAACCTGAGACAGTAGCAAATAAAGATAATAAAATTATCGTTATCGACAAGGATGTATCTTTTTTCATTAAATTTTCTTTCTCCTAAAACTTAGCCGCACATATAAAATATCATACTAGGGCTGTTCTACAAATATTAATTCAATATCTTATTGCTATTTTTGAAAAATATATTTTAATGGGTTGAGTGATCTTGCTTTGTTCGTGTGATGATAAGATTACGAAGTTTAAGACATGGTTCATCGTTTTACAATAATCATGTTCATGCCATGCTTTGGTCTTAATGTTATCATGGGCTTTATGTCAACCTTGTGTCCAGGAACGAGACGAAACTTCCATTTACTGGCGATAGTTGCAATCACGAGTATGCCCTCCATCCATGCAAACTGCTCTCCTATACAGCGTCTAGGACCGCCGCCGATTGGGAAATAGGAATATTGCCGAAGCGAGTTCTCTTGTTTCGGTGTCCACCTTCCTGGTTTAAAATCTAGTGTGTCAGGATAGAATCGTGGATCCCTATGAATTATGTATTGACAGAAGAAGATGGCAGATCGGGCAGGGACATCATAATTAAGAACCATGTAGTCGTTTATTGCTCGTCGCGCCGTCGACCATACTGGGGGATAAATTCTCATCGATTCAGTCAGCAACATTCGAGTGTAATTCAATTGTTCTAGATCCTCAAAGGTCGGTAATCTATTACCGAGCACAAAATCAGGCTCTTCGTGTAGTTTCCTTTCTACATCTTGATTTTGAGAAAGAAAATAAAATGTCCAAGTAAGTGCGTTTGCCACGGTTTCATGACCGGCAAGAAAAATAGTCATTACCTCATCGCGTACCTGTAAATCACTCATTCCTCCGCCGTCACCTTCTTCATCCTGTGCGATAAGAAACATTGAAAGGAGGTCACCCCGATCCTCCCCGGAGGAACGTCTCTGTTAGATCATACTGTAAACGGTTTTATTAAGTCTCTCACGGGCCTTTTCAAACCGAATAGTTTCAGGGAGGGGGATTCTATCCAGTATCTCTGAGTAAGGAAATAACATCCTTGGAAACATGTTGATAATTACACCTACAGCATGTGCTATTTCATCCGTCTCAGATTCGATATCAGTATCATACAGAGTCTTGGCTACGATAGCTAGTGTCAAAGCCATCATTTCTCCATGCATCTCAACCTTTTCCCCATCAATCCATTGCTCGCTCAACCGAGTAGCATAATCTACCATTACTTTTCCGTAATTGGATATTCGCCTGTGGTGAAATGCCGGTTGTGCCAATCGTCGCTGGCGTAAATGATATTCCCCTTCGCTTGTTATTAGACCGTTACCCAGTATAAGTTTCGACCTCTCAAGTGCACGGCTTTTAGTGAAGTTACGGTTATGTGTAACAAGAACGTCCTTTATTAAATCTGGATGGTTAAGCAAAATAACTTTTTGGCTGAGTAGCTTGAAGTAAACTATGTCACCGTATTAATTGGCTGCATTGATCATAAAACCCAGCATGTCACGGAAAAATTGAAAAAGCGAGCCGAACACGGGTAGCCTCTTAGGACCTGGAGGTAATAAATGTTTTTGCATAATAGTTTGTTATCGTAAATTCTTGACTAATTGTTGGCAGGTTTGTCAAGTCTTGGCATACGATTTTCTGTTCTTGGTACTATGGTTTCTTTAGAACCTATCGGGTTCATGATTATGGCTTGCTCGACACGATTTGGTTTCTAATAAGAATTTGTAGTGATATGAATTTGTTGGGTAGATTATATAATAATTCATAGATTTTTTCTCCTTCATGACTAAATATAAATTTTAGGAAATATATGTATGATATAAAAACAATTGGTCGGATCTTAAAAGAAAATCGCACCATTGCTGTTATAGGACTTTCAGCAAATTGGTATCGACCAAGTTATTTTGCGGCCAAATATCTACAAGACCATGGGTATAGAATCATCCCTGTTAATCCCTCCTATGACGAAATCTTGGGTGAGAAATGTTATCCAAGCTTGTCGGAAATACCAGAAGCCGTTGAAGTTGTACAAATATTTCGAAAACCCGAAGAAGTGCCTAAAATTGTTGAACAGGCGATTGAAAAGGGAGCCGGGGTCATATGGATGCAAATTGGTGTTATAAGTGAGGAGGCTGAAAAGATGGCGAAAGAAGCGGGGCTTGATGTTGTTATGGATCGTTGTATGAAGATTGAGCATGCTCGTCTTTTTGGTGGGCTTCATTTCGTAGGAGTACACACGGGTCTTATTTCGTCCAAGAGACAGAAGTGGTTGCCATATTGAGTGGATAAGCCGCGAATTGTCTCGAATTTATGCAAATGACATAGGGACAGCATGCAGCGTGCCCCTATATATTAATGATTTTATTTTTATCGCGTTGATAAGTTGTAGTTCGCGGCTAAATGGTTATAGGGGGGAACAGATGCCTGACAGAAAATTTGGTTTTGAAACACTTTGTCTTCATGCGGGTCAGTTGCCTGATGCAGTCACTGGTTCGAGGGCGGTCCCAATATATCAGACTACCGCCTATGTATTTGATAGCTCCGATCACGCTGCCAGCCTTTTTAATCTTCAGACCTTTGGAAATATATACACTCGGATAATGAATCCTACGAATGCGGTTTTCGAGGAGCGAATGGCCGCACTTGAGGGAGGTAGAGGGGCATTGAGCGTTGCCTCAGGAATTGCCGCTCAGATGGTGGCAATTTTCACTATTATGGAATCGGGTGAAGAAATAGTTTCTTCAAGCACACTTTATGGAGGTACATATTCTCAATTTGATGTTAGTTTTAGAAAGCTTGGGATAGAAACGAAATTTGTTAATCCAGATGACCCTCAAAATTTCAAAGAGGCTTTAACGAAAAAGACCAAGGTAATCTATGCTGAAACAATAAGCAATCCAATGGGAAATATTCTAGATATTGAAAAAGTGGCGAGTATAGCTCATGACGCAGGTATTCCGCTGATAATTGATAGTACGTTTGCTACTCCTTATCTATGTAAACCCATTCAGTATGGAGCGGATATAATAGTTCACTCTGCTACAAAGTTTATATGTGGTCATGGAACCTCTATAGGAGGTGTGATTATCGAGTCGGGGAAGTTCCCATGGGATAACGGAAACTTTCCTGTCATGATGGAGCATTCGAAGGGTTATCACGGTATCAGATTTTATGAGACATTCGGTGACTTTGGCTATATAATGAAAGCACGCGTTGAAACACTTCGTACCTATGGTCCTGCTCTTAGTCCCTTCAATTCATTTCTCTTCATCCAGGGTTTAGAGACGCTTCACATCAGGATGGAAAGGCATTGTTCAAATGCTCTTGCTATTGCCAAATTCTTAAAAGAACATCCATCTGTTACATGGGTGTATTATCCGGGTCTTCCTGATAGTCCTTATTATGAACTTTCAAAGAAATATCTTCCAAAAGGAGCGGGTTCGATCTTTACTTTTGGAATAAAAGGTGGTCAAGAAGCTGGAGTAAAATTTATAGAGAGCCTTCAACTTTTGAGTCATGTCGCTAACGTCGGGGATGCTAAGACACTTATTATTCATCCCGCTTCGACTACACATCGCCAGCTAAATGAAGAGGAGCAATCTTTAGCTGGTGTAACACCCGATATGATTCGAATTTCTGTTGGATTGGAGACAGTCGATGACATTCTTTGGGATATTGATCAAGCATTGGTAAATTCCCAAAAGGCTAAATCATGACAACAGAAGAGCTTGGTGAATTCCCAGTAATTATAGCAGAACACGGTTCAGTAGGCATTGTCAAAGCTGGAACATACACTTTTGCACCCCCTCCTAACAAGTTTGTACTTGACAATGGGGAGACCCTAGGTCCTATCACCATCGCATATGAAACCTACGGTGAATTAAATGAAACAAGGGATAATGTGATTCTTGTCGAGCATGCACTCACTGCGAATGCACATGCAGCAGGCAAACATAACCCAGAGGACAAGTATCCGGGCTGGTGGGATGTCATGATTGGTCCTGGTAAAGCTTTTGATACAAGCAAATATTATGTTATATGCGCAAACATCCTGGGTAGTTGCTATGGGACAACAGGTCCCTCATCTACGAACCCTGAAACAGGTAAGCCCTATGGCCAGGACTTTCCTCTGATCAGCATAAGGGATATGGTTCGTACTCAGAGAGAGCTTTTAAATCATTTGGAAATCAAAGGACTACGTGCAATTACTGGGGGTTCAATGGGGGGGATGCAAGCTATGGAATGGGCCCTTCTTTATCCAGACATGGTCGAATCACTAATTCTAATTGCTTCTGCTGCAAGATCGACTCCGCTATCGATAGGAATTCATAAGGTAGGTGTTCAGGCTATTATGGATGATCCTAACTGGAAAGAGGGAAATTATTACGGAAGAGACGTACCGGAGAGGGGCCTAGCGATTGCAAGGATGCTGGGGCACATAACCTATTTGAGTGATGGCTGGCTTTGGCAGAAGTTTGGGAGGAGACACTTAGATCCTAGCACTATGAAGTTGAGGCTTGATAGCAAGTTCGAAATAGAAAACTATTTAGAATATCAGGGGAAGAAATTTGTGAGGAGATTTGATGCCAACAGCTATATCTATATCATGCGATCGATAGATCTATATGATGCCTCTGAAGGATATGACGAACTAGAAGATTCGTTTACTAGGATTAACTGCAAAAAGATTCTTGTTGCATCATTTACATCAGATTGGCTATACCCGTCTTACCAGTCGATAGAATTGGTAGATGCCTTTAGAGCTAATGATATTGATGTTATATATCATGATATCGATTCACCATATGGGCATGATTCCTTTCTAATTGAACACAAGAAGCTTACGAGTCTGATTGAAGATTTTTTGAAATCTCTTTAGATTAAGCTGAAGTCTTCTCCCTTCCAAGAATGAAACGCTTAGCGCGCTCTTATTAGTAGCGGGTTGGAGATTATCTGCTTTTCGCTGTAAATAATGACGCAACTTTTTGTAGGAGCAGCTTCCAGCTGCGATGAAAAATTCGCACTAAGCCTGTCCTTAAGTAAATCGAGGGAATGGGGCACCGACACAACAGGGCGGTCTCATTTTAGTCGCACCAAAGATGGTGCTCCTACATTCTTTGATATTGAATAAAATGGTTCGGTAGGAGCGGCTGTCAGCCGCGATATTTACCTTAAGGTCGTTGCTACATTTTATAATAATTTGTGGCAGAGAGCTTCAGATTTCGAAGGATATTAGGGCATTTCGGGTGGCACAACGGTCTTTCTGGTCGGTTCATACCCAATCCCGGCATTGGAAATAACCGGACATCCTAAGCCCTGATTCCCGTGCTATGTCTTAGGATCTAAGCGTCGAGGGGTGAAACGATGCAAGAGTAGCAGAGGACTTTGGTGTCCTCCATACTTTGTCGCCCTGAATTCATTTCAGGGTCTTCATTTTAATCTCTAGTATATAATCATTGAGTTTTCTTTAAAAAGTCTGGTTTACTTATAAATATGAAAATAGGCATTGCTCTTAGTGGTGGGGGGGCAAAAGGATTTGCTCACATAGGCGTGTTAAATGCCATAAATAGGGCCGGTATAGAAATTGACGCCGTATCTGGAACGAGCATGGGCGCATTAGTAGGCGCGTTTTATGCTTCGGGTAAGTTGGAAGAGTTACAAGAGAGAGCGAGTGGAATTAGGCTTAGAGACATTCCTGGTCTATTAAGTCCGACAATCTCTAAACAGGGTCTTTTTAGCGGCAAAAACATTGAAAAACTCTTAAGGGAGTTTTTAGGTGGGAAGAAAATAGAGAATTTAAACAGAAAGTACGCAGCCGTATGTATCGATCTAAATAGGACCAATGTTATTACATTTACCAAGGGTGATCTTGTTCATGCTGTCCGGGCAAGCATAGCCATACCAGGCGTTTTTAAACCTGTAGTTCTAAAAGATAAGCTTCTGGTCGATGGAGGTATCATGGAACCATTGCCCGTTCGTGCGGCACATGAGATTGGCTCAGATTTTGTAATAGCTGTCGATGTAATTTCCGATTCAATGAGTAATTCTATATTTAGGGAAAACAAATTTGATCCGATGCAATACACCTTTAATTCAGGACTCACCGCAATTTATAAATATTTTGGCTCAGTGATAAAGGGTGACTCATATAAACCAAAGGATAATGAAAAGAATATGGTCTTAACGGATAAAATTGGCATTATGAGCATCATACAAAGAAGTATTTTAATAAATCAAAGGCAATTAATAGAAAAGGGTTCGATGGAATATCCGGCAGATTTTATAATAAAACCTGACGTATCGAATGTTGGAGTATCAGAATTGCATCGTGCAATGCGCATTATCGATATTGGAGAAAATGCGGCAAATCAAGTAATAAATAAAATGAGAGATAGGATAGAAAAAGGGAATCGTAAAAGTAATTGACTATTTCATTTTAATTCTGATCTTGGTTCAATTTCAATCTGTGTAGGGTGTATTTTTTTGCCTTTAAGACGCCATTCAATAATAAGTAGAATCCAAACGGGCACAAATTCAATCCAAACAATCACATTATTGAAATAATCTAGCATACCCCTGGGTTCCAAATAGTAGCGTAAGTAATATAAAGGAAGCAGAACTGTAAGAAGTAAAAGTGATGTTCGAGGACTAATAGCCAGAAATGGTATCAGCCAGGTGTAGTACCAAGGAAACTGAGTAGGGATCAGCAAAAATACACAAGCTACTATCAAAAGACAATTTTCAAACAAATCTAGTGAACTATCAATCTTTTTAGAGGTTATATAAGCAATCCATATAGCGATGATACCGACAACAATGATTCTAGCGATGAATTGCGCGTGGCCAGGATGTGTGTCAAGAAAACTTAGAATTAATTCTGAAAACCAAACAAATATTTTGAAAAGTGAATCGTTATTTTGCCAGCTTCGTCCATATGCAAGTAGTCCAGAGCCTTCGTTAATTGTCGTTAAATAAAAAGGAGAAATAAAAACGACAAGAGCAATCATAAATATACTGACACCAAGAAACAATCGTTTAGGATTTGAGAATAATGGTCGTAAAATTAGTGGCATTATAAAAATCGGCCAAATTTTTACACCAATTGCTAAAGATAAAGTGAATACGGACCATAGATTTTTTTTGCGGAGGTATAAAATAAGGGCACCTAACACGAAAGGAAACGCGATTACATCCAGGTGGCCAGAATTAAGGATTTCTTTTATAAGAAGTGGATTCCACCAATAGATCAATAAAGATAAACGAGGGAGTTTTAAGTGCTTAATTATTCTGTAAAGTAAGAGTAATGTTATTACATCGAATATTAAAAGTACTAACCGCCATGAGGAAATACTCCATGGCTTAATCCAATGAGCAATAGCAAAAGCCGCTTGCGCAATAGGCAGATAAATAGTTCTCAGATACGGATGATTAATATTGTGAATCGTATTGCCAGATTCTTCGGCCAGATTTTGCAAATCTTGAGGAATGTCAGAATTGATTTCGCTTTTTTTTACTATCTGTTCGGGGGAATATTGATAAGGATTATTTCCAAAAGATAAAACCCCTCCATCCCATAAATATCTGAAATAGTCATCCTCTAAAATAGGATTTGCAAAAAGGGTTATTAAACGAAGTATTGCTCCAACTATAATAATCCATAATAGCACTTTTGTAGAAGAAGAATTACGAGATAAGAGTGTTGTTAGGAAATAGACTACCCCTGATGACAGCAAGAGGATTGTGACCAGAATTACCGGTTGTTTCTCAAGGGGAACGTTTAAATCAAGGCTCGGGGAGACTAATGTCAGTAGCGCTGTGAGAGCAATTAATAAAGCACCACCTAAGCCTAATAACCACAACAATATGTCGCCATGGATTCTGGTGAGAATTTTATTTTTCTTCATACTTCTAATAAACCATGATTGATATTCTTTTCCAATCATTACCGGAATACACCTTTGGGAGGGGCGTATCTAAATCTATAGATTTGTAGGACTACCATTGCTTAAATTAATTCATGATAGGATTTAGGTGACACCCCAAACCTTCATATTGAATAGAAAAGGTTATGATATACATATAAAAACTGTTACTAATATTTGTGGGAATCTAAATATTTTTTTATCTAACCGTAATTCTCCTTAATTCTACTTTTGAAGTTTGAATTCTTTTTTCTATTTTTACTTGGCATAATGTTTCGATGTGATAGCCTATTAGATCAGCTTAAGAATGGGGTATTTCACAATTGACTAAAATTAAGACGATTGAAGAAGCGGTTTCACTCATTTCAGACGGGGAAAGGTTGGCTATGGGAGGACTTCTTCTTCAGCGCATTCCGTCCGCCTTCGCGCGCGAAACCGCACGTCAGGGCAAAAAGAACCTTAAGGTAATGAAGACAGCAGCTAATTATGATTTTGATCTGCTTTGCCTGGCAGAATGCGTGGATGAAGTTGCTGCTGGTTTTGTTAGTTTTGAGGCCGAATTTGGCATGGCTCCAAACTTCAGGCGGTCTGTTGAAGAAGGCAGAGTCAGATTCAATGAGAATTCATGTTATACAGTCATTTCCAGCCTGAGAGCTGCGGCATTTGGTGTGCCTTTTATGCCAATTGCGGCTTTAGGGGAGAGCTATTTAGTCAATAAATTTAGGACTGTAGATAATCCTTATGGGGATGGAGATGTTTTGACGGTTCCGGCGGTTTATCCTGATTGGGCTGTTTTGCATGTTCAAAAATCAGATGAGGAAGGGAATGCAATCATATATGGCCCTGTTTTTGAGGATGTGATTATGTCCAGAGCTGCGAGAAAGATAATTCTTACTACTGAGGAAATTGTTTCAAAGAGTGAAATAGAAGAGGAAATTGACCTGGCCGTCATCCCAGGCTTTAAGGTGGAAGCAGTTGCTGAGGTTTCTAAAGGTGCAATGCCAGGATCATGCTATCCCAATTATGATTATTCGACAGACCATATTAGAGAATATTTATCTATAAAAGATTGGGATACACTGAATCTTTATCTTAAGGAATTTAGACCGTAATAAGAATTACTACTAATTTCTATTAAAATAGATAAGATAAGTATAGTAGTGTCGATGGTGTCAATGATGAGGTTGTTATTGTATGGATAGTCACGATGAATTTTCGAGAGCAGAAATGATGATAGTGACCATGGCGAGGCTTCTTGAGGATGCCGAAAACGTCTTTATGGGAGTGGCATCTAATCTGCCGTTTTTTTCAATCTGGCTGGCGAAAGAACTTTATAATAAAGATCTAACGTGGCTCAACATACCTGGCAGGGTTAATCCAAAACCCGCTCTTCCTCCACGTTCCACAGTCGATTTCGAAGTATTTAGAAATGCATCTGCTTCGATCACATTGTCACAAATATTTGATATGTCTGCACGGGGAGAGTTGGACGTCGCATTTCTATCAGGTGTCCAGGTAGATAAATATGGAAATTTCAATTTAAGTCATATCTCGGATGGCAACCGGATTAAAGTACAATTTACAGGCGGCGCCGGAAGTGCTTTATTATGTGCAAATACCAAGCGTGTTATATTTTGGAGAACGAGACATGACAGACGCTCATTTGTAGAAAAATGCTCTGTCTATACAGCAACTGGAAACATATATAGTGTGGTATCTCCGATTTCAGAGTTTAAAAAGAAAGATGGGATTCTAGCTCTAGAAAGTATTTTCCCTTATTCGAGTTATGACGAAGTCGCTAAGAGGACAGGTTTTCCCGTCGAACCTGCTCCAATTGCATTGCCACCAACTGAGGATGAATTGACCTTACTGCGAGATTTTGATCCGGAAGGCATAAGAGAAATAGAGTTTTAGAGTCGTTAAAGTAAATATCCGCCCATTCGGATTATTTTTATAACAAATTGGGAATAAAATCAGCGTAATTATTTCTCAATCTCAATAAGAACTCTAATTGACTTTAATCATAATCAACTTAATTATGTGCAAATTCTTATTTACAGATTTCTGAACGTTATTGGTCGTGAGAAAGATTACAGAGCTTGAATTTGATAATACATATAGAAGACTGCCAGAGGAATTCTATCATGTAGTTAGCCCAACGCCATTTGACAATCCTCATCTAGTCTGTTTCAATCCGGATGCCGCTTCTCTAATTGATCTAGACCCTAAGGAGGCTGAGAAAAACGAGTTTTTGGAATATTTCTCAGGGATTGGGCAAATTTCTGGTTCGGAACCAGTAGCCATGTATTACACGGGACATCAGTTCGGAGTTTATAATCCAAGAATAGGGGATGGGAGGGCGATTCTCTTGGGGGAAGTCAGAAACTTAAAGGGTGAGAAGTGGGATTTGCATTTAAAAGGCGCTGGGAGGACTCGCTATGCGCGAGAATTTGATGGGAGAGCTGTGCTGAGGTCAACTATAAGAGAATATTTATGTAGTGAGGCTATGCATGGTCTGGGAATACCTACTACTAGGGCTCTTTGTATCATAGGGAGCGATGAGAAAGTTCAGCGTGAAAAAGTGGAGACTGGCGCAATGCTTGTTCGTATGGCAGAGAGCCATGTACGCTTTGGTTCATTTGAGGCTTTCTTCTACAGAGAGCAGGATGATTATATAATGTTGCTAGCCGACTATGTCATAAACCATCATTTCTCTCATCTAAAAGAAGAGGAAAACAAATACAAGCTATTTCTTAAAGAGGTTGTTGAAAGGACTGCTAGGCTTATTTCAGCGTGGCAAGCGTTTGGATTTACTCATGGAGTCATGAACACTGACAACATGTCGATATTGGGAATTACAATCGATTATGGTCCATTTGGTTTTATTGAGGAATATAATTCCGAATACATACCAAATGATTCAGATCACTTTGGGAGGTATTCGTTCGAAAACCAATATAGTATCGCATATTGGAATCTAAAGAAGTTTGCGCAATCCTCAATAAGTCTTATAAACAGAGATGAAGCAGTGGAGGCGCTAGGAAATTATGAGAGTACTTTTAAACAAAGTTATTTGAAAATCATGCGAAAGAAGCTTGGTTTATTCGAGAAAAAGGATGAAGATTCTAAAATAATTCAGAATATGCTGTCTCTGATGGAAGTTGGAAAAGTAGATTATACGAATTTTTTAAGGAAACTAAGCGACTTCTCCCTTAACGGCAAAGGAAGTAACAACGCATTGAGGAAGATGTTCATTGACAGCGGGATATTTGATCAATGGGAGTCCGTGTATATTGATCGACTCAAGGCTGAGAATATTGATCAATCAGTAAGAAAAAAGGCTATGGAAAGAGTAAATCCTAAGTACATTCTCAGAAATTACCTCGCGGAGGTGGCTATTAGAAAAGCAGTTGAAAATTCTGATTACTCCGAGATTGACCGCCTTCACCAAGTGTTGAGAAACCCTTATCGCGAACAACCCGAAAACAACGGGTATTCTAATCCGGTTCCTGATTGGGCAAGGAATTTAGTAATAAGCTGTTCTTCATAGTTTGCAAATTGTTCATTGTTAGTAATCGATAAAGAATTTCTTCACTTACTTATTGCTAGATCTTTTTCAGCCCTTGAAAACTCGCAAGGATTTTTTTCTTTCCATGGTTTGGGAAAAGAATTACGACTTTTGTCTCCTTGCCCTTTCCTTCTATCTTGGAGATTTCTCCCCTGCCGAAAGAATGATGTAATACGCCCTCTCCGACTGCATAGGCATTTTCGACTAAACCATTACCGTTTCTCTCTGAAACTAAATTCGTTGATATAGAAATAGAATATTTATCCCTTGGACTTTGTTGATAGCTTCTCCAATGCAAGACGTTCCTTGGAATCTCAGTTATGAATCTCGAAGGTATCGATCTTTGTTCATTCCCGAAGAATTTTCTTTTTGAAGTACTGGTAAGAAATAACTTTTCTTTTGCTCTTGTTATACCCACGTAGCATAATCTTCTCTCTTCTTCTATTAGTTTTCCGTCACCTATTGAGCGAATATGGGGGAATAACTTTTCCTCCATACCTATAACGAATACGATTGGGAATTCCAGACCTTTGGCACAGTGTAAGGTCATGAGAGCAACTTGATTTGCTTTTCCATTAAATCTGTCAACGTGGGTTGATAGCGAAATCCAATCTAGAAAGTCCTTTAATGAGGAGTTTTTTTTCTCCTTTTCAAATTCAGATATTAAATTAACAATCTCTCCTATGTTTTCCCTCTTCTCCCCATCGTTCTTTAGCGATGCTAAAAAGTTAGTATATTCAAGAACCTTTTGGAGAAGTTTTCTCACACTAAGATTCGTAGAATGCTGTTTGAGTTTTGAAACTAGATCCGCAAACTTTACAAGGTTGTTTAGTGTTTTACTACTGACAGATTTATCCTTTATTGTGAGTATTAAAGCATCATATAATGAAATTCCTTTTTCCCTGGCTAATTTGCAAATAGCGTCTATAGTTGCTTTTCCAATTCCTCTTCTAGGAACATTTATTATACGCCTAAAGCTAAGATCATCTGAAGGATTCGCAATAACCCTTAGGTACGCTATGATGTCTTTTATTTCAGCCCTTTCATAAAAACTGACTCCTCCTACTATTGTATAAGGTATACCCAGGTTTAGCAGCTCTTCTTCAATTAAGCGGGACTGATTATTAGTTCGATAAAACACTGCAATATCCTTAAAAGAATGCCCGTTTTTGGTTACTTCAGATTTAATTTGCGAAGCGACATTTCTAGCTTCATCTATTTCATCGGACGCTTCATAGTATGTGATTTGATCACCATCGGGATTTTCTGTCCATAACTTTTTATCACTTCTAATTCTGTTTCTTTGAATTATAGAATTAGCGGCCCTTAGTATGTTTTTAGTAGACCTGTAATTCATCTCGAGTTTGAGGACTTTTGCTTCGGGAAAATCATTTTCAAAATTGAGAATATTTGTAATGTCTGCGCCTCGCCACCCATAAATAGACTGGTTGTCATCTCCTACAACTGAAATGTTCTTGTGTTTTCCTGACAGCAAATTGATTATTTTATACTGCAAATGATTTGTATCTTGGTATTCGTCAACCAGGATATGTATGAATTGTTTCTGATACTTTTCAAGGACCTCATTCCTTTTCTCAAAAAGCTTGACAGTTACACCCAGTAGATCACCGAAGTCTAGTGCATTAGCTAGCCTTAGCTCCCTTTCATAAAGGTCATATATGCTAGAAATTTTCTGGTCATAAATATTTGAACCGAAATCACCTGCATTAGGACCTGCGTTTTTGGCGGAGTCGATTTTGGAACGGACTGTTTTTGGAGAGAAAATCCTCTCACTGAGACCCAAACTAGCCATGCAATTCTTTATTAGCTTTATTTGGTCTAGTTCGTCATAGATTATAAAATCATTTCTATAACCATCTAATTTATTGATATCCCGCTTTAAGATTCTCAAACAGATTGAGTGAAAGGTTCCTATCCATAGTTCTCGAGCATCTTGATCAAGTAATCTACGAACTCTTTCTATCATCTCATTTGCGGCTTTGTTAGTAAAGGTTACGGCCAAAATATTTGAAGGATGCACGCTCAATTCTTTTATCAAATAAGCAATTCTACGAGTAATAATTCTTGTTTTTCCCGATCCAGCTCCCGCAAGTATTAGAATAGGCCCATTGATATGCTTGACAGCGTCGGTCTGGATTGGATTGAGATTGTCTAAGATTTTTGATGACATTTACAACTCCAATAAAAATACTAAATAATAAGGAATGGAGCTTCTAACAATAGGGCGTTTTATATAAAAGGCTTTTGTTTTTTGCCTGTTATTAAAATATCCTAAACCAAATTACCTTATATAATTTTGGTAAAGAGATTTTAAGGAAATGTACTTATAACGAATATAGCCTATGCATCAGGCAAGTCAAGATATGGATAATACTATAAATAAGAAGGTACGATTAATTGTATACATAACTAACCTATTTTATTAACATTTGTTTAGTTTTGTTAACCTTAACTAATCAGATAGTGTTATATGGACTTGCCTCGTACAGCGTAATCGGGTATTAATCTTAACCTAAAATATTTTTGGATTTAGGTAAAAATCTTATTAACATATCTGATTCATCATTTATAATTATAGTCATTAATTTGACCTAAAAAAATTAAATAGATACATAAACGAGGAGAGTACAATGAGTAGAAAAAGTTATAGTCAATTAATAGTGGCATCTTATATCCTTTTAGCTTTAATTTTAATTTCCTGTAAAAATGGGGAAGATAAAAAGGGAGACATTCCGCAAAGAGATCAAAAAACGTCTGAAGTAACCAAAGAATCGAAGAATAACATATCTCCAGAAGAAGAACAAAGATTACTGACCTTTTTAAGGAAAACAATGGGATCACGTTTGCCCTCCGGTACATCAATTGAGGTTTCGGGTCTTGAGGACAGTTCAATTGACGGCTTAAAAGAGGGATTATTTGCTGTAAGTTCACCAAGGGGATCGGGTGATGTCAAGTTTCTTATCAGTGTGGATGGCAGATATATAATTCTTGGTGAAGCTACTAATATTGAGAATTTTGAAGATTCTCCAGTTAAGGGGTTAAAGACAGGTAATCTACCGGCTGGCGGTCAAAATATACCTGTAGTCATAACCGATGATGGGAAACATATAGTTTTTGCAGAGCTACTTGACACATCAGTTGATCCCTTAAGAGAGACGATGAGCAAAATATCGTTAGACGGCTTACCCATAAAGGGTGATGGGAATGCAATGGTCACGGTAGTTGAATATTCAGATTTTCAGTGCCCCTTCTGTAAACGCGCTGGGGAATTTTTACCTAAGATTTTGGAAGAGTATAAGGGCAAGGTAAAAGTGGTCTTTAAACAACTACCCCTCCCCATGCACAAATGGGCTATGGATGGTGCAATTGCTTCAATTTGCGCCCAACAGCAGGGCAATGAAAAATTTTGGGAGTATCATGACTTGTTATTTGAAAAACAGAGGGAGATTACAGAAAAGAACTCTGAGGCTGAGTTCAAACAGATTGCCGAGGATATTGGTTTAAATACTGATGAGTTTGACAAATGTATAGGTTCTCCTGAGGTTGCCCAAAGGGTTCAAAATGAGATGAATGAAGCTAGGTCTATAGGTGTGAGTTCTACCCCAACTTTTATTGTAAATGGAATGGTTGTTCCAGGTGCAAATCTAGAGGGAATTAAATCAGCTATTGAAGTGAGTCTATCTGAAAATTAGTATAAGTTCTCAGCAAATTTTAAAATAGTCGTAGAGTATGTTTAGAAATTATGAGAGGTTAATCCGGTAGCGTAGATTGTCTATCTAGATAATTCTTTCCCTGGATTCTATTGTTTCTGATAGATTTTCCCTATTTTAATTAAATTAAAGAAAATACAGTTAACCATTAATGATTTCGTATCTTTTCGTGATTACAATCAACAACAATCTGAAATTCTTTAATGCCTGATCTTTTGGCTGTCAAAATAAACCTTTCGACAAGGCTTAGTCTTAATAAATGAATTAATTGTTTGGTTTCACCCTGATATTTTCATCTGGAGTCAAAGGCCACTTTTCTTCTGTTGAATTCAATTCTTTGGATTCAAAGTCAGATTCAGGATCTACAACGTCAAGCATGAGGCTATCTTCGATGTCAATGGGCATAAGAGCATCTTCTTCTAGGATAAACTCTCCTGGCTCATTTACTCCTGAAATTTTTTCTTCAGAGTCTAATTTCTTTATTTGCACCACCTTTTCCCCATTACAATCTTGAATAATATAAAATAATCAAAAATTTAATAATGAAATAAAGGAATTGATTACTATCGGATTGCTATTGGAAGTACTCTAATGATATGCTTTCACAGGCTGACCGTATCAACCCAATTCATATCAGCAAATTCAATCAACTGCCTTTTCTCAGTGTTTTTTCTATACAATCTCGATTATACTCATCGATGTTAGAAAATCAATCTTTTGATGAGGTCAAGGTAGAGGTAATTTGATTATTCGAGGGTACACATTGAGAGAAATTATTGTTGAAATCAAATTATAAGGTTATTTTAGTTATAGTTAATCACAGTTGAACTAATAAGCAAGGAGAAAAAGTCTATGAAGATATTACTTATCAATCCAAAGTTTCCTGAAAGTTTCTGGAGTTTTAAATGGGCAATTGATACTGTTTTGCCAAATGACATTAGAGCGGTAAACCCTCCTTTAGGATTGGCTACTTTAGCAGCATTGAGCCCTGAAGATTGGGAAATAGAAATTATTGATGAAAACATCGAGTCTATACCACTTAAGCCTGATGCGGATATAATCGGGATATGTGGTATGGGGGTTCAATTTAATCGACAAAAGGAATTACTAACTTTTTATAAAAATAAAGCCTATTTTGTTGTTGCAGGAGGGAGTTTTGCATCACTATGTCCCGAACAGTATGAAGGTACAGCTGATACAGTAATCGCTGGTGAAGCAGAGTATATTTGGAAGGAGTTTTGTAAAGATTTCGAAAATGGCCGGCAAAAAAGTTTATACCAAGAAACTGGTGAAGTTTCACTCGAAGATTCTCCCGTTCCCAGGTTTGATCTTTTAAAAGTAGACAAATATCGGGCAGTTAGCTTGCAGTTCTCAAGAGGATGTCCATTTCGCTGCGAGTTTTGTGACATAATTGTTATGTTTGGACGTAAACCACGTATAAAGTCTCTCGAACAGGTAGGTAAAGAATTGGATGCCTTAAGGGGTTTAAATTTAAATGTAAACAGGGTCTTTTATGTCGATGATAACCTAATCGGCAACAAACCTGCTGCAAAAAGACTATTAAAATATCTAAGAGAATACCAGGAAGAACATAACTATAAATTTAATTTTGGTACGGAGGCTTCATTAAATCTTGCACAGGATGAAGAACTTCTAACGCTCTTTCGTGAAGCGAATTTCAATTGGGTATTCATTGGAATCGAGTCACCAGATGAGGATAGTTTGAAAGAAACCTTAAAATTTCAGAATATACGTGAAGATATACTCACTTCTGTTAGGAGAATTTATTCCTATGGGATTGAGGTTCTCGCCGGATTTATAATTGGTTTCGATAATGACACTACGGAGACGTTTGACAAGCAATATCGGTTTATAATGGAGTCAGGAATCCAATCAGCAATGATCGGGCTTTTAATCGCTTTACCGAAAACGCCTCTTTATGAACGTCTGGCAAAAGAAGGAAGAGTTATTCATGATGCAAACGACTCTGACAACACGAAGCTTGGCACGAATATTATTCCCAAGCAAATGAGATATGACGAAATGGTAAGAGGCTATCGTGACCTTTATTTTCGATTGTATGACAATCATAACATCGCAGATCGGATCAAAACTAAGCTGCGTTATCTTTCCAGCCCGCCTGACGGGGGTACCTATCCATTTAGAGAAGGTTTGAAAATTTTGAGATCATTGATTGTCCATGGAATATTACCAGGCGGTTTTTCGCGTTTGTTCCATTTTATCCGATCCATACCTTTTTCCAGCCCGCGACTGTTTGAAAAGTTTATAACAGAATGGATTGTTGGATTAACCATGCGAGACTATATTGAACGTCATTTTATTCAGGAGTTTCATGAAACAAATAAGCTAGCCGATAGCTATTTCAAGTTGATCGAAAAAGGCTTTCAGAGTTATCTACGTAATGGTACTCTAGTGGTAAGTCTTGATCAAGTTAAAAATTCTGCTTCTAACCTTTCGATTTCCATGAAAGGGTTGTTAGATCGTGATTTCTTTATAGAAGCTACCCATCACTTAGAAAAGGTCCTCCAAAACACATATTCATGTGTTACTCTCAATATTGATGAGTTCCATCTGCCACAGATTCAATATTTGAATCTGCTGTTGAAACGGCTTTCTCGCCATGGTAATAGAATTAATATAGGGGTACATGAAAAGTTAGGAGATATGATTGCTATCGATTCGTCGGTATTTAATCTCGTTTTGGTAAAAAGTGTTTCAAAATAAGGGAGATGTAAAAAATATGAAATCCCTTAACTAAGTTGAACATCCATAACTAACTCAGCATGTGAAAAAATCCAATTATTAACACTGACAAAGTCAGAAAAACATGGAATATCCTTGTCTAATGCCTTGAAACGCTCCTGCCCAAAAGTCCAAGTTACTCCGACAAATGGTACTCCAAAGTCCCGAGCTATTCGATAATCGTTTAGAGAGTCCCCGATAAAGACCATCTGCGTCCGTTTAAGATTGAATTTATTTTCAAACCATGAGAAATGGGATCCACCTTTTTGAAAACCTCCAAATCTGAAACCAAGGGCAGAGTCGATTTCTACTTCCCATCTATTCACAATTTTGTCTATATTTTCTTGTATGTTGTTTGAAGATAAGCAAACCTTAAAACCATTTTCAATGAGATGAAAAATTGCTTTTGAAGCCCCATGCCGAAGCCGATGGTCAGTCATTAATAAGCCCTTTTTCCACTCCTCAAACTGGTTAGCAACATTATAGTTCAAATGATGATCTGGGAAAATTTGTTCTAGCTGTTGGCAAAAGGGGAAGCCGGATGTTTCTAGGTATAATGATCGTGCACTGCCAAAATCGACTCCATATTTATCTTGCATCAGGCTAGCTGCAGAATCTGCATAGGAATCCATAGTATCAACTAAAGTACCATCCAAATCAAATATTACTAACTTAATATTCATTCGACCTTAATTCCTTAATGAATTTTATTATTTGATAACTGAACGAAATGGTGTTGATCGATAAATCTATGTAAGACGTTTTAGTATTAATAAAGAGTACTCATCAAGCCATTCAACCTGTTCAGTATCTTTGAAGTTGCTGATTACATTTTTTTCAAACACTTTTATACATTCCTCCAATTCTTCTTCGTCGTATAAAGAGAAAACTGAATAGAATCTGTTCCTTGCCTTATTTATAAGGTGTTGCAAGGTATCTCGTCTTTCAAATTTGAAATCTTTGACAGATTCTATAAATAGAGTGGAATTTGTCATAGCATTAATTTCATGAAACTCAGGAAGTCTGTTTTCTTTTTCAAAAAACTTAGGGAAATACTTTCCCCAAATATTCCGACCATTTTGACTTCGTAATCGAGTATAAATAAACACCAAACCATTTTCCTTAATAACCTTGCTCACTTGTTGCATAAACTTTGGAATATCAAACTGATTCATTGTATTAAAAGTGAAAATGCAATCCAATGAATCATCATCCAGAGGCAGCTCATTAGCATCGGCCTTTATTGTCTTAAAATTTGTTATACCGTGACTTTTCAGATTATGATAAGTTTCCTCAAGCATCACTTCATTTATATCAATACATGTTAAATGTAGATTGCTTAAATTTTTAAACAACAATAAATCATACCTACCCTGACCACATCCAATATCCGCTGCCTCTATTTTTCTCAAATGTTTTAATCTATTACTTATAAATACAATTGGTTCTTCATCTGTTGTCCTCATGCATCCATATGAAATAGCTAATTTTGAGAAATGTTCATACATGTTTCTCTGTTCTTCAACCATTTGCCTAACTCCTCCTGTACAATAAATAACCCAGTCAATTTTTATTCCTTACCATCACCGAAATGTAGTATTATATATTTAGTAAAAATGGCGCTCGACAGATACCAAATTTCCCCTGATTCCTTGATGTTTCTTCAATATCAGAAAAAATCCTTTCAAGTTATTTTAACCCCCCCATCACATATTCGATATTTCAAACAGGTTTAAAAAACATTAGCTACCCAATTAAGTTACTAATAATCTTTAATCGCAAAAAAAAACCTATTTATATATTTTATGAGGTAAACGCGATTACTAAAAAAATATTTTCCGCAAGTTTGAGTCCTAATTTAGAACTCAATGAGTAATAGAAAAAAATCCCCCAACAAATACAACATAGCATACATCAATTCTAAAATCAAGAACTTGTACTGGGACAGTCCCGATATATTTGCTCAAGCGCTATAGTGGTTTGAGTAATGCGTAAATAGGGGAATTATTTGGAGGGATAAATTACAGTGCTCTGAGTGAAGTATCGGGAAGGTTAGGAAAACAGATGAGAAGAGATCGAATATTAATAATAGTTAATAGGGTTGAGTCAAAAGTCAAGCCCTGACACCTCTTAACTGAACTGAGTTACAATGTCATTAAAAGAATCAGGGAGGAGACGCTTGTTGAACCTTCCGTGGCCATAATATCTATCTTAATTGCGTTGATAAACACAAAATTAGGAGAGAGTATTTTTTTACTAGTTTCAGTAATTTTCATAATTCAAAAAAGATGGCAAAAGCGTCGAGGTTTATAAAAATAGAAATAGGAGGATTAATAAATGGGATGGGTATATCTTGCATTCGCGGGGATATTCGAGATTGGATTTACATCATTCCTTAAGCTTTCAGTAGGGTTTACCAAGCTACTTCCTTCAATTGGCTTTCTTATATTTTCCGCATTAAGCTTCTGGCTTCTTACTAAGTCTTTGACTACCATTCCTCTTGGCACTGCCTATGCTGTTTGGACGGGAATTGGAGCCTTTGGTACAGCTATCATTGGAATGATATTTTTTAAGGATCCTGTTAGTCTTGGCAGAGTATTGTTCCTTGCGATACTAATAGGATCTATTGTGGGTCTCAAGATAGTCTCAACGACCTGAATTAATTAAATCTCCCTAAATCCCCCATTCGTCAAGCTCAGGGCTGGCTCTTTATCAAAGAGTGACTTTATTCTCCAGTTTGTCAAAGGAATTCAGTTTGCTCCTTAGTAAAGGAGGGATAGGGTGGATTTTATATTGATTATGTTTCAAATCCGTCTAATTCTTGCTTTGTTAAGCTAAGTGAATGTGCACGTAATGACAATGAACAAAGATTATGTTAACGTATCTACGCTGTCTAAAACCATCTTTCTTGCAATTACAATTGAAAATCTGTAAAAAATTGCAGGAAATAATCAAGTTCCAAGGAGGATCTAAGATGAGTAACAGATTAATACTTTCCTTAATTGTATTATCATTTATGATCAGCTTTGTAGGAGTTGAGTTTGCCAAGGCTCAGCTTGATGAAAGAGCAGTAAAGTGCGCCAACATTTTGTACGCACAAGCGAATGCAGGTCCTAGTCAGAGGATTCCACAGGAACTAATCAACGACGCAATGTGCATAGTAGTAATACCCAAAATGGTAAAAGCAGGATTAGTGATAACTGTTGAAAGCGGAAAGGGACTAGCTAGTTGCAGGGATCGAAAGACAGGAAGGTGGGGTGCACCAGCTTTCTTCAACGCTGGTGGAGGTTCTATAGGTCTTTCAATCGGGGGGAGTACTTTCGATGTAATAACTCTCGTAATGGATGAAAGAGGAGTCGGTGGTTTGATATCAGAGAGCGTGACATTTGGTTCGGCTCAGGCCTCAGCTGTAGCAGGAAACCTGGGGGGTATGACTGGTTCACATACCAAGGGTTTCTCTTTTATCACTTATACACTATCAGAGGATGGCTTTTTTGCCGGCGCGGACCTGGGTGGTCTAAAGCTCAGCTTCAACAGCAAGGGAAATACTAGAGCCTACGGTGAGCCTTTATCTGCCTATCAAACACTTCTCGAGGAAAGAAAGATCCCTTCACGGATTAAGATATTCGACGATGCACTCGCGAAATTCGCTCCTAAACGCTAGATAATCTAATCAAGCCAATAGCTCGGGTTTTCTATCCATTTCAACCTCGAAATGTAAAACCAGATGAGTTGCAATGACCGTTTCGATTGTCGGAAGGGCAGTCGTAGAATCGTCATAGATTGCCAATAATAAGGCTAATACAATAAGATTATCAGTCCGATAGATTAAAATTTCGATGGCTTATACCACTTCTCAAAAAGCCGGAATAAAGCGGAAGTTTTCACTTCAGGATAGTGACTGAGTCATAATTTGTATATTATTGTACACTTTGATATATTCTGAACCAGTGGTCTAAATGGGTCGATAAAAAATTCAGATAGGTCGACTTCAATGGCCGAGCCGGTTGAGCCTTATGAGCCAATACCCGAACCAATGCCGGATTATGAACCTATTGAAATGGAACCTATGGACATGCCGATTGATTCCGAATTCTAGTAATCAGCTGAATATATCGAGGAGGATCGCTATGATTAACAAAAATTCGCAGATTTGTAGCTGAACTAACGCACTGCTATTTTTGGTAACGGTAACGATATTTTTAACTGCCGGCTGCTCGGAAGAGAAGCCAACCCGAAAGAAGTCCGTTCTCACGAAGGAGGAGAGGGATGCATGGAGCCCTCGAAGATTTGTGAGTTTAATGAAGGAAGGAAATTGACCTTGTCTCAGGATGATGATGAATTGGCTGGGGCGGGTGGATTCGAACCACCATAGCAGGCTCCAAAGGCCTGAGTCCTGCCATTAGACGACGCCCCAATGTATGTTATGAGTCTCTTTAATCAATGAAAATCCAAAAGTAGTATCGTTTATTCCGACATATTACCAAGCTTTTCATATGTGATCAAATAAGAGATTTTCTTGGTTATTTTTCTGAACTTTTTTGGGAGAATTGGGATCTAAAATCGGAGGTAGGAAAAAACTACCAATCAATCGAGTAAGCCTTTAATTTATGACGTCTTTGAATATCATCCTTCGACTTGTCTAGGGATGTTCGTAATAAGCAAAACCGTTTACACTGAGCGTGTCGAAGTGTGTTAAATTAAATTACACCCTGTATTGCATTCTTTAAAGTCTATGCCAACCCGATATTCCTTTGACTAAATATACTTTGAACTTTGAGCTATCTTTGATGTAGTTATAAATAATACTTGCCTCTTTTTTCTCTTTAAAGGCAGCGAAGACGGTCGGACCGCTGCCAGTCATAGATACTGCTCTAGCTCCGATATCGATTAACCTGTCTTTTAGCTGTTTTATCTCCGGGTATACTCCAATAGCAGCTTTTTCTAGATCATTCCAAAGTGGAAACTTTCCGTTTCTAAACATCGAAATAGTGTTTTCAATATTTTCAAGTCTTAATTCTTCTTTATCGGTCTCTTCCCATTGTTCATAGATTTTTCTGGTTGATACTTCAAATCCGGGGTTAATAATCAGATAGTGAAATAGAGGGAAATCTCTTATTACGGTGATTTGTTCTCCTATTCCCTCTGCTATCGCGCTCCTGCAATTTATAAAAAGAGCTACATCGGCCCCGATTTTGGCTGAGGTTTTAAGGAGTTCATCTTGGGTAAGTTTCTTTGTTATTTTATTTAAGCCTACCAGGACTGCTCCGGCGTTACTGCTCCCACCACCAAGTCCTGCCCCCAATGGTATTGTTTTCTTAATAGAAATTCTAACCTTGAAACTTAGCCTAGATTCTTTAAGAAAGAGATCCGAGGCCCTCCATGCAAGATTTTCATCTCCCGAAGGCAATTTAAGCCCTTTTGATTGAATTTCGATTCCTACCCCATCAAAGATTTCAATCTTAATCTCATCAAATATATTTACTGGCTGCATAATTGATCTAATTTCATGGTATCCGTCAGGCCTTTTGCCAAGGATTTCCAGTGTCAAATTAACCTTAGCAGGTGAGAGTAGGGTAATGTTATTCATTGAAATTGAACAAATATTAGGTAATAATGAATTAATTCATTTTTTTCCATTATATCGAGCTAAAAGAATTCCAAACTAGTATGGCTTTTCTCTTTATTATATAATTGCTTGACATTAAATGTTTATACTGATTATCATATTTCCCAATTTTGGTACAGCATTCAAATAAACTATAATCGTGTCTATGCATTGTATTTTTACATTAAGGAGGAAAATATGAAATTAAAAAAATGGGTTCTGTTGGGATTAATAGCAGTTGTACCACTTTTAAATCAGGGTTGTTGGGCTGCGGCAGCTGGAACGGTGGGTGTAGCAGCCGGTGCTGGAACTATTGCATACATTAAAGGCGAGCTTAAGGCAACCGAAGCCTATTCCGTACCTGACGTTTGGATAGCAACAGAGAAAGCAGTTGACGAGATGCAATTGATTGTGACCGAGAAAGAGCACGACGTTACAGCAGGAAGACTTGATGCCTATACTGCTGATAACCAGAAGGTACGCATAAGCCTTAAAAGACATGGTGATAACATTACTGAAATAACGATTCGAATTGGAACTCTTGGTGACCAAGAACTCTCCCGTTTTATTTTATCAAAGATACAGAAGAATCTAAAAGGATAAATAAATCTTACAGACCTAAGCTTGAATATTAAATCTTAATTCTTCAGGTCGGTTAAAGCTGAAAATTTAGCACCATACCAGTCAATATAATCGCCAAGTCGTTTTTCGATGAATTCTATTTCTTTATCTGTAAGTTCTCTTTCTAGTTCCTGATCAGCTACGTTTTGTAAGTCATCAACATTGATGAAATAAATAACCCTATTTTTTGTTTTCATAATTTTTAACCTTTATTAATTTAAAGACGATTTCTGATATTGTGCATAAATTATACAAAACAGAAACTTCTTGCAATCATATAACAATCCAACCTAGTTGTGATACTTCATAATCTTTTTTCCTTATTTAAATACTGAATTATTTTATCTACAAATTTCTTTCCATTCTTAAGTATTCCTTCTGCCTCCACTTTGGTTATAACGAATGTATGATCATAGTCTCCTAGCTGTCTCTTTTCAAAAGCTCTATTTAGTTCCCTGCTCATTTCCTTTGCAAGAATATCTGTTTTGATGAAATGTTTTCCGAAAGCAGAAATCACACCTTTGTGAGACGAGAATTATAAGTTCTTACTAAGCAATGCTGCTTGAGCACAATACAACATCGCATAGTATGTTCTTGAAACTGAAGATTCGTAATCTCCATCCTTGAGAAGTACTTCTGCACTTTTGATATATCTTTTAGCCCTTTTAACTAGGGATTCTATTTCTTTCAAGCAGATATTCCTTCTCTCCGAACATTTATAAGTAGTGGGCTTTTTACTGTGGAATAGTCCTCTTCGGAGATGGGATAAACGAAGAGTAATACGCCATATTCTAGATTGATATCGGTAATGATGTTGATCATTCTATCAACCTCTTTTCCAGGAATAACTTTCCCTTGGAGAACAATAAGCAGATCAATGTCTGATTCTTCTGTTGCATCACCTCTCGCCCATGAACCATAGAGAACGATATCTTTTAATTTCTTACTATATAGTTTTTCAACTTCAGCTCTGAATTCATCAAGTATTTTATTTATTTTCATAATATTGTCTCAAAAATTTCACTCAATTTGTTAACCTTGGGATATTCGTTAGTGTTTTCTGGTTCTACAACCTCTTTTATTGCTTCTCTAACATAAAAATCACAGTGGATAAATATACTTAATTTATGTTTCACTTCAATCAGTTAGCAATAAGTAAGTTCTCTATCTAATTCCTGTTCGGCTACATTCTGTAAGTCTTCAACATTTAAGGAATAAATAATCCTATTTTTCGTTTTCATAATTTTAACTCCCATTGTTTTTGTTTAATTCTTCGATGGTTGCTAAATACGATTTTATTGCATCTCTTATCTTTTCTAAAGCTTCTTCTGAATCTCCCTGCGACCAGCAACCACGTAATCCAGGACACCAAACAGAGTAACCCTCGTCGGTCTTTTTGAGATTGACCTTATATCTCATAACGTATACTCCTTAATGTCTTTGTAGATGAAGTTAATATCTTAGCAATTTTATTAGACTTAAACGAGCTGATTTTATACGGCTTGCTAAAGTGTTTCTATTTTCATTTTACTGCATAATACTAGGTTTAAGTTTTCCGAAGCAATCCGTACAACAAAGTCTAATGGATCGTTGGCGTGGCGCTATTAAATTAAAAATATGGTTTCTTTTAGGATTACTCGGAATTATACCACTTTTAAATCAGGGTTCTTATACGTTTAGTCCGATGGGGGATGTAGTGGTACCATTAGTTAGACAAATTCATGTACCTCCTGGAACAGTTGCTTATGTTACGGGTGAGCTTAAGGCAACCGAAGCTTATTCAGTATCTGACGTATGGATAGCAACAGAGAAAGCGGTTGACGAGATGCAATTGGTTGTGACGGATAAAGAGCACGACGTTACCGCAGGAAGACTTGATGCCTATACTGCTGATAATAAGAAGGCACGCATAAGCCTGAAGAGACAAGGTGATAACATTACCGAAATTACGATTCGAATTGGGATATTCGGAGACGAAGAACTATCTCGTTTTATTTTATCCAAGATACAGAGGAATTTAAAAGGATAATCGCTATTATTACTGCTGTTCTAAGATATATATTCAATTCTTTGATCCTAGTTCGTTTAGATCATTTAAAGCTAGGGTTATTGTTCCATACCAATCTATATAGTCATCAATCCGGTTTTCAATAAATTCTATTTCTTTATCTGTTAGTTCTCTGTCTAGTTCCTGATCAGCTACATTTTGTAAGTCTTCGACATTGATGGAATAAACTATCCTTTCTCTTGCACTCATGGTTTTATACCTCCATTGTTACGAGTTTAATATTTAACTCATAGTTGTAGTCAGCAAGATGCACACTTTCATAAAATTATCTTTTAAAAATACCTAGAGCTCGCTCCAAATCTTTGTAATCCCTTTTCTTTTCAAGCAACTCCTTAATTGAGGTGATATCAATAAATCGCATTTGATCTGCTACTTCGTGAAAGGTTCCCGATAGCAATTCCTCGTACTTGCTCTTATCACCCATGGTTGCAACCAGAAAAATATGACTATTCCAAAGGTCGAAAGCATGTTTAAGTTTAGCCATCGCATGATAAATGTCTCCACCGATTTGTACTTCGAACACAAACGTGGGAACCGAACGCTCGACCCTGCGCCAAACAACATCAAGGCGTGTACTTTCTAGTGCATACTCCTCATCAGCAATGTAGCCTTGAACACGACCTATCTCTGCCAAATAAGCTTTTAAATCATCATGTTTAATTGCGCCGGGCTCAGTTGTAGCTCTGTCTGCGACTATGGGCAAAATGGTAGTTTCGGTTAGAGGCTTTAAATCCAAGGCAACTCTTGCAGCATTTACTTCTTCAATAGGGTAGCACTGAAAGACCATTCTGCTTATCATCTGTAAATCATGTGAGGTATATCTGCGAGACTTCCATAAGCTGGGGGGAAGACAATACTCAATATCGAATTCAAAGCGGAGCGGCCAAATTACTTCATTTCTCTTTATTTCATCTGGCCAGAGAGGATTCGTCTGTCTGAACTTTGTCACCACATGTCCAAAACCAATTATTCCATGTACTGGTTTGGACACGTAGAAAAGCAAACCATCTCCTTCACGGAGCATGCTCCACAAAGACCTGAGCTCTCGAAAATCCTTTAATCCCCAAAGGTTGCTATTTTCAAAAGCTACTTTCCAGTTTTTCTCAGATCCGACTACAAGCCAGAATTGATGCATTACTATGACCTAAGGTATTATGTTAAAATTTAGTTTACAAAATGCTCAGATATATTCTCCTTTATATGCCCAATCTAATAATTCGATTGGATGGACCGTTTTAATATTTAGGCCTTCTTGTTTGATCCCTTTTTGAATCTGGAGTAGGCAGCCTGGATTTCCAGCAACAAGCAACTCAGCGTTGGTTTCTTTCAGATTTTCGATCTTACGATTAAGCAATTTTTCTGACATCTCAGGTTCAATTAGGTTGTAAATTCCTGCACTTCCACAACACAGCTCTGATTCTGGCATCTCGACAAATTCTATACCAGGTATTTGTTTAATTATTTCTCTTGGTTGGATTTTTATCCGCTGGGCATGGGCGATATGGCATGCGTCCTGGTATGTCACTCTACATTTTAATCTTTTTAATTCTCCACTAAGGCCTATTTCCGATAAAAATTCCATTACGTCTTTCGTTTTCTGGCTTATCTTTTCCGCCCGATTAGCGTAGTTGGGGTCATCTTTTAGGATTTCTCCATATTCCTTCATTGCGGAACCACATCCAGCGGAGTTTACAATTATTGTATCAACACCATGTTTTTCAAATACGTCTATATTAGATCGGGCGAAGTTACGTGCTTCAGATATTCTTCCTGAATGAAGAGAAAGTGCACCACAGCAGCCTTGATTCCCGGGAACGATTACCTCACAACCGTTTTCCGATAAAACTCTAATAGTAGCCTCATTTGTTTTGGGAAAGAGAATACTCTGAACACATCCGGTAAGAGTTGCAACTCTATGGCGTTTTGTTCCTTTAGCTGGCATAAAATTAGGCATAGATGAAAATAAATTTGAGGAATTAATTTGAGGTAACATTAGATCCATTGTGGCCAGTTTCTTAGAAAGCTTGAGGAGAATCCCAGTAGACTCGACCAAGCGCCTGAGTCCAGTTGCTTGATACAAATAAAGAAATGGAAGAAGAAATCGGAGTCTCTTGGGATAAGGAAAAATGGAAAATAATATAGCACGTTGAAGCTTATCGGTAATAGGTCTTTCGTAACGTCTTTCAATTTGTGATCTTGCGGCTTCTATAAGCCTTGAATAATCAACTCCAGATGGACATGCTGGCTCACATGCCATACAGCCAAGACACATGTCCAGATGTTTAACTAAAGATCCACCCATGGGGATCTTTCCCTCTAAGGCTGATTTCATGAGATAAATTCTCCCTCTGGGAGAATCAAGTTCATTTCCCGTTTCTAAATATGTAGGACAGGCAGAAAGACAGAATCCACAATGCACGCAGTCTTTAATGAAGTCCATGCTAGGTGTGTCAATTTCATCAAATGCTTGAAAGTTTGTAGTTTTCTCTTCCATTTTAGTATTTATTCATTATGGATTGACAATTCAAGTTTTTCATAATCGCATTCATTCAACTTTTGTCTGAGTTCTTCATCGTCAGTGAAGGTCTTTTGATTTAGTCTTCTTCCGCCGATTTGAAATCTAAGTAATGGCTGGGAAAATGGATAAGGATTAATCGTAGAGTTTTTACCGTCACCTGATTTCAGGCTGAGTTTTAACACTGAGCCGTTATAGTTTAGAGGCACGTCTCTGATTTCAATAGAAGTCCAGCCGTGACAAAGTGCAAGTGATATTATATCGCCAATTTGTACAAAGCTTAGATTGATAGTGGCTTGGATTGGCAACGGGCCCAAGTCTGAATTTAACATTTTTACATTCAAGTTATTTGCTATAAATTGATTCATTTCTTTTTTCAATATTTTAGCTTCACTATTGCTGTGATTTTTATCAATTATCTTTTGATTAAATTTTCTAAAATGAAGTGCTATCAGGGCTGAGGCATATGGATGTTCTGCTGAATATCTTCTAAGGCTTCGTTTCCATATTGTTTCCTGATCGGGGAAATTCATTTCCATGAAGTTCATGGGAAATCGATTTTCAGGGTATACCTTGGGTAACGCGTCCCATTCGATCCATCCATTATCGTGTTGCCTTGTTGCAAATAATACTTCATCATGCGGAGCCGGTGTTTCAAAAGCGGTATTCCCCCAGTATTTCAATATTTCGCCTGAAAGCTCCGCATGGTCATGTTGACTGATAACAAACCAACCCTGATTATCATTTCGTCTAATCATACTAATTAAATTACTTAGATTCCTCCCACAAATCTTCCGGGATTCATGATGGAATTAGGATCGAACCGGGATTTTAATTTTTTCATAATGTTTAATGAAGATCCTATTTCGCCCCATACATCTATCTGGGATTTAAGCACTTGTGGTGCTTGTTGGATTAATATCGTGCCTTTTAAAGAACCTACTAAATCTCTAAGCGAAGCGGTTGCTTCGATTAACTTTGATGTTTCTCCTTCTATAGAGATTATTAAAATTCCATTAC
Source organism: Desulfobacterota bacterium AH_259_B03_O07 (assembly GCA_027717645.1). Lineage (GTDB taxonomy): Bacteria > Desulfobacterota_D > UBA1144 > Nemesobacterales > CSP1-2 > JALLOG01. The sequence goes on from JALLOG010000001.1 coordinate 57,937, forward strand.
CCGCTCGTACGGATGCATAAATCACTGCTCCTAATTTTCTTGATAATTCCTCCAACAACTCCAATACCTTGGGAATATCAGTAATTAGAACACTTGATTTACAAACAGTCCTGTTATTTTCTGTTTTTATCCATGGAAACTCCCTGATTTCATTCCAGAATCTTTCTTCCGAATTACCCTCAAGTAGTATTGAACCACTGCTTTTCTCACTGTAAATATCCCGCAGCTTGGATACATGACTCTTTACCGCTTTTTCAACATTTTCCAATCTTACGGCGAGACTAAATTCACCTTTCTTTAGATCGAGGTTTAGTTTATCAGAAATTGAATCGCTGAGAGTCAAATTCACAAGCTCCAAGCATGTAGGTGTTAGAGCAGAGTTTAGTATTGAGAGAACAGTTTCATGAGCCGTCTGTAGTCTTGGGAAGTTAACGAGATAAGTTTGGGAAAATTTAGGGATCGGATATAGACGGAACGTTGCTTCGATTATTATCCCAAGGGTACCTAGCGAGCCGACAAATAGTTTTGGCAGGTCATAACCGGCTACGCTTTTTACCACCTTTGCTCCGCCTTTGACTATATTTCCATCTGGCCTTATTACCTTTATACCCAATATTAGTTCTCTCATGGTACCGTGAACTGTACCGTGCCTTAGTCTTTTGGGACCGCTATCATTGGTAGCTATTATTCCTCCTATAGTGGCTCCTTTTTCCAAGTGAGGTGGATCAATCGGAAGAGTCTGGTTCTTCTCCCGAAGAGATTTTTGAAATTCTTTCAATGATATTCCACACTGGGTTGTAGCTACAAGATCTGATTCTTCATGCTCTAGTATCTGATTCAGTTTATTAGTGCATAAAACAACATCGACTTTATTAGGTAGGTTGCCCAATTTGATCTTTGTCCCTCCACCCCATGGGACAACAGCCAGGGAGTCACGGTTTGCAATTTTGATAATTTCGGATATTTCTTCTAGTGTATTAGGTAGCGCTACAAGATTGGGTTTTTTGCCATCCACGGAATATTTTTCAATTTCCGGGGATTCGTCTAGAAAGTAATTAGGACTAACGATTTTGATAATTTCATTGAGTGATTCAGACATTCAAAATAAGATATTTTAACCTTTGATAATGTAAATAAATTTTTGTATTGAATCTGATTATACTTAATTTCTAATACATTTCTCCCAAGCCAGCCTTTTCTACTGGATGGACTCTGTATGATTTCCTTCCTTGTTCCACACAGGTGCGTGGAGTGGGGAATAACTTTCCTGGATTACATAGCCCTTGCGGGTCAAATGTACAGCGAATGAGGTTCATTGTGTCTAAGTCCTTCTCATCAAACATTAGTGAAATAAATTTCTTTTTATCGTATCCAACTCCATGCTCTCCAGTTATGCTACCGCCCACATCAACACAAACCTTAAGAATATCAACTGCTAACTCTTCTGTTTTCTCTGCCTCTTCCTCTTTTGAAGAGTCATAAAGAATGAGAGGGTGTAAGTTGCCATCCCCTGCATGAAAGACATTTGCCACACGTAGCCCATACTTTTTGCTTAAATTTTTTATTTCTCCAAGAACTTCGGCGAGCTTGCTCCTGGGAATAACACCGTCTTGGACATAATAATCAGGACTTACTCTGCCCATAGCTGCAAAGGCACTTTTTCTCCCTTTCCAAAATAGATCCCTTTCTTCAGTGTCCTTTGCGATTCTTATTTCTTTTGCTCTGTTTTCATTAAATACCTCCATCACAAGCGGCATCTGGGCTTCAATTTCGTCGATTGGACCATCCAATTCAACTAGGAGAATTGCCTTTGCATTTTCGGGATAACCTGCCTGAACAGCCTTGTTGACCGACTGTATACATAAGTAATCCATTATCTCCATTCCAGCGGGAATTATCCCTTTTGCGGTTATTCCAGATACAGATGCTCCAGCATCTTCAATCCTATCAAATGAAGCTAAAAAGGTTTTGATCTCTTCAGGTTTTCTTATAATCCTCAAAGTAACTTTAGTAACTATTCCTAAAAGGCCTTCTGAACCAACAAATAATCCGACTAGATCATAGCCTGGATGATCAAGCGTTTTTCCACCAAATTCTACTATCTCCCCATCAGGAAGTACTACCTCGAGGCTTAGAATATGGTTAGTCGTAACACCGTATTTTATACAGTGAACCCCGCCTGAATTTTCGGCGACATTACCACCTATAGTACAAACACTTTGACTCGATGGGTCTGGAGCATAATAATAGTCATTTCTGTTTATTGCATCCGAAACCCAAAGATTAACTACTCCTGGCTCTACGACGACCCGCTGATTTGGGATATCAATCTCTAATATATGATTCATTCGAGCAAGGGTGATTACTATTCCTTCTTCGGTTGGAAGGGCACCACCTGATAGCCCAGTTCCAGCGCCTCTTGGAACAAAGGGGATATTTTCTTTATTACATAGCTTAATAACTTCAGAAACCTGTTTTGTTGACCTTGGAAGGACTACAAAAATTGGTTTAATACTGTATGCCGTCAGTGCATCACATTCGTAAGCGATAAGTTCATCTTGAGAGGATATAACACCCTCTTCACTTAAAATCTGAACTAACTTACCACAAAATTTATTTTTCCACTCTGTCGATTCAATTTCTGGTTTAGTATTCATTTTGGGTCAGGAGTTCCTATGTATCTAACAACCATTATATCACAATGGATGGTTTTAAAATAATGGTTAGTCCACCAGTTTTGCTGGTTCTTTTTTATGTAGGAGCGGCCCCCCCTTTGATGAGACTCAGGATAGCCCAGCTGTGGATTACAAATCTTAAACGTAGCGGAGGACTTTAGTCCTTCACTTCTTAGTCACCCTGAACTCGTTTCAGGGTCTAAAAACTGTGACGCTTAATCAAGCTTGTCCTGAATTTATTTCTGGGTTCGGTATGATGAACATTACTTTCTGTCATCTCGAATGAACATGAGGAGTCTTATTTTAAAAGAAGATAGTCCACCAGTTCCCTCGGCCCGGTTTTCGACCCTTTGATCTTTCGATACAACTGAGGACTCAGGGTTTAATACGGGCTCGGGACGAAGGCTTGCGGGTTGATTCAAATCATTTAATGAGCAAGACTCGTGATCTACCCTGAAGAGGAATCTATTTTTAAAATTTGGTAGACCACCAGTCTTGCTGGTGGATTAGTGATGAGCATTTTTTTCCGTGGAACTATATTATAATTTATATTAAGGATATGAAATTTGTCGATTCGCATACACATCTTGAACTTTTTGCCCTTAAATCGATACCGATTGAAAGGGCTAAGTCAAAAGAGGAATTGATTCAAATGCTAGGAAGCACGAATGTCAGACCTTTGGTTGTATGGGGATGGAATGAAGAGTCAATTGGAGATAACATTACTAAAGATGACCTTAATAGATTTCCTTTCCCGTTACTTCTCATAAGAATTGATGGCCATATGGGAGTAGTTAACGATAAGGTTATTAAATCTTTTAATATAATTAGGTCGGATAAATTTGATCCGGATTTGGGACATGTTTATGAAGAGGAGCTTTGGAACATAGCCTCTATTTTGAAACCAAAAGAGAGAAAAGAGCATTTATTAAGGGCTCAGGATGAAGCGATCTCAAAGGGCATTGTAGAAGTTCATGACTTTGTAGATACCAGGACTGCTGAGGCATTTTTCAAACTGAGAGAAGGTGGAGAACTTAAAATAAGTGTAGTATTAATGCCTTATTATGATGATTATAAAAATGTATTAAAACTTTTTGATAGATATGGAGATGATGAATATTTAAAGTTTGGTTGGATTAAAATCTTTGTTGACGGTTCTATTGGGGCTAGGACCGCCTATTTGAGTGGGAATTATACAGATAAAGCCAGTAGGGGTATTCTTTTAAAAGCTGAAAAAGAACTAGTAGAATTGATAGGTGAACTTGAGAGGAGAGGTCTAAAAACCGCTTTACATGCGATTGGTGATGCTGCTATTGAAGTTGCTCTAAATGCGTTAGAAAAGGCAAACGTGAAATTAAAGGGACATAGGATAGAGCACGCAGAGATGATTAATGATAATCAGGCAACTAGGGTTAGGGAAATGGGTATATCACTTTGTATACAACCCAACTTCAATCCTGTATTTATGGAAACTTATGTTAAGGCTTTGGGACAAGAAAGGGCAGGTACCATAAATCCTCTTAAGATGCTTGATGAGAAGAAGGTCAATATAATCTTTGGCTCTGACATGATGCCCTTTGATCCGGAAGTGGGATTAAACTATGCTTCAAAAATTCTTGGTGGAGAAAAAGCTTTGTATTATTACGGGGGATGGAGGGATAAGCTAGATACAAGGATGCCACCTCAGTAATTTAAAAGTAATGGTATAATGTACTCGTAGGAGTGGCTTCTCGCCACGATTTTTCTGGCTGTCGGTTTTATCTCGCGCCTAGAAGGCCCTCCAAAAGTAACATCCTACGAAGAACCTCACGTCCCGTAAGCGCATCATCCTGGCGCGATCCGATCGCAGCTGGAAGCTGCTCCTACATTGATGATGTCATTGCTGTAGATGTCACGTAATTCGAGGACAGAATCCAAAAAAACAATAAATTTTCTCAAACTTTACTCATCCGTCATCCTCGAATGTTTGAATCGGGGATCTGGGGATCTATCGTTTAATATTTTATTTTCTTTGTCTTGATACAAAGAAACAAAAATCAAGGGCTGTCAAAAAATTAGGATTTATTAAATCAATTCCTACAGCTAAAAATATTTAGCTTTTATTAACTGATGCCGAATCTTCATATCCTTTGATTCGGTTAAATCTTTTTTTAACGCTTCCGGAATTGATTTTGGCAATTTTTTGAATGCCCATTTAAAATCGAAAAGGCTGTCCCCGAAATATCTAAGATCTACAATTGCGATGAGCGAAGTGAAGAAGCAATGTCAAAATATGAGATCGCCACGCTACAGCTCGCGATAACAGGAAAGAATGTCATTCCGAACCCTGTCCTGTGAAACGACGAAGGGACTGGTCGTCTACCCACTTACTAAAAAAATATCTTCCCCCTTGATGGGGGTGTATTTTTTAAATGTAGCGGAGACATTTCAAATTGTTACTAGGCTATTTACAATCACTACGAAAGTCTGGGTGTGAAAATGAATTATTTATCAATTCTTCTTTTCATGTTCATTTACTTCCAGCATAATTATTCATTTGAAAGATATTAAATGATTTTTACTTTAATCCTTGACCGAAATTATTAAAGAAGAAAAACCTAAATCTCCTCAAAAGGCCGCTTCGGTACTAAATGGTGGAGGGGTGATCATATATCCTACTGATACACTCTATGGGATTGGGGCAGATGCTTTTGATGAGCAATCTGTACGGAATGTTTTTATTTCAAAGGGTAGGCCTGTTGGTAACCCAATTCCTATTTTAGTTAAGAATGAAGCCATGCTTAGAGAGGTAGGAGAGGTTTCGGAGGTAGCATCTATACTTATTGATAAGTTTCTTCCCGGACCGCTTACAGTAGTTCTTAATGAGAAAGAAAAATTCCCTCCCTTAGTAACGGCGGGAACACGGAAAGTTGCCATCAGAATATCGAGCCATCCATTTGTAGTTCGCTTATTTAATTTAATATCAAGGCCTATAACTTCTAGCAGTGCCAATATAAGTGGACAGGATAATATTTTCGATTTCAATAGCGTATATAAAGCTTTTGACACCAAAGTTGATCTTATTATTGATTCGGGTACTCTTGACAAATCAAAGGGATCTACGGTTGTTGATTTAACAGTTAGTCCACCCATAATAGTCCGAGAAGGTGATATAAGCAGAAAGTTGATTGAGGAAATTTTTTAATGTCAACTGTAAAGGGTTTTCGCGGGTTTCGTTATAATCCAGAAAAAGTTGATAAAATCGTAAAAGTCCTTGCCCCCCCATATGATGTTATAAGCCCAGAGGAGCAAAGCGAGCTATATAGTGATAGTCCCTATAATGTAGTACGCTTGATTCTTTCAACGTGCGAAGGAGAACGTAAATATAATAAAGCCGGTGAGACCTTTAGGGAATGGATCAATCAAAATATCCTAATTCAGGACAGTAAACCCTCAATTTATCCCTATCATCAGGAATTCGAAGTAGATGGAAAAGTTATAAGAAGAAGGGGTTTCATAGCTGCTGTTAGACTTGAAGATTTTACGACGAAAAGGATTTTTCCTCACGAAAGGACATTTTCTAAGCCTAAATTGGACAGATTAAAACTTACCCTAGCTTGCAAGGCAAACCTCAGCCCAGTTTTTTCGATTTACTCAGATCCTGATGGATTAATAGAGGAAGCAATAGATGAAAAAATTACTCAAAAACCCTTGATTGATTCAACTTACAAAGATGGGGTGAGAAACATGCTATGGCAGATTTCAGATAGTGATCAGATATCTGAAATTAATAAAGGCATGTTAGATAGTAATCTTCTTATTGCCGACGGACATCATCGATATGAGACTGCTTTGGAGTATAGGAATATTCAAAGAGGTAAATTTGGAATGGATGCTGGTGATGCACCTTATGAATGTGTAATGATGTATCTCTCTCGTGCTGAGGACGAAGGACTTATAATCAATCCCACTCATAGGCTTTTAAAAAATATTGATTCTCTGGTTTTTAAGGATTTCTTGGGAAAAATTGGCGAGCGGTTTAAAGTTGAGAAGATTAGTATAGATAAAGCATTTAACTCTATTGGTTCTCAGGAATTTGTGATTTTGTCGAAGGATTCCAATAGCTCATATAAAGTTTCTCCGAAAAAACTTTACCCTGAAACTTATAAGAACTTGGGTGTTATGCTACTCCACAATGTAGTTTTTAAAGAGATAATTAGGGAAGAGAAATCGAAGATTCTATATACAAAATCTACAAGAGAAGTTACTGAATTAATTGACAAAGGTGAATATACCCTTGCATTTATCCTGCCCCCAGTATCTTCATTAGATATTTTTGCAATAGTTTCAGCTGATAATAAGCTGCCACACAAAACAACCTATTTTTATCCCAAGATTCTTTCCGGCTTAGTTTTTAATCCACTTTGGTAAGATTTTTCATAATCATTTCCTTGCCTTGTTTATTTAACCTCATAAATGCACACCCTAAAGTGCTCTCTTCATAACTACCTCCCGTATTTTGAAGTTCGGTTTTATTAGCCCGTTGAATGTCGTTAGGTGACGTGCCCCACGTTGAGTTTAAAAGTGCTTTGTCGCTGGTACCAGTTGCATAAAACAAGAGATTATTTTTCTTTATATAGGTGTTAAGAAAGAATCCGACAACAATAAATAATACAACTAGTACAGCAGAACTAACTATTATTATTCCTCAAAAATTATTCACGTTAACCCATGCACTAATTTATAAAATCAAAAATTTCATGATTATTTTAAAGGGCTGGAATCCAATGAAATTATTAGAAGGTGAGATACCACTATCCCAAGCCCCAGGCGTCCGGCCCAGCGGATGGTTAGGTAGCGAAATTAAACTTATGATTTTTTCTTTCTAACTTCCTTATCGCTCTATCATGAATTTTTTTTAGGAGACGTAGCTTCATAGATTCTTCCCTTCCAAACGTATCTCGATCCCCTTTGAACAATAGAAATATAAGGGGCTGAATCTGAACTTTCCAATATTGCGGCCCGTTGTTGCTCTGTGAGTGGGAAGGTTACATCAATTACTCGTTCAAGAACACTAAAATTTTCCGTTGCTATTTGAATGATTTTCTCGCTATCTGAAAGGCCTATTGCAACAGGGAAATACAATCTTCCTCCATCAGTTAAATATTTTCCAGCTTGTTCTATAAGTGGTATAATTACTTCGGTTCCATCTTTACCTCCGGTAGGAATGTCGAGTGGATACCATCCTAAAGATCGCGCAGGCCCTTCGGCTATTCCAGAGACGTCTCCTATTATAACGTCGCTCTTTAATCCGGAAGGAATTGGATCAAATAAATTCCCTTTATGAACACATACTTTATCAGCAACATTGTTTAGTTCTATGTTTCTTCTTAGATGCTCACATTGTTTTTCAACAACTTCAACTGCATGGACACTTTTACTCGGTTCTAATGCAGCCCAAACAGCGAGGGGGCCTACTCCTGAACCGATATCAAACACTGTATCTCCGGGGTGTATTTGGATTACTTTTGAAAATAATCGTGTCGTAGCATTAGGCATAAATAACTCGTCTTCGGAGAGATACAACATTATGGAATGGTTACTAAGTGAAAATTCCCTTTGCTCGATTTTCATCCCCCTACTCCTACATTTCTATTAATCTCTCCAATTCTGTCTGGAATCATCTTCAAACACTCATTAATAAACCCTTTTACACCACGAGAAGTATGAGCTTTCCCTGTTCGGAAGATCCCATGAAGAAAATCCCTTGTCTCCCCAATAAAGCAAAACAAGGGGT